>NZ_JAFAVR010000129.1 GCF_019242355.1 Sphingomonas sp. | reverse complement strand
AACGCCCCGAGAGCGAGAGTGTGGACGGATTTGCCGTGACGGGTTGAAAGCTGGGAGAGAGGCTCCCGGCGCCTGTCGCGGGGATCCGCGATGTCCAGAGACGGCGCTCGCGCTCGGTCCGGTGTCAGCCGGACGAGCCTCTACGATGAATCACCACCAAACTGGAGGCCGGCCGCGTGCCCTGGGTGCAGCCCTGGGGCACGGCGGCGGCAAAGGCCCCGCTCCTCATGCCGAAGAACGCCAGCACCGGCCGGTTCTATTCCGGGATCAACGTGCTGATCCTCTGGGGTTCGGTCATCGAGCATGGTTTCCCGGTCCAGGCCTGGCTCAGCTTTCGCCAGGCCCTCGGTCTCGGCGGCAATGTTCGCAAGGGCGAGCACGGCACCACCGTCGTCTATGCCGATCGCTTCATTCCCGACGATGAGAAGAAGCGCGCGCAAGAGACCGGCGAGGAAGCCCAAGCGATCCCGTTCCTCAAGCGCTTCACCGTCTTCAACCTCGCGCAATGCGAAGGCCTGCCGGAGAATCTCGTGGTCGCCGCACCGCCTCCCGACCCGGGCCTTATCGAGCCCCAGGTGGAAGCATTGATCAAAGCGAGCGGCATCGATTTCCGCATCGGCGGCAGCCGCGCCTTCTACATGCCCGCGCAGGACTATGTGCAGGTCCCGCCACCGCAAGCCTATTTCGAGCCGATCAATTGGCACCGGACCGCGCTCCATGAGCTCGGCCACGCCAGCGGCGCACCGCACCGGCTCAATCGTGACCTCTCTGGCTCTTTCGGCTCAAAGAAGTATGCGTTTGAAGAGCTGGTCGCGGAGATGAACGCCGCGTTCTGTTGCGCCTCGCTCGGCATCGTGCCGACCGTGCGCCACGCCGATTACATCGGCTCCTGGATCGAGGTGCTGCGCGAGGACAACCGGGCCATCGTTCGCGCCGCATCGCAGGCGAGCAAGGCCGCCGACTTCCTCCTCGGCTTTCTTCCCAGCGATGACGCACCGGGCGCCGTGGCGAACGAGCAGGAGGCCGCGTGATGCGCCTCCTGTTGCGACAATGAGCCGGCCGTTACGCAAAGCCGGATTTGTGCGGATACGCATCTCCGGTTCGCCGGATCCCCGGCATTCCAGAGATCCTATGGAGACGGTCGACGCGCGGCCATACGAGGCTGCTGGGGTGCAACCCGTAGGAGAACTTCAACATGCTTGCCGAGAAGGAAGTCGTCGCCCCAGCCTTGTCCGTCGCCACCGACCCGATC
Organism: Sphingomonas sp.; assembly: GCF_019242355.1. Lineage (GTDB taxonomy): Bacteria > Pseudomonadota > Alphaproteobacteria > Sphingomonadales > Sphingomonadaceae > Sphingomicrobium. The sequence goes on along the minus strand of NZ_JAFAVR010000129.1, from coordinate 3,242 downwards.
TTCGTCGCGATCGAGATGAGCCGATCGAAGTGGGTGATCGGCACGCACGTCCCAACCGCCGCCAAGGTTGGCATCCATGTCGTCGAGTGGGGCGACGTGGATGCGCTGCTACAGTTATTCGCGCGCCTCCGCCTTCGCGCAGCCGAGGCGACCGGCACGGCCGACGTATCGATCTTGTGCTGCAAGAGGCGGGTTACGAAGGCTTCTGGCTTCATCGCCGGCTGACCGCCGCCGGCCTCCGCGTGCTCGTGATCGATCCGTCGAGCCTGCTGGTGAACCGCCGAGCCAAGCGGGCGAAGACCGACCGCATCGACGCCAAAGCGATGATCCGCGCGCTAATGGCTTACAACCGCGGCGAGGACCAGGTGCTAAGCGCCGTTCAGGTGCCCAGCGCCGCGCAGGAAGACCATCGCCGGCTCGTGCGCGAGCGGCAGTGCTTGGTCTACGACTGCACGGCGCATACTAACCGCATCCGGGGCTTGCTGCTGACGCAGGGGATCGTCGGTTTTGATCCTCGCGCCGGTGACGCGGACCAGCGGCTTGATGAGCTTGTCACCGGCGATGGCCGCCCGCTCGGGCCGCGGCTGCGCGATGAGATCCGCCGCGAGATCGCCCGCCTGCGGATCGTCATCGACCAGCTGAAGGCCATCAGCGCGGAGCGTGACGCCATCGCGCGCGTCAGGAAAGTCGACGCCGCTCCGGCCGAGCGGGATGTGGCGGACGCCGACGCGACGATGATTGCGGCGCTCGCCCGCATCAAAGGTGTCGGTCCCAATGACTCCTCGGTGCTTGTACGCGAGGCCTTCTGGCGCAAGTTCAACAACCGGCGCGAGCTCGCCGCCTGGAGCGGTCTGGCACCGACGCCATGGGCCAGCGGCGCGGTCACTCGGGACCAGGGCATCGCCAAAACCGGTCCTGCCATATTCCGATCCCACATGCTTCAGATCGCGTGGCGCTGGCTTCAGCATCAGCCGCAAAGTCGACTGAGCCAGTGGTTCATCGAACGGACGAACGGCGCGAACGGCCGGCTTCGGCGGATCATGATCGTGGCGCTCGCCCGCAAGCTGCTCGTCGCGCTCTGGCGTTACGCTACGACGGGCCTCGTGCCAACCGGCGCCATTGTCACCTGAAGCTTTGTCGAGTTCCCCTGGGCGCAACAGGGGAAAACCGGGAGGATGTGTGACCGGCCCTCTTACTGGCTGAGAAACGCCGTCATTAGAGAAGGGTCCCATCCCCTCGAGCGTCGAGCCCGCAGCAAACGGGATGGTGGTCGCGAGGCCTGCTGAGCAGGAACTCGAACCGGATAAAAGGTGAGCTGGTCAGACTGCCAGCTTTGCAAGATGACGCTCTGCCCGGGTCGGTTGCGAACACGACCACGCCGACTTTGCCGGCGATGATCTTCTGCGCTTCGCCGACAAACAGCGAGATGTCCGGCCGTGCCTTTCAACGAAAAACTGCGGTGCTTGACCCGCCCCATAAAAGTGAGAGGGCTGCGCCGGTCTTCGTGACGGGTTGGAAGCCGAGAGAGAGTCTTTCGGCGCCCGTCGCGGAGACAATCCCGATGGCTACTGCTGTTCAGAAGATCACCCTGTCATCGTCGCGCGACATACCCTTCAACAAGCTTGTTCTCTCCCAGTCGAATGTCCGGCGCGTGAAGGCCGGCGTCTCGATCGAGGAGCTGGCGGAGGACATCGCGCGGCGCACGCTCCTGCAAAGCCTCAATGTCCGGCCGATCCTCGACGCCGAGGGTGTCGAGACCGGCATGTTCGAGGTTCCGGCCGGTGGCCGGCGCTATCGCGCGCTCCAGCTTCTCGTCAAACAGAAGCGTCTCGCCAAAACGGCACCGGTGCCCTGCGTCGTGCGCGATCCCAGCGTCGACATCTCCGCCGAAGAAGACTCGCTGGCCGAGAACGTTCACCGCGCGTCGCTCCACCCCCTCGACCAGTTCCGCGCCTTTCAGGCATTGCGCCAGAAGGGCCAATCCGAAGAAGAGATCGCTGCCGCCTTTTTCGTCGGCGCCAACGTCGTGAAGCAACGGCTGCGCCTCGCGGCGGTGTCGGAGAAGCTGCTCGACATCTATGCCGAAGACCGCATGTCGCTCGAACAGCTCATGGCGTTCACGGTGACGAGCGATCACGCGCGCCAGGAGCAGGTCTGGGAGTCGCTGCAGCGCTCCTACAGCCAGGAGCCCTATCAGATCCGCCGCATGTTGACCGAGCGCACGGTGCGCGCGTCGGACAGGCGCGCTCTGTTCATCGGCATCGAAGCTTACGAGCAGGCTGGCGGCATTGTCATGCGCGATCTCTTTCAGCAGGACTACGGCGGATGGCTGGAGAATGTCGGCCTGCTCGATGCGCTGGTGGCCGAGAAGCTGAAGGTCGAAGCGGAGAAGATCGCTGCCGAAGGATGGAAGTGGATCGAAGTGAATGTCGATTTCCCGTTCGGGTATACACATCATCTGCGCGAGCTCGAAAGGACGCCGACAGACCTTACAGCCGAGGAACGGGCGACTATCGAGGCCTTGAAAGCCGAGTACGCCAAGCTTGAGGCGGAATACGAGAACGCCGACGAGCTGCCTGACGACGTCGATGCTCGTCTCGGCGAAATCGAAACGGCGCTCGCCGCCTTCGAGGATCGGCCGGTAAGCTACGATCCCGCCGAGCTCGCTCGCGCCGGCGTCTTCGTCAGCATCGATTCGGATGGCGGCCTCTCGGTCGATCGCGGCTACGTCCGGCCGGAAGATGAGCCGCCTGCCAGCACAACTACGGACGACGACGCTGGCAGCGACGGCGATGCGAGCGACGGTGGCGAGCCTTCCGCGCCCACCATCCAGCGCGCCGTGATCACGATCGGGGGCCGGCCCGAGGTCGATGAGGACGAGGAGGATATCGTCAAGCCGCTGCCGGACCGGCTAATGAGCGAGCTGACCGCCTATCGGACGCTGGCGCTGCGGGACGCGGTGGCGAACAATCCCCATGTCGCGATGACAGCGTTGCTGCACAAACTCTGCCTGGACACTTTCCAGCACAGCGCGGCGGGCACTTGTCTCGAAGCCTCGGTGCGGCACGTGTTCTTCTCAATCCAGCCGGCTGACTTGAAGGACAGCGCGCCCGCGAAAGCGGTCGCGGAACGGCACGAGGCGTGGAAGGCAGACCTGCCGAAGGACGAGGCCACACTCTGGGACTGGCTCGCCGCTCTCGACGACGCCAGCCGCGCCGCGTTGCTCGCGCACTGCGTCTCCT
>NZ_JAFAVR010000064.1 GCF_019242355.1 Sphingomonas sp. | reverse complement strand
TCGTGCCATGCTTGGCATAGACCGCGCCATCGATCGCCGCGGTGAAGACGACGGTGCCACGCTCCTGCAGGCGGACAAAGGCATCGCGCCAGGCCAGCGCCTCGGGGCCGAAATTGGCGCCGGTGATCGTCACCAGCCGCCCGCCGTTGATGAGGCGCGCCAGCGCTGACGCGACATGACGATAGACGGTGTCGGCCATGTGGCGGTCGACATTCGCCATTGCGGAGAATGGCGGGTTCATCAGCACGACGCTCGGCGTGATCGCAGCGTCGAGATGATCGTCGATCTGCGCCGCATCGAAGCGACTGACGGTGACGCCGGGAAAGAGGTGGTCGAGGAGCGCGGCGCGCGTGTCGGCCAACTCGTTCAGCGCGAGCGCGCCGCCGGCGACCTCAGCCAGGATGGCGAGGAGCCCTGTGCCGGCCGAAGGCTCCAGCACGCAATCGTCCGACGTAATGGCGGCTGCGGTGCAGGCCGCGAGGCCGAGCGTAACCGGCGTCGAGAATTGTTGGAGCGCTTGACTCTCCTCGGAACGCCGTGTGTGGGTGGGCAGACGGCCGGCGATCTTCGTCAGCGCGGCAAGCCGTGAAGCCGGAGAGTCGGCTTTGCGGAAAAGCGGCTTGCCGTATTTGCGCAGGAACAGGACGGTCGCGGCCTCGCAAGCGTCATAGGCCTGCTTCCAGTCCCATGCGCCGGCGGCATCGGAAGCGCCGAAGGCTGTCTCCATTGCGAACCGCAGGACACCGGCATCGATGCGCCGTCCGCGTTCGAAATCGGGAAGGAGGAGTCGCGCGGCCTGGAGGATGCCGGCAGATGCGGATGTGGGCGATGGCGCAGCCGCACAGGCGGCCGCGTCGTGGGAAACAGTCGTCATGAAGGGAACCTCGGGAGAGCGAGTGCGGGCCGAGCCGACGGGTGCTCTCTCTCGATCCCGATCGGCTCAAGCCCCTCCCGGCCGGCCTCTCGCTCTCTTGTTGATGATGGCGATGCTTCAAAACGAAAGCACCCGACGCGATGGCCGGGCGCTGTGGGCGATAATCAGAGATATGAGCGGGACGGCAAATGCCGCCCCGCTCGTGGTCATTATTCCGCGGCGATCACGGCAGGCTCGTCCACGTCTTCTTCGCTAGCGCCTTCCTCGTCGTCCGAGAGGAAGGCGGGCAGAGCCTCGTCACCCTCCGCGACATCGCCATCGAGTGCCTCCGCGCCGTCGGCATCCGATGTGCGCAGCGGCTCGGGGAGCCAGCCGGTGCCCTCCAGCAGGCGCTCGGCCTCCTTCGCCATGTCGGTCTTCTTCAGGTGGTCGATGAGCTGCGCGGACCGTTCGCCCTTCGCCTCGCGCACCGCCTCGAGGATGCGAGGCTTGGTGACGCGGCCGAGATAGTTGTCGACGGTCGGCCGCCAGCCGGCTTCCACCATGTCGAGCCCGACCGCGCGCGCGAGACGATCGGCCTGGACGAGACGGCGCTGGACACCGTGAACCGAGACGCCTGGGCCGCCGTAGCGGTCGCCCTTCTCATAGAGCGCATTGACACCGAAGGAGACGCAATGGGCCAGCAGCGCGGCGCGGCTGGCGTCGTCGAGAGCAGCGAGCCAGTCCCAGAGGGCAGCCTCGTCTTTCGGCAGGTCGGCCTTCCACGCCTCGTGCCGTTCCGCGACCGCTTTCGCGGGCACGCTGTCCTTCAAGTCAGCCGGCTGGATTGAGAAGAACACGTGCCGCACGGAGGCTTCGAGACAAGGCCCCGCCGCGCTGTGCTGGAAAGTGTCCAGGCAGAATTTGTGCAGCAACGCTGTCATCGCGACATGCGGGTTGTTCGCTACCGCATCCCGCAGCGCCAGCGTGCGATAGGCGGTGAGTTCGCTCATGAGCCGGTCCGGCAGCGGCTTGATGGTGTCCTCCTCGTCGTCCTCGGCCTCGGGCTGGCCCCCGATCGTGATGACGGCACGCTGGACGGTGGGCGCGGCGGGCTCGCCACCTTCGCTCGCTTTGCCGTCGCTGCCGGCTTCACCGTCCGTATTTGTACTGGCGAGCGCCTCATCTTCCGGGCGGACATAGCCGCGATCGACCGAGAGACTGCCATCCGAATCGATGCTGACGAAGACGCCAGCGCGAGCGATCTCGGTGGGACCGTAGCGCACCGGCCGATCGTCGAAGGCGGCGAGCGCCGTCTCGATTTCGCCGAGACGAGCATCGACGTCGTCGGGAAGCTCGTCGGCGTTTTCGTACTCCGCCTCGAGCTTGGCGTACTCGGTCTTCAACGCCTCGAGCGTCGCCTGTTCCTCGGCCGTGAGGTCCGTCGGCGTCCCTTCGATCTCGCGTAGATGATGCGTGTGGCCGAACGGGAAATCGACATTCACTTCGATCCACCTCCATCCTTCGGCGGCGATCTTCTCCGCTTCGGCCTTCAGCTTCTCGGCGACCAGCGCATCGAGCAGCCCGACGTTCTCCAGCCATCCGCCGTCGTCCTGCTGAAAGAGATCGCGCAGGACGATGCCGCCAGCCTGCTCATAGGCATCGATGCCGACGAACAGGGCGCGCCTGTCCGACGCGCGCACGGTGCGCTCGGTCAACATGCGGCGGATCTGATAGGGCTCTTGGCTGTACGAGCGCTGCAGTGATTCCCAGACCTGCTCCTGACGCGCGTGATCGTTCGTCACCGTGAACGCCATGAGCTGTTCAAGCGACAGGCCGTCTTCGGCGTAGATGTCGAGCAGCTTCTCGGACACCGTCGCGAGACGCAGCCGCTGCTTCACGACGTTCACGCCGACGAAGAAGGCGGCAGCGATTTCTTCCTCGGATTGACCCTTCTGGCGCAATGCTTGGAACGCGCGGAACTGGTCGAGGGGATGGAGCGGCGCGCGGTGAACGTTCTCGGCCAACGAGTCTTCTTCGGCTGAGATGTCGACGCTGGCGTCGCGCACGACGCAGGGCACCGGCGCGGTCTTGGCGAGGCGCTTCTGTTTGACGAGAAGCTGGAGTGCGCGATAGCGCCGGCCACCGGCCGGAACCTCGAACATGCCGGTCTCGACACCTTCGGCGTCGAGGACCGGCCGGACATTGAGGCTTTGTAGGAGCGTGCGCCGAGCGATGTCCTCGGCAAGCTCCTCGATCGAAACGCCGGCCTTCACGCGCCGGACGTTCGACTGAGACAGAACGAGCTTGTTGAAGGGGATGTCGCGCGACGACGACAGGGTGATCTTCTGAACGGCAGTAGCCATCGGGATTGGCTCCGCGACGGGCGCCGAAAGACTCTCTCTCAGCTTCCAACCCGTCACGAAGACCGGCGCAGCCCTCTCACTCTGAAGCGCCGGCTATCCAGCGAACCCGAGATGCGCATTCGCACAAATCCGGCTTTGCGTGACGGCCTACTCACCGTCGCGACTGAGGCCGCATCATGCCGCCTCCTGCTCATTCGCAGTGGAGGCCTGTGCGTCACCCTCAGGAAGAAAACCGAGAAGGAAGTCGGCGGCCTTGCTCGCCTGCGATGCGGCGCGAACGATGGCCCGGTTGTCCTCGCGCAGCATCTCGAGCCAGGAGCCGATGTAATCGGCGTGGCGCACGGTGGGCACGATGCCGAGTGAGGCGCAACAGAACGCGGCGTTCATCTCGGCGACGAGTTCTTCGAACGCGTACTTCTTGGAGCCGAAGGAACCCGATAGATCGCGATTGAGCCGGTGCGGAGCGCCGCTGGCGTGGCCGAGCTCATGGAGCGCGGTACGGTGCCAGTTGATCGGCTCGAAATAGGCTTGCGGCGGTGGGACCTGCACATAGTCTTGCGCGGGCATGTAGAAGGCCCGGCTGCCGCCGATGCGGAAATCGATGCCAGTGGCTTTGATCAACGCTTCCACCCGAGGCTCGATAAGGCCCGGGTCGGGCGGCGGCGCGGCGACCACGAGATTCTCCGGCAAGCCTTCGCATTGCGCGAGGTTGAAGACGGTGAAGCGCTTGAGGAACGGGATCGCTTGGGCTTCCTCGCCGGTCTCTTGGGCGCGCTTCTTCTCGTCATCGGGAATGAAGCGGTCGGCATAGACGACGGTGGTGCCGTGCTCGCCCTTGCGGACATTGCCGCCGAGACCGAGGGCTTGGCGAAAGGTCAGCCAGGCCTGGACCGGGAAGCCGTGCTCGATCACGGAACCCCAGAGGATCAGCACGTTGATCCCGGAATAGAACCGGCCGGTGCTGGCGTTCTTCGGCATGGCGAGCGGCGCCTTCGCCGCCGCCGTCCCCCAAGGCTGCACCCAGGGCACGCGGCCGGCTTCCAGCTCGGCAAGGATCTTGGCGGTGATTTCATCATAGAGGCTCGTCCGGCTGGCGCCGGACCGAGCGCGAGCGGCATCTCTAGGCATCGCGGATCTCCGCGACGGGCGCCGGGAGCCTCTCTCCCAGTCCTCAACCCGTCACGGAAAACAACCCGTCCGCACTCTCCCTCTCGGGGCGTTGCGGGGTATCCCCGCAGAAGGGGTCGGCCGAGACCACAGGCTCGGCCGCAGGGGAAGGCTTTCCCCAAACCAATTTGAGACGGTATCAATTATCGTAGCCTGGCTACGATTCGGGCCTCTTATCCAAGCTTGCTGCTGTTTTGAATAATCGCTATTATCGTAGTATGGCTACGACCCAAAGAGACAAGCTAAATAAGCTTTACACCCACCTGGCGCCTGGGACCCCGCTCACGTCCGAGGACCTCACCGGCCTCGGAATATCGGCCGACTTGGCCGTCCACTATGTCCGGGCGGGCTGGCTCGAGCGGCTGGCGCGCGGTGTCTATTGCCGTCCCAACGATCCGCCTGCCTTGCACCCGAGTATTGCGATATTGCAACGACAATTCGAGGGGCTGCATGTCGGTGGCAAATCGGCGCTCGATTGGCACGGCATCCGCCAATACGTGGCCCCACGCCCCGTCCTTCATCTTTACGGCTGGAAGGCCGGGCGCCTCCCTGACTGGTTCACTCACCGCTTTCCGGCCGAATACCATCGTAAGCGGCTCTTCGATGAGCGCCCCAAGGCGCTTCTGCACGTCCGGCCGTTCGAGGATCGCAGAGGCGGACCGCTGATCTCGGCGCCCGAACGCGCATTGCTCGAGGTGCTGAGCGAGGTGGGCGTGCGGCAGCCGCTGCAGGAAGCGCGCGAATTGGTCGAGAGCAGCTACAGCCTGCGCGCCAACGTGCTGCGCGATCTGCTCAAGCGATGCGTCAGCGTGAAGACGGTGCGCCTCTGCCTGCAGCTCGGTCGCGAACTCTCGCAGCCCTGGTTTGGCAAGCTCGATCAATCGCAGTTGCCCAAGGGCAGCAACCGGCCCTGGGTGTCGCGCTCGGCCGACGGGCTCCTGGTGTTGAAACCGTGAACCAAGTCTATCTCGACAGCGCACGGCTGCTGACGCGCGTGGCGCCGCTCGTGCTCGTCGACGACACGTTCGCGCTGAAGGGTGGCACCGCGATCAATCTCTTTGTGCGCGACATGCCGCGGCTCTCGGTCGATCTCGATCTGGTGTTTCCCGACCACACGGTGCCGCGCGCGGAGGCACTCAAGCGCATCAACGAAGCCATCCGGCGATCCGTCGCCCGCCTGAAGAAGCAGGGCTTTCAGACCCACGCGCCTGCTTCGGCGGATGCCGGTGAGACCAAGCTGCTGGTGCGCCAGGGCGTCACCCAGGTGAAGATCGAGGTCAACTTCGTCATGCGCGGAACGGTCAATCCGGTGCGCATGGCGTCGCTGACGCAGAGTGCACGCGACACGCTGCAGGCGGATCTCGAAATCCCGGTCGTCTCGCTCGAAGACGTGTATGGCGGCAAGCTGGTAGCGGCGATGGACCGGCAACATCCCCGCGACTTGTTCGACGTCATGCAGCTCTTCGCGTACGAAGGGATCACATCCGATATTCGCCGCGCTTTCGTCGTCTATCTCGGGAGTCATAACCGGCCGGTGCATGAGGTGCTGTATCCGACGCTCCGGGATGTCCGCCAGGAGTTCGAGAGCAATTTCGTCGGCATGACGGTCCAACCCGTAGAACTTGACGCGCTGCTTGCCGCGCGCGAGCGGATGATGCACGAGCTCCAACAGGGGCTGACGAAAGATGAGCGGCGGTTCCTGTTGTCGCTGGTCACGGCCGAACCCGAATGGGCAGTGCTCGGCGTGCCCCATCTTGAACAGCTCCCGGGGCTGCGATGGAAACTTCAGAACCTCGAACGGCTGCGGAAGGCCGACCCCCGGAAGTTCGCCGAACAAAAAGACACGCTGACTCGGCTATTCGGATGAACACCAGGATGGTCGGAGAGAGCGATATGGACGTCACCGCGGATTGGTACTGGGAGGGCAATGTCGTCGAAGCAATCGCCCGTTTCCTCACACAGGACGGCTGGGCGATTGTCGGCAGGGCCGACACGCATTCCAAGGAGCGCGGCGTCGATATTCAGGCAACGAGACACGGCCGGACGCTCCTTCTTGAAGCAAAGGGCTATCCGTCGAAAAATTATCGTGACCCACGACGCGCCGCGGAGGTCAAGCCAACCAATCCGACGAACCAGGCGCAGCAATGGTACTCGCATGCGCTGCTTAAGGTGATGCGGTTGCAAACAAAGCATCCGGAGGCCGTGGTTGCGCTCGGTCTTCCGGACTTTCCGCGCTATCGGGCGCTCTTTGAAGAGACGCGCGGCGGTCTGGCCAGGCTTGGCGTGGCGCTACTCACGGTGCGTGCGGACGGAACAGTCACGACCTGGGGGGCTCAGTGGTCGAGATAGAGGGTCATAAGTAGGTCGATGAGGCATCGCCTCGCCCATAGCGCAAACCTATCGATCTGCTTATTCGACAAGCGCCTTAAACACTGCGTCGGCAGCGTCTTTGTAGAACTCGATGCTAATCTTTGTCCAAAGCTCGTCAGGCAGATCGTTGAGCTGACGGCGGGCCGAAACCGGCATGAGAATTGTCTGCGCTTGTTTTTCGATCGCTAGCTCCGCGAGCTGTACTGCATTCGGCACCAGTTCGATCGATCCGCCGAGGCTTGCCGATCCAACGAGAATGGTTCCGCCTCGAGTGTTACGCCCCAGAACTGAGCCGCACAGTGCGGTGAGCACTGCCACGCCCAGCCCAGCTCCGGACTTGTCGGTATCGATCGCACGCAACTGGAGTGTGAATTCTTGCGCTCTAGGATCGCGGTCTCCCACAAGGCTGCGCGCCTGTGCGAACAAGATTTGCTCACCCACCTTGACGCTTTCTCGGAATGCGGGTGGGGATGGCTGATTTAGAATGCGTATGCCCGAGCCTGGCTGATGCGACACCTCGATACGGTAGAGGCCAGCTCCACCGTCCTTTGACCCGGGAGAGATCGCCCAGATTTGTCCCGGTGGGAGCGGATCGCTCTCAATCGCCTGGTCAGACTGGAGTTCCGGCGTGGCCACGAATGTCTCGACGCCATCCGCGCCGAGCGTGTAGCTAAAGTGCGTGTTGCGAAACTCACTCTTGAACACACGTCGTTGCTGTTCTTTGACACGACGTCTGGCTTCTAGCGCTAATCGTACGATCCATTCCAAGTCGCTGTCGGGAATGTGGCTGGACGGCGCAGGGTATAGAAGCTTTGCTAATCCGCTTACGGTTTTGCGAATGGCCTCAATGTCACGGCCCGATAACGCGCCTCCAAAATGGACGCGTCCGTCCAATGCGCCGGCGCGTGAACCTGCTCGTAACCGCGTGAAGCACTCCGACAAAAAATCGGAAACGAGCCCGAAGTGGTCGGTCAGATGACGACGCGGATCTAGCTTCGGGAAATCCCAACCTGGCGCATAGGCATGGAGCCGGTCCATGAATGCTGTATCGTCCCGCATGTCCGGCGGAAGCGGCCCGAGGAGGTGCCCGACGCGCTGTGCCTGATCGAGATCCATATCGAGATTGCCGACGAGCACAATCCCACCTTCGGCCCTGATTGAATCTTTGCCGCGCGAGAATTCGCCCGACGCCATGTACCCCTTCATGATGTTCACGCCATCCTTGGAATCAAAGGAGACGCCGGCGATCTCGTCGAAGCAGACCACGTCGTACTGACAAACGAGGCCGCGCTGCCCGTTCGCCATGTTGACAAACATGCGCGCGACTGTCGCTTTGCCGCCGGAGATCAGATGGGCATAGGGCGAGATTTGCTGGAACAGGTGGCTCTTGCCTGTGCCGCGCGGGCCAAGTTCGACGAGGTTGAAATTGCGTTCGACAAACGGGACGATCCGCAGCAGGGCGACGCGCCTCGCGCGTTCGTTGAATTCGCTAGGTTCAAAGCCGATCGAGCGCAGCAGGAAGTCAATCCAGTCGTTAGTTGTTTCGAACTTCGCACGCCCTTCATACAAAGTGTCAAGCACATCGGCGCGTGACATCTGAATTGGCCGAAGCGTATCAATCCCGAATGGTCGGCCGTTCTTCTCCTGCGCGATGACGCTATCGTATGTGAGCGTCACCTCGGCATAAAAGCCGTCGATCAGGATGCGATCGTTCTCTTCGACAATCCTATCGGGAATGCGCACGTCCCGGAGTGCGAGACTGGGAAGTTCTGCAACATAGCAGGCGTTCTTAGCGTCAAGACGCGCACGAACTGTATCGATGATACGGACTGAACCTTTCCGGTACGCTTCGTTCTTAAAGACCTCCTCTTGTCCGGTTCGTACGCAGCGATCCTTAAGTTGCTTATCGACAATCTCTAACCCCTCTTTGATTTCCGCTTCGTCCGTGGAGGCGCAATAGCGGCCCAGCAAGAACTCAACGACATAAGCCGGAACGGGATAGGCTCTCGCATAGCGGCGAACCAAGTCTTTACGGACAATGAAACCCTCAAAGGCGCTTGCGCCCAGGTGGTCGAGCCGGTCGAGTTCCAAAGTCATCCGCGTTCTCCAACACGGGTGGCACGCGCGTCAACAACGCTTCCGTGCCGGTCGATAAGCACGACGAGGACTGGATCGCTTTCTTCAACCTCGTCCGACACGGTCAAGCGTGCGCGCGTCCCTTCAACAGCCGAGGCGACGTCCACGCGGGAGGCGGGATCGCGCTCCTTGCGACGCACTTCCACAGACACGTCCGCCAGTTCACCGCTCATCTCGACGGTCAGGCGCAGACGGCGCCAAGTGATCGCGCTGATGCGCGGGCTCTCGCCTTTCGCGCTCGACTCACCGCCTACGGTTATGTCCGGAATGACACATTCCTGCGGTGAGAGACCGCCATGACTGTAGACCTGACCAGCGCGAAACGCTTCGGCGCCCGGCGGCACGGCGATGCGTACCGATTTATCCCAATGCCACGGGATGAAGGCGAGCTCGGCCGCCGCGTCTTCCTGGAGGATTGCCGCTCGATGACCCTTCGCGATCAGGGCAGAAGTTGGCAAACGGATTGATTCGAAGCCGCCCGGTATCATGAGCCAGCCGTGATCGGTGACGATTCGGACGCGTGACCAACCTGCACCCTTCAGATCCTGAACGTATTGGCAAATCCGGGTGATCTCAGTCTGGAGGTGCGCAGCAAGGCGCAATCCCATGTTGTGCCCATCGCTATCGATATTCCCGCATTCGGCGTACCCGATCGAAATGAGCTTCTCGGGTGGCGATGTGGTCCCACTGTCGATCACCTGAATACCGCGCGCGAGCATTGCCTTCCGTAGGACATCCAAAGTGGCAGGTCGTCCTGATGACACTTCGAGCGGAAGGAACGCGTCCACCTTCCCTCTGCCCGCAATGCTGTCGCCAACAGGTGTCACCAATGCTTTGGCGGTTGCAGTAAGCGTCGGTATTGCCGCAAGCCTCCAAGCGAGGGACGCTTGCGTACCTGAGTTGCCGAGGTGTTGAGTGACCGACTGGCCGACATCCATCCTGAGTCCGTCGACGAACAGGACAAGCGTCCCCGGTTCGATCGCGAGCGGCGCCGGACGTGCCGCGTCGCCAGCCGTCTCATATACAGCCCTGAAGCGTCGGGTGAGCGTATCGACCCACGGCCGATACAATGTTCCAGCTGCGCGCGCGACCACATCCTCACGTGTTCCGGCGGCTGCGATCGTTTCAATCAGCGCAGCATCAACTCGCCAACCGTCCTCTGTGTAGGAGCTAGCGAGGGCGGAGAGATCATCGCCCGGCAGGCCTCGTTCGGTGGCTGCCGCCAACCGCGTCAACGGTTCGAGCGCAGTGGCGAGCGGGGCTTCTCCGAGCCGTGCCCATAGCGAGGCACGACGCGAACGATGCTGTTCTTCGAGTACGATCACCTTCTCAGCCGCTTCGCGGCTCGACAAGTTCGCCAGCTCGCTCAGATCCTGCGCCAGGACCTTCTCCGCGACGAAATTGTCGTGAGGGTTGTGCACCGGATCGCCTTCTCCCAGACCAGGGAGGAGATCGCCCTGCTTCTGCTGGGTTTCTGCACGAATGCGCTCGCATACCGAGCGGAATTGCTGCGGCGAGTCTGCCACTCTATCCCACACCTTGCGCCACGGACCGCTTCGGCGCGCCAGACGCTCGATGGCCGTTTGCAGAGCGCCCTTCTGGTCGAGATCGACGCTGTAGTCGCGCTTGATTTGATCTCGAAACGCGCTCCACGCTGCATCCGCCATTCCGGCGCGTGCCGCATCCGGGTCGCCGATCCAGCGAAGGAGGTCGCGCTCCTTGTCATCGACGAGGAGCCCATCAAAATCCTCTGCGCCGAGATTGCGGTCGCGCCAGCCCTCGAGTGGCAGGTCAAGCAACGCTGGAAGTGCGCGACGTGCGGCCTCGTCGGTGCGGGAATCCGTCGCCACTTTGAGGCCGAGGCCCTGGTCCGGGTCGCGCAGGAAGGTCGCGACCGTCCAGTCGCGGGCCTGCCGCCGCTGGCGAAAGACGTCGCCGCGGTATTGCATCTCGACCAGAGTCTGCAGCCCCTTTGCCAGGGTGAGTGGCTCGCGCAGAGCACGCCAAGTCACGTTGGGCAGTAGAATGACCGCTAGAAAGCCGATAGGAACCGCGCCTTTCAAGCCGGGCGCGTTAGGTCCTTCAACCAGACAACGGAGCCAGATCGAGGGGCCGATGCCCTCTTCAGGCGAGTACTCGCCACAGGCATAAAGAGCGATTCGCTGGGCAGCGAGCCGTCGTCGCAACTCCGCGAAGGCGGCAAACCATTGGCGTTCAGGGTCTGGCCACAGTAGCGCTGCCGGCCAATCCTTGCCGGCCTCAAAAGTCTGAGCGGCGTCGATGAGCGAGCGCGCAAGCCCATGAACAATCGTGCCGTCGCTCATGCGACGCCCTTCAAAATGTCGGTCTTGGCGTCGCGCGCGCGCTGCTTACAGGCCTTCGTATAATGAAAGTCGTTGTAGCGGCGCCCCTTGAAACTCG
>NZ_JAFAVR010000182.1 GCF_019242355.1 Sphingomonas sp. | reverse complement strand
CTGCCGCATTTATGCTTTGGCTGGCGAGGGCCGCATCCGTCTCGTAAAGATCGGCCGCAGATCGCTCGTCGATGCGCAGTCGGTGATGGCCTACCTTGACGGTCTGCCGGCAGCGGAGTTCGGCCAGTCGCGAGCTGCGGCGTGATCGGTGCGCTCTGCCGCCAGGGTCGCGCCTCCGCCCAATAAGGAAGCGCCCCGCCGACCGGCCAGGGTCGAACGGGGCACCACGAATTTCATCAACGACGACGACACCAAGGATAATCATAGCGCCGCCGGAGCGCAACCAGTCCCACAGCTCGTCCCGCCGATCATAGCGATGCATTGGCTGCGGTCGGAGGCGGCGCATGGCTGAGCACGGCCATACGATCATCATTCGGCCGGAGGCGTTCGGCTGCGGCTTTGACGTCCTCATCGACCCGCCGATCAGTTACGCCCGCTACGATCAGGAGCGCCCCACCCTTCGCGCTGCGCGGCGTTATGCCGAGAGCCTCAAGGTCGTGACCGGATTCCCGATCCGCGACAACAACGGTGACACCGCATGAGCGTCGGCGTCTTCGAGCCCATCGCTAGCCTGATCGCGCTTATTCGGGCGGAAGTTCCTTCTGTCGACGAGCTGCGCGCCAACCCTGGCACCGGCCCATTTGGGCCAAAGGTGACGGTGCCGCTCGCCGCGATCCACATCTTCATGCAAGAGATCGAGCGCATGGGCGTGGAGATCACGCGTCTCGAGGGGCTCGTTGTTCTCGCCAGCGCGGCCGAGGGCAACGCGTGATGGCGCCCTATCCGACACCCCGGGACGCCGCGCTCGCGCTTCTCAATGGTGGCACCGGCCTGTCGAGGAAGGCGGGCAGCTTCCTCGGCCAGACCGCAGTCGACCCGGCGCCGCTCAGCGTCGCCCAGCTCGGTTGGCTCGCCGCCCTGCTCGAGCGGGCATCGCTCCCGCCGCTAGCCGATGGTGCTGGCGGATGAGCGGGCATCATGATCGCCGCGGCGGCCGGCGCCGAATGTCCGACGACGATTTCCGCCGGCTCTGTGAGGAGGCGAAGGCTCGCGTTGCGCTATCGACGATCCTTCATCGGCACACCGTGCTGAAGAAGCGCGGTCGCGAGCTGGCGGGGCTATGCCCGTTCCACAGCGAGCGATCGCCATCGTTCGAGGTGAACGACGCTAAGGGCACCTTCTTCTGCCATGGCTGCGGTGCCGGTGGCGATCACTTCACCGCCCTGATCAAGCTCGACGGGCTCACCTTCCGGACAGCGTTCGAGGCGCTGACGAACGACACGTTTCCGGGCGTCGATCCGGCCGACCGCGCCCGCCAGGCCGCCGAGGATGAGGCGGAGCGGTTGGCCGCCATCGAGGATGCGCGCGCCTTCTGGGCGGCCGCGATCGACATCTACGGGACGCCGGCGGAGACCTATCTGCGTCGCGCTCGCGGCATCGTCTCGAACCTGCCGCCGACGATGCGATTCGGCATGGTGCCGGCCGCGAAGGACGACGCTGGCCAATGGAAACGCACTTATCCGGCGCTGCTCTGCGCGGTGACCCGCGGCGACGATCTGGTCGCGATCCAGCGGGTGTTCCTGCGCGACGACGGCCGCGACAAGCGCTGGGGCAAGAAGTCGAAGCTGACGCTCGGTCGCTTTCGCGGCGGCGCGGTCAAGATGGGCAGTCGCCGGCCCGATCCTGCCGAGCTAATCGTCTGCGAGGGCCCTGAAGATGGGCTGAGCCTCGCACAGGAACTGCCCGAGCGCGAAGTCTGGGCGGCTCTTGGCACGGCCAACATGCCGTTGCTCGACCTGCCGGCGTCCGTGCGCCGCATCGTCCTGGCTGGCCAGAACGACGCCGCCGGCCGGGCGGCGGTCGACGCTGCTGCCGCTGCGCTGGCCGAGCGCGGACTCGAGGTAAGCACAATGTGGCCTGCAGCCGAGTTCAAGGATTGGAACGACCAATCGCGGGGCAGGCGTAGATGACCGCCACTCCGCTCCGCGAGCGCTTCGACAAGGCCGAGCCGTTCGCGCCTGCCCAGTCTGTGCCGCCGACACCCTTCGCGGTCGAGCGCTTTCGCGACATCAAACCTCAGCTGGAGGGGCTCTGGCTCGTCAAGCGCCTCATCCCGGCAGATGGGCAGGTCGTGATCCACGGTCACCCCAACTGCGGAAAGAGCTTCTTCGCGGTGGATATGGGCCTCCATGTCGCGCTCGGTTGGGATTGGCATGGCCGGCGCACCAAGGCCGGCTTGGTGATCTACGTCGGCGCCGAAGGGCGAGCCGGGCTCAAGAACCGCATCGTCGCGTTCCAGCGCCACCACAACGTGACCGATGCGCCCTTTGCGCTGTTGCCGTCGCCGATCGACATGCAAGCTCCTGACGCCGACGTCAGCCGCCTCGCCGAGACCATTCGCCGCGAAGCCGCCCATTTTGACGTGCGGCCTGCCATGATCGTCCTCGACACGCTCAGCAAGACGTTCGGCGCGGGCAAGGAAAACACGGACGATATGGCGACCTACGTCGCCAACTGCGGCCGGATCGCTGCAGAGTTCCAGTGCTGCGTCGTTATCGTCCATCATCGCCCGAAGGATGCGGAGAGCGAGGAGCCGCGCGGCCACAGCAGCCTGAAGGGCGGCGTCGACACCGTCATCCTTGTCGAGGAGGGCTCGACGAAGAGCGCGCGCGTGATGAAGCAGCGGGACGGCGAACTCGGCTCGTCGATCCTGTTCACGCTGAAGTCGATCGAGCTTGGGCATGACGAGGACGGCGATTTCGTGACCTCGTGCGTTGTGCAGGCCGCCGACATCGACGACCGCCCGAAAAGCGATCCGCTTGCCCTCGCCATCGCCAGGCTCCCCGACAGCGCGAAGCTCGCGCTGCGCCAGCTCGAGGAGGCGATCAAGTCGGACGGCACCCCTCCGCCGCAATCCATTCCTGACGCCGAAATCAACCGAGCGCGCGTCGGCAAGGTGGTGCTTCTGAAGGCATGGCGGGACAAGGCCATAATGGCCGCCGGGACAGACCGGGACAATGATCGAGACACGGGGAAGCGGTCGTTCAATCGAGCCCTGCAGAGGCTGCAAAAGGACGACATTGTAAGGGTTTGGGGAGAGTTTGCCTGGCGCAATTGGGGTGCGAGCGGGACAGACCGGGACATTGAGCCGGGACAGACCGGGACACCGGGACAGCCGGGACACAGGTCTTTAGACCTGTCCCGGTTGTCCCGCCCCCACGTCGCTGATGATCGTTCGCAGTTTCCGCACGGCAACCCCGCGCTCCAGCCGATCGAGGAGCGCGATCCCTTCAACGATAGCCATTGGGATGACTGAGGCATGACGCGACCGACCGAATATACCGACGGCCTCGGCCTGCGGATTTGCGCGCGTCTCGCGAACGACGAGCGGCTGGCGCAGATCTGCGAGGATCATGACATGCCGGATCGCGAGGTTGCCCTCGGGTGGCTTCAGGATCGCGATCACGAAAGCTTCGTCGCCATAACCCGCTGGGCGCTCGACGAGCGTGAGAACAACGCCATGATCCGCGCCGACGGCCGGGCTGCCGAGATCATGCCGTTCACCCCGGCGACGGCCGCAGCGGCGTTCGAGAACTATGCTTGGCAAGCGGTCAGGCGGCCGGACGGCAGCTTTGACGACGGCTACCGGCGCCGTCGCGAGCACCCGTTCCTCGATCCCAACGAGAGCGACGCCGCGCGCCGATATCGCGAGTCGTGCTCCGCGGCCGGCGCGGACCGGAGCTGACCGTGGCTCGGGGCGCCACCCTGACCGCGCGGCAGGCCCGCTTCGTCGATGAATATCTGCTCGACCTCAACGCCACGCAGGCGGCGATTCGCGCCGGCTTCAGCGCGCGCACGGCGGAGCAGCAAGGGCCGCGGCTGTTGGGGAATGTTGGGGTGGCCGCTGCCATACGCGCCGCCCAGGCCGAGCGCTCCGAGCGGACGAAGGTCGATGCCGATTGGCTGCTCAATCGGCTGGCTCAGGAAGCTGATGCCGACCTGCAGGACCTCTACGATGAGAGCGGCGGCTTGCGGCCGGTGAAGGATTGGCCCCCCGTGTGGCGCCGCGGCCTCGTCGCCGGCATCGACGTCGAGGAGCAGCGCAGCGGCGACGCCGTCACGGCCACCGTGCGCAAGATCAAGCTCTCCGATCGAACGCGCCGGCTCGAGCTGATCGGCCGGCACGTGAACGTGCAGGCATTCCGCGACCAGCTCGGCGTCAGCAGCCCCACCGGCGGCCCGATCGAGGTGGATACCAAGATCACCCCCGCCGAAGCCTACCGCGCGGCGAAGGAGCTGTAATGGCCAACGCGCTCGCTGCCGAGCTGCCGTCCTTCGACTGGCGCGCGCCGGATTACGATGCCGTGTTCCAAGAGCGCATGCGCGTCCTCGCCCGCCTGCGTGCGCGGCCGGAGCTGCTGCCGCCGCTGCGCGCCTACTATCGCG
>NZ_JAFAVR010000229.1 GCF_019242355.1 Sphingomonas sp. | reverse complement strand
GGCGCCGGCGACGTTGAAATACCGTAGCGCGCCATAATTGAACGGGTAGGCCGCCGAGGCGTCCGAGAGCATCCGCTCGGTCATCAGCTTGGATGCGCCATAGGGATTGATCGGTTGCCTGGGGTCCTCCTCCTCGATCGGCACGCGGTCGGGCGCGCCATACACAGCGGCGGTGGAGGAGAAGAGGATGTGGCCGACGCCGGCGTCCACCGCGGCGCTGATCAGGCTGTGCGTGGCGATGGTGTTGTTGCGATAATAATCGAGCGGCTTCTCGACCGATTCCGGGACGACGATCGAACCCGCGAAATGCATGATCGCCCCGATCTTCTGCTCGGCCAGCACCCCGTCGACCAGCGCCCGGTCGGCGATGGACCCTTCGTAGAAGGCGACCTGCTCGGGAACGATGGCGCGGCTGCCGTTGGAGAGGTCGTCGATGACGGAAACGCTCCAGCCGCCATCGAGAAGAGCAAGGACTGCATGGCTGCCGATGTAGCCGGCGCCGCCGGTGACGAGGACTGGGAGCTTGGTCATTGCGTGGCGCTAGCGGAGGGCGGCGGCGAGTTCCAGCCGGCAACGAGGTTGGGAGCGGTGGCGAAACCATGCATCGCCCCATTCGTTGATGGGTTCGGAGCGAACGTTCCGTCGCTCCGGTCACGTGGCATGCCGCGCCTAAGAGGCCAGAACGGCGCCACCGCATCAAGGGACACGAATCATGACAGCCAGAAAAAGCTTCCTGATGGCGGCTGGAGCATCGATCGTTGCTCCGGCGATTGTCGCAGCCTCTCCGCCGGCAGGGGCGCAAACCCGGGGTCCGTCATCTACGACGGTGGCGACGCCCCATTCTCCGACCGGGAATGGCGGTGGTTACAACCACATGAATTCCCCGCAGCACGCCACGGGCCAGCCGATGCAGTCCTGCGAAACGTCCGGAACAAGGCCGGGCAATGCCGCGAGCGCCCCTGGGTCCGCATTCAACGAGAATGGCGTTGCAGGTTCGAAATATGCAGGCTCCGCGCCGCAGAACTCGCGCAACACGGCCTCGGTTTCGCAGTACGACGTTGCCTGCTCCAATCAGCCGCACTGACGCGCAACGTCGTCGAAGCTGTTGATCGATCCGGGGTCGCCCGAACGCCTGGTTAGAAGGATCCGGGGGCGGCCCATGAAGCGGGACGCGAAACAGGGCGCGTCCTAGCCAAATGCCCGCTTCTGCATGAGGCCTCTTTCGTCGGCGTGAGCCGGCGCCGTTCGCCGTTTGCCCAATCCGCGGCGGCGCTCTACAGGCGCATGCAAATCCCTACAGGTGCCCCTGCATGACCTTCACGATTTCCAGTTCGTTCGACGCCGGCAACATCCGCGTCGTTTCCCAGGACGGCGACCGCGTCGACCTGGAGATCGTCACCGACCACATGAGCGATTTCTACCAGTGGTTTCATTTCCGGGTGGCAGGCGCGGCGGGCCGGGAGATCACGCTGCGCATCACCAATTGCGCCGGCTCGGCCTATCCGCACGGCTGGCCGGACTACAAGGGCGTGATGAGCCTCGACCGCGAGGATTGGGTGCGCATCCAGGACACGCGCTATGCCGACGGCGTCCTCACCATGACGCTGACGCCTCCGCAGGACGTCGTCTGGATCGCTTATTTCGCGCCTTATTCGATGGAGCGGCACCACGATCTGGTGACGCAGACGGCGGCGATCCCGGGCGTCCAGTACCGATCGCTGGGCAAGAGCCTGGACGGACAGGACATCGACTGCCTGACTATCGGTGAGGGCCCGCTCAACGTCTGGCTCTACGCGCGGCAGCACCCGGGCGAGAGCATGGCCGAATGGTGGATGGAAGGCGCACTCGAGAAGCTGGTCGACGATGATGATCCGGTTGCTCGCGTGCTTCGGCGGGACTGTACGTTCCGGGTGGTGCCCAACATGAACCCGGACGGGTCGCGGCGCGGGCACCTTCGGACCAATGCGGCCGGCGTGAACCTCAACCGCGAATGGCACGCGCCGTCGGCCGAGAAGAGCCCGGAAGTGCTGTGCGTCCGCAACGCGATGGACGAGACTGGCGTCGATTTCGCGATGGACGTCCATGGCGACGAGGCGATTCCGGCCAACTTCCTGGCCGGCTTCGAGGGCATTCCCTCGTTGACGGAGCGGCAGACGCGCTTGTTCGAGCAGTTCAGCGAGACTCTCGAGCGTTTGTCGCCCGATTTCCAGCGCGAGCAGGGCTATGAGGTGCCCGCGCCCGGCCAGGCCAACATGTCGATGTCGACGACCCAGCTCGCCGAGCGCTACGGCTGTGTGTCGATGACTCTGGAAATGCCGTTCAAGGACAACTTCAACCTGCCCGACGAGGTCTATGGCTGGTCGCCCCAGCGGTCGAAATACCTCGCCGGCGCGTGCCTTGATGCGCTGCATGCGATCCTGCCCGACCTGAAGGCCGCGGCTTCGGCCGGAACGGAGCTGGAAGAGGTTCCGGCCTGATGCCGACTCTGGTGCTGCTGCGGCATGGCCAATCGCAGTGGAACCTGGAGAATCGCTTCACCGGCTGGTGGGATGTCGACCTCAGCAACGCCGGGGTCGCCGAGGCGCGGGCTGCGGGCACGCTGCTGCGCGAGCGCGGCCTGGACTTCGACCGTTGCTTCACGAGCGTCCTGACGCGGGCGATCCGGACCCTCAACCTTGTCCTTCACGAGATGGACCGCCTGTGGCTTCCGACGGCCAAGGACTGGCGCCTGAACGAACGTCACTATGGCGGCCTCACCGGGCTCAACAAGCAGGAGATGGTCGAGAAGGTGGGGGAGGAGCAGGTAAGGATTTGGCGCCGGTCCTACGATGTCCCGCCGCCTCCGCTCGAGGAGGGCAGTGCGTATGACGTCGCCCGCGACCGCCGCTATGCGGACATCGCGGTGCCGGCGACCGAGAGCCTGAAGGATACGGTCGCGCGAGCGGTGCCCTATTTCAATTCGGCGATCGCGCCGGCGCTGAAGGACGGCAAGAGGGTGCTGGTCGCGGCGCACGGCAACTCCCTGCGCGGCATCGTCAAGCATCTCTCGAACATCGGCGACGACGAGATCGTCGGGGTCGAGATCCCGACTGGGCAGCCGCTGGTTTATGAGCTTGCGGACGACCTCACGGTCGAACGCTATTACTACCTGCGAGACGCTTAGGCAGCGACCTTGCGCCGGTACATTTCGGCGTCGGCCCGGGCGATCGCCGCTTCGGGTGTGTCGTCGGCCTGAATCATGCCGACCCCGATTGCAACGCTCAACGGCAGCGCCCGGCCGTCGTGCATGAATTCGCAGCCCGCGATCAGGTCGACCAGCCGGGTCGCCGTGTCGTGCGCATCGGCGCCTTCCACCTGGCCGACGAGGATTGCGAACTCATCGCCGCCGATCCGAGCGACGAGATCGCTGCGGCGGACCCCGCCAACGAGCAGGCGCGAGACCTGGATCAGCGCCTCGTCGCCGGCGCAATGGCCGAAATTGTCGTTGATCATCTTGAGCCCGTCGAGATCGACGAACAGCAGCGCGGCGGGCTGGGCGTAGCGCTTCACCCGGTCGATCACCCGTTCCAGCGCTCGCATGAAGCCGCGGCGGTTGGGAAGGTCGCAAAGGCTGTCCTGATGCGCGAGCGTATCCAGCTGCTCGACCCGCTGCCTGAGCTGCGTCACCTCCTTTTGGAGGCGACTGACTTCCTCGATCAAACGGTCCGAGTCGACGGCCTCGATCACCTCGTCAATCATGCGGGAACGCCCCCTACTCCGGCGTCGAGTCATAGCTTGAATCCAAGCTTCTGAAAACGCGTGAAATCACCCACATAGGTTTGCATGGCACAACGGCGGCCCCTAAACGACCAGCCTTGGCGCAACTGGTTCAAGGCGGGACAATGGGCGAGCCGCGGGTCGGCATCATCATGGGCAGCAGGTCGGACTGGGAGACAATGCGCCATGCGGCCGAAACCCTCGACACGCTCGGCGTGGCATATGAGGCGAAGGTGGTCTCCGCGCACCGGACTCCTAAACGGCTTTACGACTATGCGACTTCCGCGCGGGACCGGGGCATCCGGTTAATCATCGCCGGAGCGGGCGGAGCTGCCCACCTGCCCGGGATGGCTGCGTCGATGACGTCGCTTCCGGTGCTCGGGGTGCCCGTCGAGAGTCAGGCATTGAACGGCCTGGATAGCCTGCTGTCGATCGTCCAGATGCCGGCTGGAGTTCCCGTCGGGACGCTCGCGATCGGCAAGGCCGGGGCGATTAATGCGGCCCTTCTGGCGGCGTCGGTGCTGGCGCTCGGCGACGATGCGCTCGGCCGCCGGCTCGACGCCCAGCGCGAGGAGCAGACGCGCTCGGTTGCCGAATCGCCCGAATGACGGTCCCGCCCGGCTCGATCATCGGTATCATCGGCGGCGGCCAGCTCGGCCGGATGCTCGGCGTCGCCGCGGCGCAGCTCGGCTACAAGTGCCACATCTTCGATCCCGCCGAGCATCCGCCGGCCGCCGACGTCGCTGCCTTCGCGACGCGCGCCGCCTATGACGACGCGGACGCGCTGCGCCGGTTTGCCGCCAGTGTCGATGTCGCCACGTATGAGTTCGAGAACCTGCCCGTGGCACCCCTCGACGCCATCGGCGCCAAGCTCCGCCCCGGCACTCGCTCGCTCGCCGTTGCGCAGGATCGCGCGGTCGAGAAGATCTTCATCGAGAAATGCGGCGCTCGAGTCGCAGGCTGGCGGCCGGTCGACAGCCTTGACGACGTCCGGGCGGCGGTGTCGCAACTCGGCCTTCCGATCGTCCTCAAGACGCGGCGATTCGGCTATGACGGCAAGGGTCAGGCCTGGATCCGGTCCGAGGTGGACGTCGAGGCGGCATGGAGCGCGATCCGCGAGACTCCCGCGGTGGCCGAGGCGGGAGTCGATTTCACCGCCGAATTCTCGGTGATCGTCGCCCGTTGGGGGGACGGGCGTCATGCCTTCTGGGATTCCCCGGAAAACGGTCATCGCGACGGCATTCTGCATCTGTCGACCGTGCCGGCCGGTGCGGCCATTCGGGCACAGGTCCCGGAAGCGCGAACGGCGGCGCTCCGGATCGCTGAGACTCTTGGCCACGTCGGGGTGATGACAGTCGAATTCTTCGCCAGCCCCGCCGGTCCGCTGGTCAATGAAATCGCGCCACGGGTCCACAACAGCGGCCACTGGACGATCGAAGGCGCCGCCACGTCGCAGTTCGAGCAGCATATCCGGGCAATCTGCGACCTGCCGCCCGGCACGACGGACCTGGTCTCGCGGGGGGCCGAAATGGAGAATCTGATCGGCGACGATATCGCTCGCTGGCCCGAGCTGGTCGCGGAGGCCGGCGTGCATCTCCACATCTATGGCAAGGGCGAAGCGCGTCCCGGACGCAAGATGGGCCATGTTACTCGCCTGGTCCGATAGCCTGGCGAGGGCTGTTACGGCGCAGGAACAATTATTCGCGCCGCTCGTCGTGCCGGGAGCAATAATGGAGTTTTCGCCATGCGTTCCGCACTGCTTTGGCTCATCGGCGTACCGATCCCAATCATCCTGCTCCTCGCGGTGTGCACGCACCACTTCTAGGCGGTCTGTCGAGATCAGCCTCGGCTCGCAATGTCCGCTATGGGTGAAAAGCAGACATTAGGCGTGTAGACTTGGGGGCGTTCGTTCCCCGAACCCCTATGTTCGCGATCTTGGCAGGTTTGGCGCAAAGTGCGCTCAATCCTCACATGAGTGGCATCCGGTCCAGCATCGACCGCTATTGTCACGGCGACGCCAGGTGTGCGGCTCAGCAGGACGCTGGCGTTCTGCGTTACGTCCACCTCATCTATGACTACTCACCGCCCATTCCGATCATGAACTCTTGCATGGCCGAAGCCACGCACATCCGCCTGACGAACTGGGTAGGCGTCGCCGAATGTGTGCAGCGCTGGTCGGTGGGCAGGCCGACGATCAATCACGGCCTCACCCCGTCGGGCAAGCGAGCCGACGAGTAGGTCATCGCCCGCACTTTGAACAAGAACATCAACGAGATGAAGATGACGCTCAGTGCGGTCACTCGTCGCCCGGCCAGGATCATCACATCGGCAGGCTAGCCGGACGGCTTACGTCCGCAATCGGTCTAAGGCAGACGCGCGGTCCGCCTACTTCGACTGAACGACCTCCACCGGCAGCCCTAGCGGGGCGAGCTGCGGTTTGACCTTTGCGGCGTCGCCGATGACGACCCAGGTGAATTTCGACGGGTCGATGGCCTTGGCCGCGGCGTCGAGCTGCGGAGCGGTCAGCGAGCGGTAGCGGCTCGCCAGCGTCTCATAATAGTTATCGGGCCGGTGGTAGAGCAGGTTGTTCTGAATCCCGCCCATCAGCGCGGCACCGGTCTCGAAATTGCCGGGCAACTCGCGGACCGCGCCGTCGATGGTGCGGCTGAGCTCCTCGGGCGTAACGCCCTTGGCTGCCAGGAAGGCCGTGATGTCGTCGCGCATCGCTGCGATCGAGGTACCAGTCTGGTCGGTCTGCACCGGCGCGTAGATCATGTAGGGAACCTGCTGCTGCGGGCGCGGCATGAAGCCCTGGACGCCATAGGACCAGTGCCTGGTCTCGCGCAGGTCCATGTTGAGGCGCGACATGAACTGGCCGCCGAGGACGTCGTTCGCCTCCATGAGCGGGACGAGGTCGTCGGTGCCGCGAACGGGCAGCAGCTCGCCCGCGAAGATCAGCGACTGCGGCGTGTTGGGCCGGTCGATGAGGAGGATGCGTCCCGCCTGGGCGGCGGCCGGAACGGCGAAGTTCTTGACCGGCTTCGCACCCGTCGCGCGCCAGTCGCCGAAGCTGCGCTCGAGGAGCGGCATGATTTCGGCAAGCGTGGTGTCGCCGACGACGAGGATGGTCGCGTTGTCGGGCCTCAGCCAGCTGTCGTGGAAGGCCGCGAGGTCGGCGGGGGTCAGCTTCGCCACGGCGGCGGGATCTCCGCTGCCGCTGAACGGCACGCCATAGGGATGGTCCTTGCCGTAGATGATCGGCGGCAGGGTCCGAAGCGCAATTCCGACCGGCTGCTTCGCTTCCTCGGCGATGGACGAAAGCTGCTGGGCGCGGACACGCTCGACGTCGGCGGGGGTGAAGGCCGGGTGCCGAACGATGTCGGCGAGGAGGTCGAGCGAAGGTGCGAGGTTGGGTTTCAGCGCCGACAGGTAGACGTGTGACCTGTCCATGCTCGGCGAAGCACCGATCGACGCGCCGAGATTTTCCTTGGCCTCGGCGATCTCGACCGAATTGTACTTTTCGGTGCCCTCGTCGAGCATGCCGAGCATGAAGGCCTGGGTGCCGAGCGCGGTCTTCGGATCGGCGGCGTTGCCAGCGTCGAAGTCGACCGCGACGCGGACCGCCGGAACGTCGGCCCTGCGCGCGAACACCACCGGGATCCCGTTGGACAGGGTCGCATGTTCGATTGCCGGCCACTTGAGGTCGCCGATGGTGGCGATGGGCGGCAGGGCCGAGCGGTCGATTCCACCCCGCGCAGCGCCGACCTGCGCTTTCGGCGCAGCGCTCACCTTGGCGCCTGCTGCGCCACCAGCAGTGTCGCCGGCGAGCTTCGATTCCTCGTAGGCTTCGCGGGCGCCGGGCTCGAGCGTGTAGGCGAACACGGGGCGCGACAGCCACTTGCGGGCCACGGCCTGCACCTGGGTCGGCGTGAGCGCGGCCTCCTCGTCGAGCTCCTTCTTGTAGAAGCCAGGGTCGTTGGCGAAGACCGCGCCTTCCGCCAGGGTCACCGCCTTGCCGCCGAAGCCGCCGACGGACTCGAGGCCCTTGATGGTAGAGGCGATGTCGGCGGTCTTTGCGCGCTGCAGCTCCTCTGCCGTCGGGCCGCTCCGGATGAACTCGGCGACGACCGCGTCGAGCTGCTGGCCGACGACCTTCGGATCGACCCCCGGCCTGACAGTTGCGTCGATGGAGAATTCGCCGACCCGCTCATTGGGGTCGACGCTGGCGGAAACGCTGACCGCGGTCTTCTTGTCGCGGACGAGCTCGTTCTGCAGCCGCGAACTGGACAGCCCGCCCAGAATGCTTGCCGCCATTTCCAGCGCCGCCGTATCCTTTGCGGTAATCCCGGGAACGGCCCACATGCGCGACAAATAGGTGTTGGCGACCTCGTCGTGGAAGACCTTGGTCACCGGCGCGGCGAGGGTCGGAACGGTGGCCGCCGCCGGTGTCGACTTGGGACCCGCCGGGATGCTGCCGAAATATTTCTCGACGAGCGGCCGAGCGTCGGCGGCGGTGACGTCTCCGGCAAGGACCAGCACCGCATTGTTCGGCCCATAGTGCGAGCGGAACCAGTCCTTTACCACCTCGAGGCTCGCATGGTCGAGGTCGCCCATCGAGCCGATCACCGTGTGGTGATAGGGGTTGCCGGCCGGGAACAGCGTCTGCTGGATCGAATATTGGAGGAGGCCGCCCGGCTGGTTGTCGTCGCCGCGCTTCTCGTTCTGGACGACGCCCCGCTGGATATCCAGCTTCGACTGCGTCATCGCTGGCAGCAGGTAGCCCATTCGGTCGCTTTCGAGGAACAGTGCGCGTTCCAGCGCGGCCCTCGGCACCGTCTCGAAGTAGTTGGTCCGGTCGTAGTTTGTCGTGCCGTTGAGATCGGTCGCGCCGATCGACTGCATCGGGCCGAACCAGCCGGTGTCACTGTGCTGCGATCCGCCGAACATGAGGTGCTCGAAAAGATGCGCGAAGCCGGTGCGCCCGGCGGGCTCGTCCTTCGAGCCGACATGGTACCAGACACTGAGCGCGACGATCGGCGCCTTGTGGTCCTCATGGACGACGACCCTGAGGCCATTCTTCAGGGTGAAGGTCGAATAGGGGATCGACACGTCCTTGACGAGCGCGGCTACGGGCACGCCCTGCGGCGGGGTGGCGGCGACTGCAGGAGACGTGAGTGCCGTCGCGGCGGCGAGCAGTGCAAGGCGGCTGACGATGCGCATCGGCTTCAAATCTCCGGGAAACTAAAGAACTTCACCGCAAGCTTAACCGCAGGTCCGCCACGTGCAATGTCCGCCTCCCGGATTTTCGACAAACAGCGCCCTCGCGCTCCCCCAACCGCTCTGCTAGCCGCCGTGCGCAAATGGCTGACATCACGAAGATCCGGAACTTCTCGATCATCGCGCATATCGATCACGGCAAGTCGACGCTTGCCGACCGGTTGATCCAGCGGACGGGCGGGCTGACCGAGCGGGAGATGAGCGCGCAGGTCCTGGACAATATGGACATCGAGCGCGAGCGCGGGATCACCATCAAGGCGCAGACCGTGCGCCTGGAATGGAAGGGCCATGAGCTCAACCTGATGGACACCCCGGGCCACGTCGACTTCGCCTATGAGGTCAGCCGCAGCCTCGCGGCGTGCGAAGGCGCGCTCCTGGTCGTCGACGCCGCGCAGGGAGTCGAGGCGCAGACGCTCGCCAACGTCTACCAGTCGATCGAGCACGACCATGAGATCGTGCCGGTGATCAACAAGATCGACCTTCCCGCTGCTGATCCCGAGGGTACCAAGCAAGAAATTGAAGAAATCATCGGGCTGGATGCGAGCGGCGCGGTCTTGGCCAGTGCGAAGACGGGGATTGGCATCGAGGAAGTGCTGGACGCCATCGTCGCCACGATTCCGCCGCCGAAGGGCGACGCGGAGGCTCCCCTCAAGGCGATGCTGGTCGACAGCTGGTACGACCCCTATCTCGGCGTCGTCATCCTCGTCCGGGTCATCGACGGCGTCCTCAGGAAGGGCGCGCAGGTCAAGTTCATGGCCGCCGGCACGACGCACCTGGTCGACCGCGTCGGCTGCTTCCGCCCCAAGATCGAGCAGCTGAGCGAGCTCGGACCCGGCGAGATTGGCTTCATCACCGCCCAGATCAAGGAAGTCGCCGAGACCCGCGTCGGCGACACCATCACCGACGCCAGGCGCCCCGCGCCCGAGCCCCTGCCCGGCTTCAAGACCGTCCAGCCGGTCGTCTTCTGCGGCCTGTTCCCGGTCGACGCCGCCGACTTCGAGAAGCTCCGCGACAGCCTTTACAAGCTGCGCCTCAACGACGCCTCGTTCAGCTTCGAGATGGAAAGCAGCGCCGCCTTGGGCTTCGGCTTCCGCTGCGGATTCTTAGGGCTGCTGCATCTCGAGATTATTCAAGAGCGCCTTACTCGTGAGTATGATCTGGATCTGATCACGACCGCGCCGAGCGTCGTCTACAAGATCCACCTCAGCCACTCGAAGTCCGAGCCCGCGCAGACCATCGAGCTCCACAACCCGGCCGACATGCCCGACCCCAACCGGATCGAAAGCATCGAGGAGCCGTGGATCGACGCCACCATCTACGTCCCCGACGAATATTTGGGCTCGATCCTGAAGCTGTGCCAGGACCGCCGCGGCATCCAGCGCGACCTGACCTATGTCGGCACCGGCGCCCACGCTCGGGCCATGCTCCGCTACGAGCTGCCGCTGAACGAAGTCGTGTTCGACTTCTACGACCGCCTGAAATCGATCAGCCGCGGCTATGCCAGCTTCGACTACCAGCAGATCGGCCACCGCGAAGGCGACCTCGTGAAGATGAGCATCCTCGTCAACGGCGAGCCGGTCGACGCCTTGAGCATGATCGTCCACCGCGCCAATGCCGAGACGCGCGGCCGCGGCATGTGCGAGCGCCTGAAGGATCTGATCCCAAGGCACATGTTCAAGATTCCGATCCAGGCCGCGATCGGCGGCAAGGTCATCGCCCGCGAGACGATCGCCGCCCTGCGCAAGGACGTCACCGCCAAATGCTACGGCGGCGACGCGACGCGGAAGCGCAAGCTGCTGGAGAAGCAGAAAGAGGGCAAGAAGCGCATGCGGGAGTATGGGAGCGTGTCGATCCCTCAAGAAGCTTTCATCGCCGCCCTCCGCATGGGCGACGACGCGTAGCTCACACGCCGCTGATCAGCGTGTCCAGCGCGCCGGTGATGTCGAACGAACGGCTGGCAAGGGATGCGATCACGGGCCCGAGCTCGCGCCTCGGCACGGCGCCAGCCGACTCCGTGATCAGGACATAGGTCTCCCCGTCCACATCGAAGACCGGGTTGAGCCTGCGCGCCGGCGCCGGTGCCCGAGCTTTCGGAATCAAGGGGGCGACCAGGCGCGAGGCGATATGGCTCAGCAGGTCCGCCTGACAGTCGACCACGAGCCCGTCTCCAAGGCGGTGAACGTCGAACTGGGCCATATTTAGAAGAGGCGGTGTCGTTCAAGCGGCAAGCCGTTCGCCTCGATCCATTCGTTATACGAATCGAGCGCCGGCTTGTTCTCCTTCAGCCAACGCTCCGCCTCGGCTTTTTTCACCGCTCTTTCGAGGCCCTGGTTTGACGCTTCGGAAATGCTCACGCCAAGCTTTCGGGCTTGCGCGACAAGTTCCGCGTCCAGCGTGACATTGGTCGCGGCCCTTTTCCGACGCACTGCTCGCGTCGTCATGAATTCACTAACCATGCGCATAGTTTATGCGCATGGTTTCGTGCGCGCAAGCTTCTGCCCGAAGCGGGGGATCTGGTAGTCGGGACGGAGCCATCGGATGGTTCCGGCTTTCTCCTCGGCGGCGCGTTCGTGGTTAAGCGCGACCAGGCGGGCGGCGATCTCTGACGGCCCAAGCTTACCGGCGCGCCAGTCGTCGCCCCAACCGTAGGCGTCGGCGACTGCTTCATCGAGTTGTTCGTGCAGGCGATTGACGATGGCGGCTCGCGCCTTGGTCGCGCGGCGCTGCTCCTTGTCATCCATCGGCGCGCTGGAACGTAACTTCTCCCGCAGGTTGTAGAGCTCGGTCATGGTTAGCTTGTCGGTCTCGGCGAGCGCAGCCTTGCGGGTGGAGTCGAGCTCTTCGGCGAGGTCGGCGATGCGGGCACGTTGGTCGGGTGTGGCTTCGGGAAAGGGGAAGGGG
>NZ_JAFAVR010000045.1 GCF_019242355.1 Sphingomonas sp. | reverse complement strand
CAACGGCACCGGCACCAGCCGCGGGTCCGGCATCGAGGCCGAGGGGGAATGGCGAATCAGCCCTAGGTTCAGGCTTAGCGCGAATTACGCCTACCAAAGCGCGACCCAACCAGGCCCCCTGGCGGGCGCACAAGTGCGAGAGGTACGGCGGTCAAAGCATAGTGGCTCGGTTGCGCTCGATGGCAGCAGCGGCCGATGGAGCTACGGCGTGGGGGTTGCCTACACCGGCTCGCGAATCGATACCGATTTCGACGCCTACCCGGCGCGAACGGTGTCGCTTCATCCTTATTGGCTCGCCGACGCACGCCTCGCCTATCGCGTGAGCCGCACCGTCGAGCTGTTCGTCCGTACGGCCAATGCCTTTGACGCTCATTACGAGGACGTGATTGGCTACCGCACCCAAGGGAGGAGCCTTCATGCCGGCATTCGCCTTGCTGGCCGCTAGCCTGCCGCTCAGGGTCGCGTCGCTCAACCTGTGCAGCGACGAATATCTGCTCCTGCTTGCTGATCCGGGGCGCGTGGTGAGCGTGAGCTATCTGTCGCAGGACGCGCAGGAGTCGCCGCTGTGGCGGGCCGCCAGGCGGTATCAGGGCAATCGCGGGTCGATCGAAGATGTCCTGGCGCTTCGGCCCGATCTCGTCCTGACGATGGGCGGGAGCGGCCGGGCGAGCGCCTCGCTGTCGGGCAGGCTGCACATCCGCTCGCTCGATCTTCGCGAACCGGCGAGCCTTGCGGACGTCGTCACGAACCTGCGAACGGTTGCCGCTGCGCTTGGCGCCCCGGGGCGCGCCGATCCGTGGGTCGCGAGGTTAAGGGCGCTGAAGGCCAGCGCGCCTTCACAAGCGGTCGACGCGGCCTGGGTCTCGGGAGGCGGCCAAAGCCTCGGGGCGGACTCGCTGGGCGCGCAATGGCTTCGGCTGGCCGGGTATCGCCAGCGTCCGCTCCAGGGCGCTCGGCTGACTTTGGAGACAATGATCACTAACCCTCCCAAGGCACTGATACGAAGCAACTATCGGTCGGGACAGATGTCCAGCGGGCAGCGCTGGCTGGACAACCCGATCATTCGTCGCGCGCCGAGCCGCCAGGTGGTCACCGACGGGCGCGCATGGACCTGCATGGGACCTCTCACGATCACCGAAATCGAGCGGCTGCGAAGGCGCGACCGGTGAAAGGCGCGGGCGCATTGGTCGGCCTTGCGTTGGCGGCGATTGCCGCGGCGCACCTCTTTCTGCCTCTGGGACCCGTGCTGGCGCTGCACCGCTCGGACCCGGCAACGGCGGAGCTGCTGCTGACCCAGCTCCGGCTGCCAAGCACGCTGCTGGCGCTCGGCTATGGGGCGGTGCTCGGCATGAGCGGCGCCGCCTTGCAGGCGGTGTTCGCCAACCCGCTGGCGTCCCCCGATATCACGGGTGGAAGCAGCGGCGCCGCGCTCGGGGCGGTGCTGGCCGCTTATTGGTTCGAGGTGTCGGGCCCGATCGCGCTGGCAGCATGCGGTGGTGCCGGGGCTTTGGTCGCTCTGGCGCTATTGCTGACGCTGGCCGGACGGAATGCAGCGGGTGCGACGCTGCTGCTCGCGGGGCTCGCGATCTCGCTGGCGGCCGGCGCGGCGACGAGCCTGGTTCTTGCCCTCGCACCCTCCCCCTTCGCCTTTTACGACAGTTTCGAGTGGCTGATGGGGAGCCTCGTCGATCGCAGCTTGCCGCAGGCAGCGACGGCGCTCGTACCTGCAGCTTTCTGTTGCCTGCTCCTGCTGGCGCGGTCGCGGGCGCTCGACTTGATGGCGCTCGGCGAAGACGTGCTTGCCTCGCTGGGATACCGGCCGCGACGCATTGCGATCGAGGTGGTGGCGCTCAGCGCAATCGCCGTCGGAGCCTGCGTGTCGGTGTGCGGCGCGATCGGCTTCGTGGGGCTGATCGCGCCATATGCGGGTCGGTTGGTCACGAGGGGGCATCCTGGGCGGGCGCTGCTGCCCTCGGCTGCGATCGGAGGAGCGCTGCTGTTGCTGGCCGACCTCGCAGTACGTTTCGGACCGGCTGGACGCACCATCCCGGTCGGCGTGCTGACGACCGTCGCGGGCACGCCCTTGTTCGTGTGGATCGTGGTTCGGATGCGCGCGCGGGTGGCGGCATGACGCCAGTTCTCGATGTGCGGGGCGCAAGCATTCCCGCTCGCTTGCGGTCGACCGCGCTGCGCCTGGACGCTGGGGAGCTGGTCGCGGTGATCGGGCCGAACGGCGGTGGCAAGACGAGCTTGCTGCGCGGCTGCTCGGGCATCGACGGGTCGGCGGAGTCGATTACCGTCGCTGGCGAGGACCTCCGCGCCGCCTCGCCCGCTCGTCGCAGCCATCTACTCGGCTATTTGCCGGCGTCGCGCGATGCCGTCTGGCCGATCAGCGTTCGCGACGTGGTCGCGCTGGGGCTGGCGGTTCCCGACGCTCGGCGAGTGGACGCGCTGATTTCATCGCTGGAGCTTGAATCGCTCGCCGGGAGGGCGGTTGATCGGCTGTCGACGGGTGAACGGGCCCGGGTCCTGCTGGCGCGCGTCCTGGCGCCGAATCCCATGGTGCTGTTGCTCGACGAGCCGCTGTCGAACCTCGACCCCTATTGGGTGCTCCGCCTGCTTGGGCTGCTGCGCGGGATTGCAGACGGCGGCGTGGCAGTCGCGGTGGCGTTGCACGACATCGAGCGCATGACGGCGTTCGATCGCGCGCTTCTGGTCGATGGAGGCGAGATCCGGGCTGACCTTTCGCCGAGCGCCATGCTGGCGGGGCGCGAGTTCGCGCGCGCGTTCCGGATCGAGCGCGCTGCCGCGGGGTGGCGGCTCAGCTCGCCGGCGGGTCGGCGATCATCGCCGTGAAGCTGGCCTCGGCGGCGAGCTTGCCTTCGATCAACGCCCGCCCGACGAACTTGCACACGCTGGTTCGCTTCTGGACGAAGTCGACCTCGAGCCGCAGGAGGACGCCGGGCTCGACCGGAGTGCGGAACTTCGCGCCCTCGATGGCCATGAAATAGACGAGCTTGCCGCTGTTCGCGAGGCCGAGGGATTGGACAGCCAGTACGCCCGCCGCCTGCGCAAGCGCCTCGACAATGAGGACGCCGGGCATGATGGGCCGGCCGGGGAAATGCCCCTGGAAGAAGGACTCGTTGATTGTTACCGCCTTGATCGCGACGATGCCCTTGTCGGGCTCGAGGCTCTCCACGCGGTCGACCAGGAGCATCGGGTAGCGATGCGGAAGCGCCGCCATGACCCGACGAATGTCGAGCGGACCGCCGGCGATGCCGGAGGAGGCGGCGCTTGCCGTTTCGTCGCTCATCCGACGATTAGCGGCCCTGCGGCTGCTGCTGGGCCGGGGCCGCCGGGGCTGTCGTCGAGACCGACGGCAAGGCCGCGTTCAGGCCCGCGAGCACGTCGTTTGTGACGTCGAGCGCGGACGCCGACGCCAGGGTCGCACCCTGCTCGACAAGCACGTTGGCGCCGCGGCGCTGGAGGATCTGCTGGTAGATCGGGCCAAGCTTGGCGCTGATCTGCTGACCGATATAGTCGCGGTTGCGCTGGATCTGCACCTGACGCTGCTGGAGTTCCTGCGCGCCCTGCTGCTGTTTGGCCTGGAAAGCACGGATGCGGGCCTGCAGTGCGGCGTCCGGCTCCTTGCCCTGCGGCAGGGCATCGACGGCCGTCTGGATCGACTTGCCTTCGGCTTCCAACGGCGTTGCAAGCGTCTGCTGCCGCGTCTTGAGCGCATTCAGCTGACCTTGAAGAGTCGCCGCGGCCGTCTTGCAGGCCGTGCACTGGCTGCTCACGCGCTCGAGATCGACAACCGCGACGACGGCGCCCGGGATGGCCTGGGCGGATGCAGCGGCCGGAGCGAGTGTAACCACCGCCGCGGCGGCCAGAATTGCAGTCTTCAGCATCAGAATTGGGTCCCTACGTTGAAATTGAACAGCTTGGTGTCGTCGCCCTTCTGCTTGAGCAACGCCTTGGCGAGATCGATCCGCAGCGGGCCGAAGGGTGAGTTCCAGTTCGCGCCGATGCCGATCGACAGGCGCGGCTTGGGCGAGTTGCCGAGGAACACCTCCCTGAAGCCCGGCGAGGAATCGAACTTCGTCGAATCGTGGGCGATGCCCGAATAATCGACGCTGCAATTCGGGTTCGGGCTCTGGAACTGGGTCAGGCCCGTGGTTCCGACCTTCGGGCTGCAGACCGCGACGATATCGGTCAGGAGGGGCTTCTTGAGACCGAAAAGCGAACCGACGTCGACGAATGCCGAAGGCCTGAGTCCCAGGCTCTGGAGGCCCGAGGAAACCGGTAGCTGCAGCTCGAGCCGGCCCATGTAGTAGGCCCGTCCGCCAAGAGCATCGGTGACGATGCCCTTGGGCTGAAGCGTGCCCGTCGCGTCGTAAGCGTAGCGCTTGATGCGCGGGCCGATGCCGCGGATGTCGAACCCGCGCAGCTCGGGCACGAAGAACCGGTCGGTTAGACGGACCGGATCTTCCCCGGGAAGATTGGATTGCTCAAGCGCGTGGATATACCCACCCTCGGCATGGGCCGAGAAGATCCAGCCCGAACCGAAGCCCCAGTATTTGGTCGCATCTCCGTTCGTGCGCAGATAGCGGACGTCACCGCCAAGCCCGGCGAAGTCCTGCGAAATGCTGAACCGCTGGCCGCGCGTCGGGTGGATGCCGTCCGTATTGTCGTACAGCATCGTGTAGCCGACGGCCGAGGTCAGGCGCTTGCCGATTTCGTCGCAGAGATAGCGGCCGGCCTTCAGCGGGTCGCAGGTGGCGGGTAGCGGGCCGGTGCCGTCCGGGTCGGTGTAGAAGGTCGTCTTGTCGAGCGAGACCTTGTCCTGGGACAAGGTGTACCGTGTTCCCAGCGACATGAACTCGGTGATCGGGAAGCCGAGGCGGAGGATGCCACCGGTGCTGAGCTCCGAATAGGTCGTGTTGCGGGCGTTGTTCTGGAGATAGTCGAAGCTGCGGTAATCCTTGCGGAACACCTGCGCGCCGAACAGGATCTGCTTGTCGAACAGATAGGGTTCGGTGAAGCCAAGCACGACCGACTTGCCGTAGGCCGAATAATCGACGGATGCGTCGACGCTCTGGCCCTTGCCCATGAAGTTGTCCTGAGAAACGCCAAGCTGGATGACGAACTTCTCGAGGCTGGAATAGCCGCCCGAGAGGGACACCTGGCCGGTCGACTTCTCCTCGACGTTGACGCCAAGGACGACCTTGTCGGGAGTCGACCCTTCGGTCTGCTTGATCTCGAGCTTATCCTGGAAGAAGCCCAGACTCTGGATGCGGTCCTGGCTGCGCTTGACCTTGAGCGCGTTGAACGCGTCGCCCTCGTTCAACCGGAATTCCCGCCGGATCACCTTGTCGCGCGTGTTCGTGTTGCCGGTGATGTCGATGCGTTCGACATATTGCCGGGGCGTGTCGTTCACCTTGAAGGTGATGTTCATCAACCGGTGGGCCGGATCGCGGTCGTAGGAGGGACTGATATCGGCAAACGCATAGCCGAGGTTGCCGGCCGCAGCATTGAGGTTCGTGACCGCGTCTTCGATCGCCTTGGCGTTGAACCAGGTCCCCTGCTTCACCTTGACGATCTGCATGATCGTCGCCGGCGGGAAATCGCGAAGTGCGCTCGTCGCCTCGATCTTGCCGAAGTGATAGCGCGGACCTTCCTCGACGACGTAGGTGATGACGAAGTCGCGCCGGTCGGGCGTGAGCTCGGCAAGGGCCGAAACGACACGGAAGTCGGCATAGCCCTGGGTCAGGTAGAAGGCGCGAAGCTTCTGCTGGTCGGCGGCAAGCCGGTCGGGGTCATAGGTATCGTTCGACTTCAGGAAGCCGAGCGGGCCGCCGGCCTGCTTGGTGTACATCTCCTTGCGGAGGCGGCCGTCCGGGAAAGTGGTGTTGCCGATGATGTTGATCGCGCGAACCTTGGCAAGATCGCCCTCGCTGATCTCGAACACGACGTCGACGCGGTTCTGGTCGAGCTGGACGATCTTGGGCTCGACCTGCGCGGCAAACCGGCCCTGGCGGCGGTAGAGGTCGAGAATCCGGTCGACGTCGGAGCGGACTGCCGACCTGGTGAAGATCTGCCGTGGCGACAGCTTGATCTCCGGGGTGATCTTGTCCTGCTTGAGATGCTTGTTGCCCTCGAAGGTGATGCGGTTGATCACCGGATTCTCGCGCACGTTGATGACGAGATTGCCGGTATCGGTGCCGGTGATCGTTGCGTCGGCGAACAGCTGCGTCGCGTAGAGGTCGTGGATCGCCTGGTCGAGCGTGTCGGCAGTGTAGATCTGACCCGGCCGAAGATTGGCGTAGGAACGGATCGTTTCCGGCTCCAGGCGCTGGTTGCCGCGGACCGAGATCGAGCGAATCATCCGCTCGGGTGCTGGGGCGGGCGGAGTCGCGGGCAGCGCGGTCGGCGCGGTTGTTTGAGCCGGCGCCGTGTCGACAGGCGCCAGTGTGTCCACCGGCGGCGGAGTGGTGTCGGCGGGCTGGGTTTCCGGCGGCGGCGCAGTCTGCGCGACGAGAGGCGCTGCCCAGCCGCCGAGCATCGTGCCGACGAGGAGAAACGCGCCAGCGCGCCGCTTGAAGCTCTTTGATCCTGAAATCACGCGTCCCCGCCTTGAATGCTGCTTACGGTTATGATGCTTCCGGCCCGGCGACGCCCCCCGGCCGCCAAATGCAATGTCTGCCCCTGCCCCAAGCCACCTAGTCAATCAAGCGTTCAAGCCGATCCCAGAGCCCGACCGAGGCCAGGTTGTTGAAGGTCGTGAAGGCGAGCAGTGCAAGGATCAGCGCCAGCCCGCCCCGGAACGCCCATTCCATGATCTGCTCGCTGACGGGGCGCCGGCGAATGGCTTCGACGATGTAGAAGAAAAGATGGCCGCCATCGAGCATCGGAACTGGCAAGAGGTTGATGAATCCCAGATTAATTGAAATCAGCGCGATGAGGACGACGACCGGGAGCACGCCGAGACTCGCCGCCTGGCCAGCGAACTGAGCGATCCCTACGGGTCCTTTTAGCTCGGTCGGTGAGATCCGCCCGCGGAAGATCATTCCGATATTGTCGACCATGGAGCGGGTCAGGCGGGCCGTATAGTCGACTGCAAGGGGCACGGCCTTATAGACTGGAACGGGTTGCAGGGCCTGGGCGGTTGGATAGACGCCAAGCAGTCCGTGCGGGATTTTTTGCCCGAACGGATCCGGGCTCGAATCCGACCGTACGGTAACGCGAAGGGTCCGGGGCTGGCCGTCGCGAACAAGGTCGACATCGACGTGCTCGTTGGCGCGCACGGAAACGACGTTGCTGATATCGTCGAAGGTTGGAGTCGACCGGCCAGCGACGGACAGAATTCGGTCGCCAGGCTGAATCCCGGCCGCCGACGCCGCACTTCCCGGGAGCACCTTGCCGACGACGTTGGTGCGCGGGATCCCGACGAAGGTGAAAAAGGCGGAGAAAATGAGGATTGCGAGGATGAAGTTCGCGACCGGGCCGGCAAGCACGATGAGGAAGCGCTGCCAGACCGGCCGAAACTGAAAGGCACGGGCGCGAAGCTCTTCGGGAATGTCTTCCGCCGCCCCCGGCTCGCTGGCCGCGTTCATGTCGCCGACGAACTTGACGTATCCGCCGAGCGGCAGCCAGGCGACTTTCCAGCGTGTGCCCTGCCGGTCGGTCCATCCGAACAGCTCGCGTCCGAAGCCGATCGAGAAGCTCTCCGCCGGCACGCCGAACAAACGGGCGACAAGATAGTGACCGAGCTCGTGGAAGAAGACGAGCGGCCCGAGGACACACACGAAGGCGACGAGGGCAAGCCA
The DNA here is from genome assembly GCF_019242355.1 of Sphingomonas sp. GTDB lineage: Bacteria > Pseudomonadota > Alphaproteobacteria > Sphingomonadales > Sphingomonadaceae > Sphingomicrobium. The sequence continues at coordinate 3,687 of NZ_JAFAVR010000045.1, read as the reverse complement.
CAGGGGCGGTTGCTGCAGGATCACGCGCAGCTCGCCTTCATGGCTGCACCGACGCGTGACCGGGTCGCGCGGTCGATCTCCAGAACGTCGGCGATGCTCAACGGCGTTGAATCCCGGCTTCGATCGAGCGCATCGGCGACGGTGGCCGCAATCGCCGGGAAAGGGATCGCTCCGGCGAGAAAGGCGTCGACCGCGACTTCGTTGGCGGCATTGAGCACGATAGGCGCGGCGCCGCCCGCCTCCAGCGCCTGGCGAGCCAGCCGCAGGGCTGGAAAACGTCGATCGTCGGGACTCTCGAACGCCAGGCTGCCGATTGCCGCAAGGTCGAGCCTTTCGGCCGGGGTTGGCATCCGCTTCGGCCAGGCGAGTGCATACGCGATCGGGATGCGCATGTCGGGGCTGCCGAGCTGGGCAAGCACGGAGCCGTCGACGAATTCGACCAGGGAGTGGATGACCGATCGCGGGTGGATGAGGATGTCGATCTGCTGCGACGGCAGGCCAAACAGGAAGTGAGCCTCGATCAGCTCCAGGCCCTTGTTCATCAGGGTTGCGCTGTCGACGGAGATTTTGGCGCCCATCGACCAGGTCGGATGGGCGATGGCCTGCGAGGGGGTCGCAGAGGCCATCATCTCGCTCGATGCAGTTCGAAACGGACCGCCGCTCGCAGTAAGGATGATCCTTGAGACATCGCCGCCACGGCTGCACGCAAGGCACTGGAAGATAGCATTATGTTCGCTGTCGACCGGGAGGATGGTCGCACCACTCGCCTTCGCGGCCTCAGTCATCAGGGCGCCGGCGGTCACCAGCGCCTCCTTGTTGGCGAGTGCCACGGTTCGCCCCGCCTCGACAGCGGCCATGACCGGTTCGAGCCCAGCGCAACCGACGATCGCCCCGATCACAAGGTCGGCTTCCGCGGCGGCGGCAGCGACCAGCGCCGACCGGCCGCCCTCGGCGCGGCAGCCGGTGCCGGCGAGGCGCTCGCGAAGCTCGGGAAGGAGGCGCTCGTCGCCGATAACGGCAAGCGCGGACCGACTGCGCCTGGCGATGTCCGCGAGATCAGCGACCTTCGTCGCCGCCGTCACGGCGCTTATGGAAAAAAGCTCGGGCGAGCGTTCGATCAGGTCCAGCGCCGACGTCCCGATAGAGCCGGTCGCACCGAGGATCGCAATCCGGCGGGTCATGTCAGGCCCGCCAGTTGGGCGGCGGCTGTCAGCACCACCACCGGTACGAAGCCGTCGAGGCGGTCGAGGATGCCACCGTGGCCGGGCAGTAGCTTGCCCGAATCCTTGACGCCGGCTCGCCGCTTCATCCAGCTTTCGAACAGGTCGCCGCATTGGGCCATTCCCGCGAGGATCGGCGCGAGGACGATCAGCGGATAACCGAGGCCGCGGGTAAAGACCCACAGCGTACCGAGCACGGTCGCCACTGCGATGCCGCCGTAAAGGCCGGCGACCGTCTTGCCGGGGCTGATCGAGGGAGCAAGCTTCCTGCCGCCGATGGCCCGTCCGACGAAATAGGCGCCGATGTCGGTCGACCAGGTGACGATGAAGACCCAGACCAGCAGTGCTAGGCCCCCCTCGTTCGTGGGGTCGGCGAGCGGCGTACGTTGCCGGATCCATAAAAGGGCGAGCGCCGGCAGCAGCGCGTAGAAAAAGCCCCCGATCGACCAGGCCGGGCCCCAGCCGCGACTGATCTGCCGCCACTCATAGAACATCGCGACCGCCACAACCGCGGCGAGGACCGCGAGGATGTCACCGCCGACCACCGCTGCTATTAGCGCGGTCGCGATCAGGACGAGACCAGAGAGGGTCCGGACGGCAAGCTCGCTCATCGGCCGCCGAACCGCCGCTGACGCGAAGCATATTGACCTAGGGCGTCCACGAAGACCGTTTCGTCGAAATCCGGCCACATGATGTCCAGGAAGAGCAATTCCGCGTACGCCGCTTGCCACAAGAGGAAATTGGAGAGGCGGACTTCGCCGGAAGTGCGGATCAGGAGGTCCAGCGGTGGTAGTTCGCGGGTCTGCATTTCGCCCGCAATGCGCTGCTCGTCGATCTCGCTCACCTGGAGTTGGCCGTCGAGGGCTCGTTGCGCGAGCGTCCGAGCGGCGGCGGCGATCTCCGCCCGGGAGCCATAGTTGAGCGCGATGACCAGGGTCAGGCGCGTGTTGCTGGCGGTGCGCTCGACGGCCTTTTCGAGCCGGGCGACGAGGTCAGGCCCGAATGCCTGATAGTCACCGATCAGCTTGAGGCGCACCCGCTCCTTCTCGAGAGTCTTCAGCTCGCGCTCCAGGTAGAAGCGCATCAGCGCGGTGAGGTCCGATACCTCCTCCTCGCTGCGCCGCCAGTTCTCGGAGGAAAAGGCATAGATGGTGAGAACCTCGACGCCGTGGTCCGCCGCCGCCTGCAGTGCTCGGCGCACGGCCTCCGCACCAGCGCGATGGCCGGCGATGCGCGGCAATCCCCGGCTCTGCGCCCAGCGTCCATTGCCGTCCATGATGATGGCGACGTGACGAGGAGTCGTCGAGGCCGCTCCCGTGCCGGGCGACGCCGAGCCGGGCACCGTGTCTGCGCCTGGAGCGACGGGACCGGCGCGGGCGATCACTTGCCGAGGATTTCCTTTTCCTTGGCCTGAGACAGCTGGTCGATTTCGTTGATCGTGTCGTCGGTCAGCTTCTGCACCTCGGTCTCGTGGCGCTTGCGCTCGTCTTCAGAGATTTCATGCTTCTTTTCATCGGTCTTAAGGGTGTCGTTGCCATCCCGGCGAACGTTGCGAACAGCGATTTTCGCCTTTTCGGCATATTGGCCGACCAGCTTGGCGAGCTCCTTGCGGCGCTCCTCGGTCAAATCCGGGATCGGCAGCCGGACCATCTGGCCGTCCGTCACAGGGTTGAGACCAAGACCCGCCGAGCGGATCGCCTTTTCCACCGGGCCGACGTTCGACCGGTCCCACACCTGGACCGTCAGCATGCGCGGCTCCGGCGCGGAAACCGTCGCCACCTGGTTCAGCGGCATCTGCGCGCCATAGACCTCGACATTGATCGGATCCAGGAGGTTGGTCGAGGCACGCCCGGTGCGAAGCCCAACGAGATCGTGCTTCAGGGCATCGATCGCGCCGTGCATGCGGCGCTGAAGGTCTGCCTTGTCGAATGCGGGCATGGTTATTCTCCGTTCTGAACGACCGTCGCCGTGCCTTCTCCGGCCAGCACCTGGGCAAGGTTGCCCCGCTGCCGGATGTTGAAGACGACGATCGGAATATTGTTGTCGCGGCACAGCGCCACCGCTGCGGCGTCCATGACCTTGAGGTCGTCGCTCAGCACTCGGCCGAAGCTGACGGTCTCATAGCGGGTCGCCGTCGGATCCTTCTTCGGGTCGGCGGTATAGACGCCGTCGACGCTCGTACCCTTGAAGAGGGCATCGCAACCCATCTCCGCAGCACGCAACGCCGCTGCCGTGTCGGTGGTGAAATAAGGATTGCCCGTCCCCGCCGCGAATAGGACGATGCGCCCTTTCTCGAGATGCCTCAGCGCTCGGCGGCGGATGTAGGGCTCGCTGACGCTGGCCATCGGGATCGCAGAGAGGACGCGAGTGTCGACGTCGACGCTTTCGAGTGCGTTCTGAAGCGCCAGCGCGTTCATCACCGTGGCCAGCATGCCCATGTAATCGGCGGTCGCGCGGTCGAAGCCCT
>NZ_JAFAVR010000251.1 GCF_019242355.1 Sphingomonas sp. | reverse complement strand
AGAGGGAGCGTCAGCTCGCCGAGCTTAAGGCTGCTCGCGAATCTGGCGTGCTGGTGGAGGGACGGCAGCGAGACGCGGGCCTGGACGCCACGCCCGTCACCGCGACGCCTCCCAGCAACGGTGACGCTGCCGCGCCTAAGCTGGGACTCGATTTAGCCAATGATCCGAATTCGCAGGGACGGAAAGAGGCGTTCGTCGGCAGGCTCGATTCCCGCGGCGACGTCAATCCGCATCCTGTCACACCACTGCCCTCACCTTATACTCTGTCGGCGGGTAGTGTGATCTCCGCGAGCCTGATAACCGGTCTGCGGTCGGACCTCCCGGGGCTCGTGACCGCGCAGGTCACCGAAAATACCTATGACAGCGCGACCGGGCAGATCCTGCTCATTCCGCAAGGGGCGCGGCTGATCGGCAGCTATGACAGCGTGGTGGCGTTCGGCCAAAGGCGCGCGCTGATCGTCTGGCAGCGGATCATCATGCCGGACGGCAGCAGCTTGCGCATCGACAATGTTCCCGCCACCGATCCATCGGGCTATGCAGGCCTGCAGGACAAGGTCGATCTCCACACCTGACAGCTCCTGAAGGGAGTGGCGCTCTCGACGCTGCTGGGCGTCAGCACGCAGCTCGCGTTGTCCGGTCAGAGCGATCTCGTCCAAGCGCTCCGCATGTCGACCCAGGATAGCGTCTCGCGGGCCGGCGATCAGATCACTCAGCGCAATCTTGGCGTTCAACCGACGATCACGATCCGGCCGGGCGTGCCGGTCAGACTCGTTGTTCATAAGGATCTCGTCTTCTCATCCACTGAGGGGAGCTGAGATGGCTAGCATCAAGCTCGGCAAACTTCCCGACCGCAAGCCGGTGAAGATGGCCATTATGATTTCGCCTGATTTGAAGCGAGATCTCGACGCCTATGCTTTGGCATATCGCGAGGCGTACGGCGCCAATGAGCCGCTCAGTGACCTTATTTCTGCGATGCTGAGGAGCTTCCTTGATGGCGACCGAGCCTTCCTGAAGCGGCGCCAGGAGATGTCGCAATGAAAAAGGGCCTCTCAAAGGCGACCAAGGCACCTGTAGAGGACGATGGCCCGATCTGTCTTCGCCTCTATGATGCCATGCGGGAACTCGGGGTCGGCAAGACGAAGATCTATGAGCTGATCGCCGACGGCAAAATTGAAGCGATCAAGATCGGTCGGAGCACGATGGTCATACGGAAGAGCCTTCTCGACCTCATAAATTCCGCGGACCGCGTTTGAACCGCTCACGCGGCCAGTGGAAGGCCCGGTTTGGCAGCGGTCTTTGCGTCATCCGCATCGAGAAAATCAGCCCATAGCTTCATCAGTTCCCGGCGCTTCTCAAAAAAGTCCGTGCGGCGATAAGCTGCCTCGACGCGGTCGGGAACTTTATGCGCCAGCGCCTTGTCCGCGACTTCCTTTGGAAAGCTCGTCTGCTCCGAGGCCCAATCGGTGAAGGCGCTTCGGAACCCATGAACCGTATAGGCATCAGCGCCCGATGCCTTGAGAACCTTGCTCAGGGTCATGTCACTCAGGGCGGCCTTCGCCGTTGAGGTGAAGATCAAACCTTCGTTACTGGTGCGAACCTTCCAAAGCCGATCGAGGATGGAGAGAGCTTGGGTCGAGAGCGGGATTGTATGCGGCTCACGAGCTTTCATCCGATCCGCGGGTATCGACCATATGCCGCGCGTCCGATCAATCTCGCTCCAGAGGGCGCCGCGGACTTCCCCCGATCGGGCGGCGGTCAATATCAAAAAGCGAAGAGCGTCACGGCCGATCGACGCATCCTCGTCTCTCAGCTTACGGGCAAGCGCCGGAGCCTCCGCATATGGCATGGCAGCATAGTGGTTGCTTCGATCGGTGTGGCGGGGCAGCCCCTTTCGCACCGTCCGGAGGCTCGTCTCCGCCTCACGCCAGCCCTTGATGTGCGCGAAATCCAGGACGGCTTGCATGCGCTGCAGGATACGGCGCGAAGTGTCCGGAATTTTGAGCCAGACCGGCGCCAGGGCATCCCGAACCGCCGCCGTGTCGACCTCGTCGATGCGGGTCGCTCCCATCAGTGGGAAGACATGCTGCTCAAAACTCGAAAGCCAGTTGCGCTTTCGTTTGTCGTCCCAACCATCTTTCAGCGCATCATAGCAGTCGCGTGCGGCTTTCTCGAAAGTCGGCAGCTTCGGCGCGACGCGCGCTGGTAGGGGACGTTCGAATCCGCCGGGATCAGGCTGCTGGGGGTTTTCGCCGCGTTTGACCCGTTGACGCAGCGCATAGGCTTTGGCTCGCGCCTCATCCAAACTGACATCGTAGGCGGATCCCAGACCAAACTCCCGACGGCGGCCTCCTCGTTGGATTCGCATAGTCCAAAATTTACCGCCGCTGGGACGAACCACCAAGCAAAGCCCGTGATGATCGAGGTGCTTGCCCGGCTTGGCATGCTTCACCTGCAAAGCGGTCAACATCGGTTCGATCCCCTCTTGCGGGATATAACTTTTCGTCCCACCATTTGCCCCGCCAAAGAAGCGCGGAAGGTGGCTAACTGGGCCGATCGTTACCGATCATAAGCGGTCGATAAACTGCTGTAAAGCTTTGGAAAAGGCGAACGTGGGCGAACCTCAGCGAACGTGCATTCCGTGGCCCTCGGCTCCACCACCTGCCCGCCGACAGGATAGACACGCCGCTAGGTGAGATGCACCTCGAAACCGGGATCGGCCTTGGCCATTGCCCGGCGGAAGGCCGGACGTTGTCCGATCCGGCCCAGATAGGCGCGGATATTCGGATAGGGCGCCAAGTCGACCGGCGCGAAGGCGCGCATCGTGGTGAGCGGAAACACCATCATGATGTCCGCCGCGCTGAACTCGGTTCCCGCGAAATAGGGTGTTTCGCCGAGCCGCTCGTCCGCACTCTCATAGGCGCGCCGAAGCCGATCGCCGAAGATGCCGAGCGTGTGGTCGCCGGATCCGCCCGAAATCGTCCGCACGATCATCGTGTTGACGCCGGCCGGCACGAACGAGCCGTTGCCGAAGTGAAGCCAGTAGAGATAATCGGCGAAATCGGCATCGCGCAAGCTCCGGCCAAGCCGGCCATCCCGGATAGCGATAAGATATTCGAAGATCGCCCCCGTTTCCCCGAGCGTCAGATCGTCATGTTGGATGACCGGGGCCGTGCCGAAGCGATGCAGGGCGCGATATTCCGGCGGCGCCAGCTTCGTCACCGGATCGCGATCGTAGCGGCGAAGCTCAAAGTCGAGCCCGAGCTCCTCGCACAGCCAGACGATGCGATCCGATTGCGAGATGCCGAGATGGTGGACGATGAGCATATTTCCTCCCGAGCGCCGATTCGAGCATTCAACTTTGCCGGCTCTACCCCGTTCTACCGTCAGGACGAGGCGGGCCGCCACCGCAGGCGATGCAGATTGTTGCCATCCCCCCGCGAGCCGCTATCGGCACCGCATGAGCGAAAGCGAACCGCAGCGCGTCGAGGTGGCGACCGGCCACGTTTCCGAAAGCAAATTCCGTTGGATCCTGAAATCTGGCTGGTCCGGCCTCTGTCCCCGTTGCGGCAAAGGCCGCATGTTCCGATCCTGGCTGAAGATCGTCGATCGCTGCGAAGCCTGCGGGCTCGACTATAGCTTCGCCTCGCCGGACGATGGGCCCGCCTTCTTCTCGCTCTGCTTCATCGCCTTCCCGCTGCTGTTCGTCGCGGTTTGGCTGCAGGTTGCGTTCGATCCGCCATGGTGGGTGCATCTCGTGACGTCGCTGCCGCTCCTCGTGATCGGCTGCCTGGTCGTATTGCGGCCGTTCAAGGGCTGGCTGGTCGCCTCGCAATATGTCAACCGCGCGCAGGAAGCGGGCACCGATCAGCTCTGGTCCAAGCTACGCGAGCGCTGACGCCTGCGATAGTGTCCCCGCCTGTTGCGCCGCTTGCGATGGCGCGAGACATAGTGTCCGCCGACTTCCGGTGAGGGCCGATGCGACGCTTTGCATTCCAGACCGTCGACGTATTCACAAGCGCGCGGTTCGGCGGCAACCCGCTCGCAGTCTTTCCGGACGCTTCGGGCTTGAGCGATTGCGAGATGCAGCGGCTCGCGACCGAGTTCAACCTGAGCGAGACTACGTTCGTGCTCCCGCCGCGCGATCCGGTACATGACGCTGAGGTGCGGATTTTTACGCCTGCCCACGAAATGCCGTTTGCGGGTCATCCCAACGTCGGCACCGCGTTCGTGCTCGCCGGAATGGGTCGTGATCGCGGTGGAAAACTGCTCTTCGAGGAGATCGCCGGCCTCGTCGAAGCCCGGATCGAGCATGATGCGGAGGGCGCGGTCCGCGGCGCCGAGATCGACGCGCCGGCGGCGCTTGCCATCGGGGGAGAGGTCGCGCCCGAACTGATCGCCCGCTGCATCGGACTAACGCCGGGAGACTTGCGCCTGGCGTATCATCGGCCGCTGGTCGCCTCGGTCGGTGCGGCATTCGCGTTCGTCGAAGTCGAGCGCGCCGCGCTCGGCAGGGCGGCACCGGATATCAGCGCCTTCCGCGACCTGGCCGCGAACCACTCGGCAAACAAAGGCTTGGCCGCCGTTCACCTCTACGCGCGCGATGGCGCATTCGTCGCGGGCCGCATGTTCGCCCCGCTTTCCGGCGTGCTCGAAGATCCTGCCACCGGCAGCGCCAACGCCGCCCTGGGCGCGCTGCTGCTGTCGCTGGATGGTGGCGACGAACTGACGATCGCAGCAACGCAGGGCGTAGAGATGGGGCGGCCGAGCGCGCTCCGCGTCCGCGCCCGTCGGACGGCCACGGGGATCCGATCGAGCATCGCTGGAGACTGCGTGCCGGTGATGCGCGGCGAAGTGACGCTGTAGCCAGCGGGAAGCGGCGCGCGGCTGTTGCAACGGCCGCGCGGCTGATGCATAGGCGCGCCTCGCCCGAAAGGGCTGCTCCCCGGTAGCTCAGCGGTAGAGCAACCGGCTGTTAACCGGTTGGTCGATGGTTCGAATCCGTCCCGGGGAGCCACTTCGGTTCAAAAGCGCGAACGCCGTTCGCGCGATTGAACACTCCAGGGTGCGACTGGCCCGATCGGGCCAGCGCACCAAGGAGAGTGGCCTTGGATCCGGTGACGCGGACCGCGCTTCGAGATACCTCCACACGCTGGGCGACGGCCTGGATGTAATGACGGTGTAGACTGCCGGATGGAGCGCGTAGCCGCCGCCTCGCCTCCTCCGCGAAGCGGCTCACGATTTCGGGCGTGAGGACGTCACGGCCCACGCCTTGCGACGCTTCCGCGCGGTCGGCGTCGGCTCGAGTAGCGTCGCGAATCGCGCGAAGCTCGACCATACGGCCCTTCAGATTCACATCTGCGAGATCGGCCACTCCCGCCTCGATTGCCCCATAGAGGCGAGTCAGCTTGGCATCGGCGTCGGCGGCCTGCCTTCGTAGGTCGGCGATCCGGTCCCTCTCCTGGCTCGCCCGAGCGGCTCGCCGAGCGAATATTCCGGCGAGCAGCGCCTCCAGGTGAACGGGGTCGAGAACTCGGCCTTCTATGGCTTCGACCACGATGTCGTTGAGCGCGTCCATGCTCACCGTTGTGCCGCGGCAGCCTCTCGCCCCTTGGCGCGCGCGAGTGCAGCAGGTGTAGTAGCGGTAGCGTTCGGATTTGCCGCAGGACCGCAGCGTCATCGCACCCCCGCAATCGGCGCAGAAGGCGATTCCGCCGAGAAGTGTTCCGCTACTTACAAAACGGGGCGCTTTGAGTTGCGGGCTGCGTTCCTTCAGCATGACTTGGACCGCCGCGAACTCGTCAGGGTCGATGATCGCAGGTACGTCGACTTCGACCACCTCCTCCTCAGGTTTGAGGGTCTTGGTTCGCCAGCTGTACTCATTGAAGCGGTGCTTGCCGATGTAGGTGGTCCGAGTCAGGATCACATGGATCGCGCCCAGCCCCCAGCGACCACCGGTCTGGGTACGGAGACCCCTTACGTTCAAATAGTCAGCGATTCGACGCGTGCCCATGGGTCCGCGCTCTTCGTCACCGAGAAGCGCCAGCCGGAATATCAGGCGCACTGTAGCGGCTTGGTCGGGGTCGGGTTCAATCTTCTTTTTCGTGCGGGTGCCGCGTTGCTCGGCCGCAACGATGCGATAGCCGTAAGGCGGGAGCGACCCATTCCAGAAGCCCTGCCTCGCGTTCTCGCGCATGGCCCGCAGCGTGTGCTTGGCGTTTTCCTTGGACTGATACTCGTCGAAGAGCGCCATGATCTGCCGCATCATGACGCTCATCGGGTCGTCGCCCAGGTCTTGAGTGATCGAGACCAGGCGAACGCCACTTTTAGCGAGTCGACGGACGTAGAATTCAAGCTGGAACTGGTCGCGGAAAAAGCGGCTGAACGAGTGGACAATGATGGTGTCGAACTCGGCCGGGCGGGCCGCTGCAGCGTCCATCATGCGCTGAAACTCGGGGCGGCGGTCGTCGGTCGCGGAGGCGCCTGGCTCGACATACTCGCCGACCACCTGCAAGCTCTTGCCCTGGCAATAGGAGGTGGCTTGTCGCCTCTGGTCTGGAATCGACAGGTCGTGCTCGGCCTGCCTGCCCGTCGAGACTCGCAGATATAGAACAGCCCGCGTTCCGACAGATGCTGGTGTGGTCTCCTTCCGCATGCCTTCGTCCTCCTTGCGGATCAGGACTTGCGGCTCAGCAGCTCGTCCAAGAGGTCCGCGAAATGCAGCTCAACGATGTCCAGCTCGCGCTCGGATACCGGGAGATGCTCCGGCAAATCCGTCGTAACAAGGGGGGCCCAGGGTGGACGGGATCGGCGCCGTCCGGGCTCGCTGATGTCGTGCGGCTCAACCGGAAGATAGTCCAGCAGGTCGATAATGTTGCCGCCGTCGGGGATGGGGCCTGGCAGTCGCGATCTTCGAGCCATGGCACGAAGAACGCTTGCCCCGAAGCGAGCGCAAGGACGGCGACCGCGGAAGAGCGCTACGGGAAACTTCCGGCGGCAACGCGGCGAACACGCTTATACTTCTCTACCCAGCCGTGGGCGGGGGACTCTCTCGAACGCTCCGCTCCCAACCGCGTCTGTGCCCGCGCTCTTCCTCTTGTCGTCCGCCGCCCGGCCGAACGCCGTGCAGGATGAAGTTGGGCACTTCGCCTGCGCCATAGAACTCTGAGAGCACTGACGCGGACGGCGGCCCAAGTGCAGCCGTGATAGCACCGACTGATGCGCCGGACTCAACGCGACGTTCGCGACTCGGCCGCGTGGAGGTCAGCGGCGAGAGCATCAATAAACACGCGCACCTTTGCTGAAAGGCTACGGTGGCTCGGGTAGAGAGCGTGGACCTCGACCGACCGATGCTCGAAGGACGGCAGGATGCGTACGAGCGACCCGTTCTCGATCGCGTCTCGGGCCAAAAAGTCAGGCAGAATGCCGACGCCCGCGCCGGCGAGCAGCATCGTGCGCACCGCCTCCGGCTCCGGAACAACCATCTGCGCCTCAATTTCTACGTCTTGTCCAGCGCTACTCACGGAGTGGAACGGCCACGCCTCCTTCAGAGCTCGATGGGCGATGATGACGTGGTGAATTAGGTCGGCCGGCTTGGTGATCGGCGGCGCCTGATGCAGGTAGGCGGGGCTCGCGCAGGGCCATAGCGCGTAGTTCGTTAGCCGCCGCGCGATCAGATCCGAGTTCCGCAGAGGGCCGATGCGGATCGCCACATCGTATTCCTCGGTGAGCAGGTCGACGACTCGGTTGTCGATCGTGAGCAGGACTTTCACGTCGGCGTAGCGCGCGCGAAAATCGGGCAGGATGCGCGCCAGCGGACCGGCCGCGTAGGTGAACGGCGCGCTCACCCGCAATTCGCCGCGCGGCTGGCCGATCAGTCCCCCGATCGCGTTCTCGGCGTCACCGACATCATCGAGGATGCGGCGCGCGTGACGTTGAAGCAGCAGTCCGGCGTCGGTCAGCCGCAGGTGACGCGTCGAGCGCTCGACCAGCACGGCGCCGACCGCCTCCTCCAGGCGCATCAGCGATCGGCTGACCGACGACTTCGGCATGCCGAGCGCCCGCGCCGCGCCCGAAACGCTGCCGAGGTCGGCAACCCGCGCGAAGGCGCGGAGATGGCCCAAGTCCAGCATCATCGGAACTGTTCCCGTTCTGGAACGCGCTGTCCAGCATTCGCTGGCTAATCGCGGCGATCGGCAACGACTAGCTCTGGTCGGGAAAGGAGCTCACCATGGCTCAGACTGTGCTCTTAGTCGGCGGCGGCGGTATGCTCGGCAGCCGTATCGCGGCGCACCTGCTCGACCAGCCGGATGCGCGTCTCAGATTGCTGGCCCGCTCGCCCGCCGACGCCAAGCTCACGCCGCTGCTCGACAGAGGCGCCGAGGTGATCGAGGGCGACCTCGGTGACCCCGCCTCGCTCGACCGCGCCACCGATGGCGTCGACGTCATTGTCTCTGCTGTCCAGGGCGGCCCCGACGTGATCGTCGATGGTCAGGTCTCCTTGGCTGAAGCGGGCAAACGCAACGGCGTACGGCGGATCCTGCCCTCCGACTTCGCGCTCGATCTGTTCAAGGCGACGCCGGGCGAACACGCCGCCTTCGACCTGCGCCGCACCGCCGACGAGCGGATCGCCGCGGTGGGGGTCGAACAGGTCAACATCCTCCAGGGCGCCTTCATGTGGGTGTTCATGCCCGGACGGGGCGCGATCGATCTCGACGCCGGCACGGTCGGCTTCTTCGGCGATGGCGACTCTCCGATCGAGGTCACGAGCGTCGAGGACACGGCGCGGATGACGGCGCGCGTGGCGCTCGATCCGAGCGTGCCTGCGGGAAAGTTTGCCATTGCCGGCGACCGCGTCTCCTTCCGCGAGGCGGGAGAGATCGTCGGCCGTCGCTTCGGACGGGCGCTGAAGCCCGTCTCCTACGGGTCAGAGGACGACCTGCGTGCGGCCATGGCGGCCGCCGATCCGGAGAAGAGGGTGATGCTCGCCTACCTGCTCTACATGACAAACGGCCAGACCGCGCTCGGCGACCTCCAGAACGAGCGCTACCCCGACCTCAGGCTCGAGCGCTTCGACGCCTTTATCGCGCGCGAGCTGCCGGCCGCGAACGCCTGATCGCCAGCCGTCGCGCCAAGCCCGAGCCTGCACGACCCCTCACACGGAGCCTGATGATGCCAGACGTCCCGCACTTCCCGCCAATGCCGGGCAGCACCGGCTTTATCCACCGCAACGACGCGCGGCCAGCTTACTGGATGCAGGATATCCTCTGGATCATGCTCGCCGACGCCAACGACACGGGCGGGCGCTGGTCCATGATGGAGCAGCTGATGCCCATGGGCGCGGGTCCGCCGCCGCATAAGCATCTCTGGTCGGACGAGACGTTCTACATTCTGGACGGGCAGATCACCTACCTGATCGAGGGCGAGATCAAGACCGCCGCCACCGGCGCGTTCGTCTCGATCGCGCGTGGGACGGGCCATGCCTTTCGGGTCGACAGCGACACCGCACGCATACTCAACGGCTACACGCCGGCCAGCATGGAGGCGATGATCGCCGAACTCGGCACGAAGGCGACCGAACTCACGCTGCCGCCGCCGAGACCGCCCGCCCGGGGCGGGCCCGACGAGCGCCGGATGCCCGAGGAGCTGCTTACCCGCTACGGCCTGGTCTGGCTGGACGAGCCCGATCCGCTTGAACCGCGGCGTCACCCGAAGGACAAAGCCCATGGCTGACCACACGCCCGACCTGCCCGCCATTCCGGGTTCGATCCCCTTCGTCCACAATGTCGACGAAGCGCCCGCCTATTGGTGGCTCGACATCCTGTGGGTCATCCTCGTCAAGGGAGAGGATACCGGCGGGCGCTACTCGCTGATGTATGAGGCGCTTCCGGTCGGATCGGGCGCGCCGCCGCACAAGCACACCTGGTCGGACGAGCACTTCTACATCCTCGAAGGCGAGATCACCTTCTTGGTCGGCGACGAGATCAGGAAGGGCGGCAAAGGTGACTTCGTCTTCGTGCCGCGCAACACGCGCCACGCGTTCCGCGTCGACAAGCAGGCCGCGTTCCTGAACGGCTACACGCCGGCCGGCCTTGAGCTGGCGATCGCCGAGATGGCGATGCCGGCACCGACCCGCGCGATTCCCCCAAAGGGCGCGACGCCTCCGCCCAACATGAGCGAAGCGCAGTACCGGCGCTACGGCATGGACAATCTGCCCGGTCCGAACCCGCTCGACCCGCCCGATTGGGGCTGAGGTGACGGCGCGCAAGCACGCGGGGTGACGGCGAACGCACGAGAAAGAGGGAGAAGCGAGATGGTTGATCAGGCGCAGTATCTTGAGCAGCTCAGCCCCGAAAACGCCGCGGTGCTGTTCATCGACAACCAGACGACGCTGGCGCTCGGCGTGCAGTCGATCGACATGCAGCTTCTCAGGACAAACATCGAAGCGCTGGCGAAGCTCGCCAAGCTGTTCGACCTGCCCGTGGTGCTGACCACGACGGGGGGCGGAGCGGAAGGCCCCTCCGGACCTTTGCTGAAGCCGATCACGGACACGTTCCCGGATGTCGCCCCGATCAACCGCATGGGCGCCCTCAACGCCATGGACGATCCTCGCTTCGCGGAGGCAGTGAAGGCGACAGGCCGGCGCAAGCTGATCTTGACCGGCATCACCACCGATTTCTGCCTCGTCTACCCGGCGCTTTCGCTGATTGCGGCGGGCTATCACGTCTTCATCGCTTGCGACGCCGCCGGTTCGTGGACGCGGGACATCAACGATTGGGCGATCCAGCGTTTGATTCAGGCGGGTGCCACGCCCACAAACGTCCAATCGATAGCGGGCGAGCTGCAGAACTCGGCCACGAACAGGGACTCCGAGGCGGCCAAGGCCAGGTTGCCGGAGATGATGGGCTGGTTCAGCGCCTACACGCCCGCCCCGGCGATCATCCAGATGAACGGAACGTACACGGGGGATTGAGGCGGGGGATCAGTGCTGATCCGGACCACCTCTCTGATCTGCAGCATCGCCTATGCTGGATGCGCCGGCCCCATCATCAGGCGAGTTCCCCCGATATCCAGGCGTTCCAGCAGCGTTCCCAAGACATCGCATGCTGCGGCGACCTGCTGTCCGGTGAGACCGTGCGCCAGCTCTGCAGCCCAGGGCCGCTGAAGCCATAGTGCCCGCTCGTACAGGATTCGCCCTCGGTCGGTGAACACCACCAGCTGCGCGCGCTTGTGTTGCGGGTTCGGCTGGAAAGCGACCAAACCCTCATGGGTCACATCGTGAGCAGGAGAGACCGCCGTGTGGCAGATGAAGCCGCTCGATCCCGCCTTCACCGTTCAGCAGCAGTTCGCCGAAAGGGAGAGCGGGCCGGTGGTGCTCGTCAACCTCTTCACCCTCGATCCTGCCGACGAGGCCGCGTTTATGGACGCTTGGAAGAGCGACGCAGTTTTCATGAAAGCTCGACCAGTTTTCATCTCGGCCCAGTTGCACCGCGCTGGGCCGAGCCCCGCATATTTCAACTACGCTGTCTGGGAGTCCTTGGAGGCGTTCCGGGCTGCCTTTTCGGATGCTGGGTTTCAGGCAAGCTGACAAACTATCCCTCATCCGTAATCGCTTCGCCTCACCTCTTTCAGCGCGTGGCGGTGCCTGGAATCTGCATCGCGTGATGGGCGTCAAGCGCTCTGGCGATGATGATGTAGGACTCGGGCAGGCCCTGAACACTCACATCAAAGCCGGTCGGGACTCGATCAGCGAGCGAATGCGGTCGCCATCCGCGTCTGTCGCCGGATTATAGACCACCATGCCCAACTCCGGTCGACCGTCGACCGCAAAGGCGGAAAACTCCAACTCCAATCGCCCGGCCTCGGGATGCTTGATACGCTTGATGCCCTCACCGTGGGCAATGACCTCGTTGTCGCGCCACAACGCCTCAAATTCGGGGCTAACTCTTGACAACTCCTCGATCAGGCGAGTCACCTCTTCGCCAGCGCCGGCGCGAGCGACATCGGCGCGGAAGGCTCCCACCACGAACCGCGCAACACTATGCCAGTCCTCCTGCGCGGCCTGCGCTCGATGGTCGGCAAACATCAGACGCAGGATGTTGCGTCTTTCGGGCGGCAACTTCGCATAGTCGGTGAATAGAGCGGCGGCGGCGCGGTTCCAGGCGACGACATCCCAAGTCGCTGTCTTGATGATGGCCGGGCTGAGGTGCAGGGCGTCTAGCACCCGCTGGAGCCGCGGCGTGACACCTTCGACGGGCTTGTAGCGCACCTCGGGCGGGCGACCGAGACCGAGCATGAAGAGGTGCTCGCGTTCGGGCTCAGTCAGCATTAACCCTGCGGCGATCCGGTCGAGGACGTCCGCCGACGGCGCACCGCCGCGCCCCTGCTCCAGCCACGTGTACCAGGTCGGGCTGATATTGGCGCGCTGAGCGACCTCTTCTCTGCGCAGCCCTGGCGTCCGGCGGCGACCTCCGGAGAGGCCGAACGCAGCCGGATCTAGCCGCGTTCGGCGGTCCCGCAAATAGGTGCCGAGCCGAGCTGGAGTGTCGATCGCCATCACTGATCCTGTTGGCAACTATACCACGATAAAGCCACTACTTTTACAGGATTCGAAGTAGGCCCATGCTGCGCCTCCCACAATAGCGGAGGCATCTCCGATGCGCGTATTCCTCACCGGCGCGACCGGCTTCATCGGCTCCCGGATATTGTCCGAACTGGTCGGGGCCGGACACCAGGTAACCGGGCTGACCCGCTCGGACGCCGGCGCGCGTTGGCTCGAGGAGCAGGGGGCCGCGGCGTATCGAGGCGCGCTGGAGGAGCCGGACAGCATCGCGCGCGGTGCAGTGGAGGCGGATGCCGTGATCCACACCGCGTTCGACCACGACTTCTCACGCTTCGTGGAGAATTGCGAAAAGGACCGGCGGGTCATCGAGGCACTCGGCGTCGCGCTCGCCGGCTCGGACCGTCCGCTGATCATCACGTCGGGCACCGGGATGGGAAGCCCCGGGCCTGGTCAGCTGGCCCGGGAGGACGTGTTCGACCGCAACAATCCCAATCCGCGACGCCTGTCCGAGCTGACCGGCGAGGAAGTCGCGCAACGCGGCGTGTCGGTCGCCGTCGTGCGCCTGCCGCAGGTCCACGACACGGCCAAGCAGGGCATGGTCTCGCCCGCGATCGAGGTCGCTCGGGCAAAGGGCCTGTCGGCCTATCTGGGCGATGGGACCAATCGCTGGCCTGCGGCGCACGTCACCGACGTCGCCCGGCTGTATCGGCTGGCGCTGGAGGGGCACCAGGCAGGCGCTCGCTGGCACGCAGTCGCAGAGGAAGGCGTCCCGATGCGCGCGATCGCCGAGGCAATCGGGGCGGGACTCGGGGTGCCCGTCCGCTCGCTTGCCCCCCAGGAAGCCATGGCGCATTTCGGCTGGCTCGGCGCATTTGCCGGCTACGACATGCCGGCTTCTAGTGCTCTGACCCGAGAGCGGCTGGGCTGGACGCCGACCGGCCCAGGAATGATCTCTGATCTTGAGCGGATGAACTACCGCGCGTCGGTGACGACGTGATCGCACCCGAGCCGCTCGGCTCGCCAGGGCGCCAGCCAAGCTTCGCCCGTCTGCTACACCGTCCCGATCGGAGCAACTTATGTCCACCCGGCTTCTCCTCGGCTGCGCGATCGCGAGCGCGCCGTTCTTCTGCCTGCTGCTGATCTGGCAGATCGTCACCCGCCCCTTCAACGTCTACCTGACGCCTCTCAGTCTCCTGAGTCTGGGGGCTGAGGGCTGGATTCAGATCGTAAACTTCATCGCCACCGGCGTGCTCGCCGTGTTGGGAGCTGTGGGCATAAGACGCGCGTGGGGCGGCGGCGCGGGTGGAACCTGGGGTCCGGTGCTGATCGGGACCTTTGGCCTCGGCCTGATCCTGGCCGGCATCTTCCACCCCGATCCAGGATACGGCTTTCCGCCGGGTGCGCCGCTCGGAGCGGCGCCGACGGTCAGCAGTCATGCGATGGTGCATAATGCCGGCTTCCTGATCATCATGGGATCGCTCCTCGCCGCGTGCTTCGTCTTCGCGCGCGGGTTTGGCCGGCGAGGTCGCAACGGCTGGGCGACATATTGCGTGCTGACGGGCATTGCCGTTCCGGCGTTGATTGGGCTGACGTTCGCGACCAGGGTGCTGCTGCCGATCACGCTGCTGTCGGTCATCGGCTACGGGTGGGTGTCGTTGCTCGCCGCGCTGCTGATGCGGAACGCAGCCGCGCCGACGGATCAAACCGTCCGCTGAACTGCCGCGCCGCCCGGCTTGCGCGACGCCGAGATCACCTCCTGATCCGTGCGACGAGCCGGTCCCAGTTAGCGTGAGCGATGAGAGCCCGGTCGGCATCGCGGAGCCCGGATTGGTCGAGGAAGCGGGGCACGCTTGCGGGCGGCGCTTTCTCGAACGGATAGTCGGTCGACATGAGAATGCGTTCGGCGCCTAGCACCTCGACCGCCCAGCGGAGGTAGCGGTGACTGAAGATGCCGCTGGGGCTCACTGACAATGGCAGCGGAAATAGTCCGAGACCGGGCGGGTGAGCTTGGCGACGCCGGTAAGGCTGTCGATCCGGTCGAGGTAGAACAACACCACTTCGCCCCAGTGGCCGGTGATCAACTGCAGATCGGGGAAGCGGTCGAACACGCCCGCCAGGATCATGCGCACGATCTGAACGCCCGCTTCGTAGTGCCAGCCGAGACCGTGCGTGGCGAAGGCCGCGTCGACCTCCTCGCCCAAGCCTCTGTAGAGGGTGTCGCGCACCTCGGCACGCGGCGCCTGCGGGTGGATGTAGAGCGGCGCCCTAAGCGCATCCGCCACCTCAAAGATCGGCCAATTGTCGCGATGATCGAGATTGCGTTCGCGCGTGCGCCCGAACAGCATCGCGCCGTTCAGCCCCAACTGCCCGACTGCGCGATCAAGCTCCTTCGCGGCCTCGTGCGGCGCCGGCGTGGCGAGCGTCGCGAAGCCCTGAAACCGGCCCGGCGCGCGCCGGACAGCCTCGGCGATGTGGTCATTGACCTCGCGTTGCAGCGCGGTTGCGTTGTCCGCAACGAGGCTCTGGAGGCCGGGCGTGGTCAGCGAGAGGACCTGGACATCGACGCCGGCCGCGTCCATCGCCGCGAGCCGCTGCTCGCCAAGTTCAAGCAGCCGCCCTCCGCTCTCGCCCTGTGAAGAGGGCTTGAGCGCAAGATCCTGCCAGCACGGGTCGAGCCCGCGCCAGGCTTCGAGCACCGGCGCGGTGGTAAGGTGCTCCTCGAGCGCGACGATCCGCATCGCGCTTACGTGTCCAGCAGTTCAGGGACGAAAATGTCCTCGCATGTGAAGCGGCGCTCGGTAAGGCCCTGTTCGTGGTGGTAGCGCAGGACGGCGTCGACTGCGCCGCGGTTGGCGTCAAGGCCATAGGGCCACCAATCGTTGCCCATAAGCGTGCGGTCGGCGTCGATGAGCTTTGTGACCCAGGGCAGCATGAGCGCCATATTATTGAACGTCATGCCCTTGACGTATTGTTCCATCGCCCCCGCCTTGGCCTTGCAGAAGGCCTGGTAAATCGCCTTGACGAGATCGGGGCGGCTGCCCGCGAGTTCGCGGGTCACGACAACGGTGTGCATGATCGGGAAGATGCCGGTGCGGCCGTAGTATTCGCGCTCGACGGTTTCGTAGTCTTCGAAGAGGCGGCCGACTTTCGGCGATCCTTCCAGCACGCACTTGGGCACGTCGGCGGAGATCAGGGCGTCGATCGCACCAGATTCGAGCTTGGCCCCGAGATCGTCGTCGGGCGCCGCCCAGGTGACGTCGGCACCGGCCGGATGCGGCTGCGGAACGAAATCGATCGGTTTGAGCGGGAAGTCGATGCCGCCGACGATCCAGCGGCTCTGTTCGGGCTTCACGCCGTACTCATCGGAGAGGATGCCCTTGGGCATCACGCCCGCGTCATGGCCATAGAGCGCAAGTTCGCCGATCGTCTTGCCGGCAAGGTCTTCCGGGCGCGCGATGCCGCTCGCCCTGTTGATGTAGATCGCTGAGTGCCTGAAGCAGCGGTTCGGGAAGACGGGGATTGCCACGAACGGAGACTCGCCGCCGCTGAACGTGCGCAAGAAATAGGTCATGCCGAGCTCGGACACGTCAAAGGCGCGGCCGCGGATCATCTGTTCGAAGATCTCGGTGACAATCCGTCCGGTGTGGAAGCGGGGCTCGACGCCGTCGATCTCCACTTGGCCATCGGCGAGCGGTTTGGTCCGGTCGTAGTTCCAAAAGGCGATATTCAAGGTTTGTTGATTCATGGCTGGATCCTGACGCGATGCCCGCAGCTCATCGATTGATCTCGATCAGGAGCACCCATGCGTTGGCGAGAGCGGCGACGAAGGTGCCGAGTATGCCCGGGACGAGCAGGTACATGCCGTGGGCATCGTTGAGGACCAGCATGACAAGACCCGCCAACGCGATGACGCCAATGGTGGCACGAGTGCCGCGCACGAGGACGAGCGTTCGCGGGCGATCCTCGGCGTCGATCTGGCTGAGGTACGAGCGCTGGAGCGGAACGAGGCGACCGATGAGAACGCTGGACAGCGTGAGAACCTCCAAGCCGAACAATCTGGGCAGTTGCTGCGGCACCAGCCCGAGCGACGCCATCGCCAGCACGAGGAAGAGCATCGCCAGCGACTCGATCCCGCGATCCGCCATCCGGCCCAAGGCCAGGATCCTCGCTTGATTTACTGAAACGCTGACGCAAAGCAGAGCCGCCAAAGCGGCAGCTGCGCCGAGCTCGCCAAGAAAGAAGTTGCTCCAGCTCTCCAACGTGCATCCTTCGCGATGCTGCCTTTCCCCAAGCCAGCGCTACTCGGCGCCTTTTGATCGCTGAGAGAGGAGGTTAGTCGTCATCACCACCTCCTCGAAAATTGCCGGGTGGAAGCTGATCCCGGGAATGCTCTCCTCGCCTGGTACATACCCTTTGTGCGCGTTGGTGAACGCCTCTGCTGACGCCCAGAGCGCGATGTTGACGAAGCTGAAGGTCTGGTTGCCGACGCCCGTGTTGCGGTGAAGGTGGGTCTCGATGAAGCCCTCCGTCCGCGCGTAATGCTGGGTCGTCTCGTTCCAGCGCTTCAGGAATTCGTCCTCCTGCTCCTCGGGCATCTGGAAGACGTTGATGAGCTTGACGGTCATGATCGTCCTCCTGCCGGGGGCTTATCGGCGAACAACTGGTCGACCCCGAGCGGCGCGCCATACTGGTAGTTGCGGCGCTCGCCCCACGGTTCGGTGTGCATCTGCCCCGTCGTGTCCACGACGGTGTAAGTCGACTCGATCGGCTTTCCTTTTGCCCGATCGGCGAGCCAGTCGCAGATCATTGGAAAGAACGGCGGCCCGAGCTGCGACGAGCGCGAGCCACCCATGCCGTGCTCCTCGCCCGCGAACATCACCAGCGTCTTGGGACCGGGCACGTGATTGAGGTGCTCGATCGTGCAGCCGATGTCGCTCAGCGAGTCATCCTCGCCGGCCATGACGAAGTAAGGCATGTGCAGGTCGGCGCTAAGCTTCATCACGTCCATCTCGGACATCACAGCGTCAAACGCCTCTTCCTCGGCGACGCCGGTCATGTACATGAAGCGTTGCTTGAACGAGGGTGACGCCATTTCGTACAGCGGCCAGTTATGCGGCTGGAAGCAGGTGTACATCACCGCGCAGGCCGCGAACCGCGGCTCGGCCGCCGCCATCTGCGTCGCCCAGAACGATCCGAACGACAAGCCCCAGGCCATGATCCGTTCGGCGTCGATCTCCGGCCTATCTGCGGCCGCGGCGAAAGCCGCGCGCCCAAACTCGCCGTAGCGGTCCGGGTCGTACCAGATGCCGCGCGGGAGGCAGGAGCCCTGGCCCGGGCCGTCAAGCATCAGGCAGGCCATGCCGCGCCGCAGGAAGCGGTCGGCCGACGCGTTGACCTGCAGCTCCTTGAACGCGTCCATGCCCGAGACCATAACCACGCACGGAACCTTACCGCCGCTATACCCGATTGGGAGGTGCAGATACCCGGGACAGGTCGCGCCGCCGTAAGGCACCTCGCAAGCCTCGATGCGGTGATCGGCGGACTTCATGAACTCGGCGAAGCACTCGTTCTTCTTGCGCTCTAGCGCGAGGTTCAGTTCGGTGTTCTCGAAGATCGGCCATTGCGCCGCACCGTACATGATGGACGCCGAGAAGAAGCCGTCGCCAGCCGTGACCTCGTGCCCCTCCGCCATCGCGGCGCGCGCCTGCAGCTCGTAACGGCGTGCCAGACGCGAGAACTCGCGCGCCATGTCGTCCCAGCGGTGGATCAGCCCTTTGAGCCCCATGACCGGCCCGCGATGATCCGGGCCCATCGGCGCGCTATAATATTGCAGCCGAGACTGGTCGAACTCGGGTCCGAGCACCTGGATAACGGCGTCGAGCAGCCATCGCTGATCGCGGAAGCGGCCTACGCGGCGCTGGGTGGTGTAGGGCACGCTGGGCATGGAGAAATCCACCAGTCGTTTGAGACACAGTAACTCGGGCGGCGAGCGCGCTCCCGCAGCTTCGGCGGGTGCCGTTCGCTCGTGCTGCAGAGCTATCGTCATGCAGCCCGCGTGACGCGAGCACGATCTTGCTGGAATCGTCCGTCAGGGCGTCAGGTGCCTGGCTTCCTGGCGGTAAGCTGCAGAAACGAGGCTCGGTCGCCGCCGGTATGGACCACATGTCTCCCGTGATTGTCGGCGGTGACGTTTTCGCGCCCGGGAAACACGCCGCCCAGGATATGGAAGCCCGTCACGATCAGCCGCAGCTGCTCGCCCGCGCCAAGCGCCAGCGCCACCGGGAACATGTCGATGTCGACCGGGACAACCTGGCCCGGCGCGAGCTTCTCTACCCGGTCGAAGGCGTGAACCGGGATGGCGTCGGTCGATAGCGCCTCGTCCAGCCGCCGCGTCGAGACGCGGAGGCGCCCATTCGAGCCCTTGTACTTCAGGATCGCCGCGCCGTTTCGGGTGAGCGCCTCCATTTTTGGGCCATGGTTGGGCACGTTGAACTGCTCGAGCGGAGTGCCGAGCACGTCCAGTTTTTGCAGGAATACGAAGACGTCCATATCGTCCGACCCGACAGCTTCGAGCCACAGGCGAACCTTCGGGTAACCGACGAACTCGGTCGGCTCCTCGACCCGGATCGTGAACGAGACACGGCCGTCTTCCGATTCCGCGTCGTAGCTCGCTTTGGCCTGGTCGGCTGGTGCGTGCGCGGCGAGAGCGCCCGCGTCGGCGTCCAGGTACAGCCGCTTTTGCTCGAAGTCCCCGGGGGGAAACTCCGCCGCGGGCACGTCCACGCGGTCGTTTCCCTCGAGGTCGAGGATCGAGAAGCGGACGCGCGGCGTTTCGCGCCAGCCGTTCTCGGCGCCCTTCAGGAAGTGATCGTAGAAGCGGAGCAAGTCCGCTTGATGAGCTTCGTCGTAGAAGTCGGGCCACTCCATCGTGTTGTGGACGCGAAGCCATTTGTCCTTGGACGCGATGTTGCGCCACGCCCGGAACGTGCCGGGTGTGTGGATGCTCTGCGAGTAGCTCGCCACGATGTAGGCAGGCACGTCGATGTTCTCGAACGCCGGAATCTTGGTCTTCCAGAGCGCGTCCATCAGCGGGTGCTGCTCGGCCTCAACGATGAGATCCTCGCGCATGTTGGCGCCCACGAGGCTCTTGGCGAGCTCGCGCGGGAACGGCGTGTCAGGAAAGCCGCCGCGCATGATGAAATCCCTGTAGATGTCGCTCATGCCCTCCCAGGGCGCGATCGCAGCCAGGTGCGGCGGCCGCTCGGCCGCGGCGAACCATTGCGAGATCGCCAGCCACGAGTTGCCGCAGGTCGCGACCTTGCCGCTGCACCAGTCCTGGACGCCCAGGAACTCAATCAGGTCGTGATAGTCCTGCCCCTCGAACCGGCTCCACCAGCGGATGTCGCCCTCAGAGCGGTAAGAACCGCGCGGATCGGGGTTGCAGACGGCGTAGCCTCGCGCGACCCACCAAGCCGGATCGGGCGCTTCGAACTTCTCGAGCCCGGATAGCTTCGACAGGTCGAGGCCCAAGAGCGAGAGAAGGTCGACATATTGCGCCGCGTTGCCTCGGCTCTTGCCGTAGGGACTCCAGGCGACCAGCACCGGCACCTTCTCGTCGCCGGCTGGGCGGAGGACGTCGACGTAGATCGTGATTCCGTCGCGCAGCGTCACGGTGACATCCTTGTCCATGACAATGGCGACGGGTAGCGGCGCGAAGCGCGGTTCCACCCGAAACCCGGCGGGTAGGACGCGCGTGCCGGGCTCGAAAGCCGCAAATAGACCCTGCCCACCCTCCGGTTCGCGATATGCCGGAACGAACACCCCCAAGTCGTCGCTCAATTGGTTGTCCATCCGCACGCCCTTTGGCCTCTGCCATAGGACCTAGCGAAGCGCATCCGCCCGGGGCGAGCACGTTCTTGCTGGAATCGTCTCTGGCGGTTCGTCAGGCGCCCAACACGCGGGACCGGAGAAGACTTGGAGCGAGCCCGGTGAAGCGGCGGAGTCGACGCGCGAGGTGACTGGGATGCGAGAAGCCCACGTCTGCGGCGATCTCCGTGATGGATCTGTCCAGATCGGCCAGGAGCTCGACTGCCCGCGCTAACCTGCGCTGCACGACGTATTGGTGTGGCGCGAAGCCAGTCGCTCGACGGAACTCGCGCGCGAAATGAAACGCGCTCATCGCTGCCTCAGCTGCCAAGTCCGCAATGCCGAGCGGCTGCTCCAGCTCCAGCTCAATTTTCTCGCAGACGCGCCGAATGCGGGACGGTGATAAACCGCCGGCAGAACGTGCATGCCCGCTCTTGGTGCGGCCACCGTGCTTTTCGAGCAGCCGGTGACCGATGGCGCGCAGCGACATCTCCTCACGCTCTACGCCCGCGGCCGCGAGGCAGAACAGGCGGGCAATGACCGGATCGAAGTAGACAAGACGTGGCTCGATCTCGACTCGCGCCGGATCGAGCCCGAGATCCTCGGCCGCCCAATTTTGAAGGTCGCTCAAGGGTAAGTCGAGCACGAGCACGGAAGCCGTCCCTTCAACCTGGAAGGTCGTGGGACAGCCAGGCGGCACGACGGTGACCGTACCGACGCGAGGCTCGCCGACCATGGAATGGCCCTCGGCTTTGCGTACGGCGCGATGACGCTCGGTGAGCATCATGACGAGGCTGACCTCCTCCTCGGAATGCACGGCGATAGTCGCGTCTCCGTAGCGGACGCGCCGAATCCTGGGCGCATCAAGCTCGGCGATCTCGGCCGGAGAAGCGCGAAGAGCCCAGTAGAGGCCTGTCACGACCCGAGCCGTAGAGCCGACGTTCCTGAGATGTTACGAACGCGCGGTGGGATGGTCATCTCGGTTCCCAGCTCCGGCACCGCTCGCGTAAATGGCGCCGGCGCCACCAAGCAAGTTTGTAGCCGACGCCCGGAAGGATCAACTGCCTTCTCAGGCCCCTAAAGTCGGCCGAGTATGTCCGACGCTCTTCAGCGCTCCTCGGAAAGCAAGTCGATGTATCGACTCGCCGAACGCTCGATAGCAGCGCCGCCGTTCTCGAGTATTTGCCGACCGACGTTGAAGCCATATACGCGATCAACCCGCCATTGCTGCAACTTGCTGGCGATTCGCCTGACGGTCGCGGCGGACAAGGGCAGCAGGTTCGGATAACTGTACATGAAGCTGACGCGACAGGGATTCGCCACGACCTGAAGCGTGTCGCCGGTCAGTAGCGCGGCTTGCCCCCGGTCGCCCGAACGCCAATACATCACCGTCGATCCGGGGTAGTGACCACCCAGCCTCATCAGCGTCACTTGCGGGCACAACTCGAGAGTGTCGCCCTCCCAGAACCGGATCGCGGCATCGGGCCGCATCACCCATTCCCGGTCGGCGCCGTGAAGGTGGACGGGGCAGTCGAACGCCGCAGCCCAGTCCTGGCATGTCGTGTAGTAATGCGGGTGCGAGATGGCTATCCCCTTGAGGCCGCCCAGCCCCATGATCAGCTCGACCGTCGCGTCGTCGATGAGCGCGATGCAGTCCCAGAGATAGTTGCCCGCCGGCGTCCGAACCAGCAGCGCCCGTTGTCCGATCGCGAAGTCCGGCCACGTGTGTATCTCGAACAGGCCAGGCTCGAGCCGTCGCCAAGCGTTGACGTGTGCCGCAGCCAGCGCTTCCGGTGTGGTCCAGGCCTGCCCGGTGCGCGGCACGTATTGTCGTTCGTCCTCGCAAATGGGGCAGCGCGCCGGGGGGGATGGAGCATCGGCATACGACGTGCCGCATTCTTTGCAGATATGGATCGGCATCCTAGATCAGTCCTGCATGCA
>NZ_JAFAVR010000178.1 GCF_019242355.1 Sphingomonas sp. | reverse complement strand
ATGTCGAAACCGTGCCCAAGCTCGTCGCGCTTCCAGTCGACTCGCAGCCTGACGGAACTCATATCGCGATGGAGGCAGACGAGCCGATCGTGCTCGCTCCCGGCCAGTCGGTGACTCTTCCGCAAGCTTTCCTCATGGTCCATTCCGGCGACCATTTCGCGGCACTGGATACCTATCGCCGGATCATGGCGGAGCGCGGTCTCCACGCGCCCGCAATCCCCGATTCAAGCTACGCGCCGATCTGGTGCGCCTGGGGCTACGAGCGCAACTACACGCCGGAGCAGGTGTATGGCACCCTCGACAAGGCGAAGGCCGTCGGCTGCGAATGGGCGGTGCTCGACGACGGCTGGCAGAAGTCGGTGGGCGACTGGGTCGCGGACACGGCCAAGTACCCGCAAGGCAACGGGGGCCTCAAGGAGTTCGCCGATCGCATCAAGAGCTACGGGATGCGCCCGAAGCTGTGGATCTCGCCGCTGTCGGCTGCGCCGGCGAGCGACCTCATGCGCGACCATCGCGACATGCTCCTGCTCGACGCCGACGGCGCAGCTCAGAACGTCACCTGGTGGAACAGCTATACGCTCTGCCCCGCGTACCCGCCGACGGTGGAGTTTTTCAAGGATGTCACTCGCCGCATCATCGGCGAATGGGGCTTCCAGGGCCTGAAGATCGACGGCCAGGACCTCAACGGCGTGGCCCCCTGCTACAACCCGGCGCACAACCACGCGCGCCCTGAGGAATCGACCGAGAAGCTGCAGGATTTCTGGAAGGCCATCTACGACACGGCGATGTCCATCGACCCGAACACGAATATCGAGATCTGCCCGTGCGGCGATAGCTTCGCCTTCTTCAACATCCAGGGCATGAACAACACGCCCGCGTCGGACCCCGAATCCTCCTGGCAGGTGCGGCTCAAGGGCAAGACATTCAAGGCGATGATGGGACCATCGGCCCCATTTTCCGGCGACCACGTCGAACTGAGCGAGGGCGGCGAGGATTTCGCGTCGACCTACGGAATCGGCGGCATCCCCTCGACCAAATTCACCTGGCCCAAGGACACCGACAAGCCGACCGACCAACTGCCGCCAGGCGGCTTCGTGCTGACGCCGCGCAAGGAGCAGCTGTGGCGCAAATGGATCACGCTCTATCGCAAGAACATGCTGTCCAAGGGCCAGTATCTTGGCGAGCTGTACGACATCGGATTCGACAAGCCCGAAGCGCATGTCGTCGCCGCTGACGGCAAGATGCATTATGCCTTTTACGCGAAGAGCTGGAACGGGCCGATTGCGCTGCGCGGACTTGGCGCCGGCCGCTATCGCCTGACCAACAGCTTCACTGGCGAACCGCTGGGCACCGCGAGCGCCGCCGACAACCGGATCAACACCAGTTTCAAGCACTTCCTCATGATCGAGGCGACGCCCGCGGGAGCAACTGCATGACGTCTACTGCATCCCCTTCGGGCCGCGCCTGGCTGATCAACGCGCTGGTGACCGTCGTCCTCTGGGGTGTCTGGGGCGCATTCTCCGACCAGTCGGCGAAGCACGGCTTCCCCGACACCTTGGTCTACTGCGTATGGGCGCTCACGATGATTCCGCCGGCGTTCATCGCGCTCAGAATGGGCGGCAGCAAGCTCGAGCTTTCCGGCAAGGCGGTCGCCTACGGCATGGCCGTTGGGCTACTTGGCGCGGGCGGGCAGATGGTCCTGTTTTACGCCCTCACCCGAGGACCGGCTTATCTCATCTTCCCGATTATCTCGTTGTCGCCACTGGTGACAATCCTGATGTCCTTCGCATTCCTCGGAGAGCGTACGGGCAAGCTCGGGATCGTCGGGATCGCGCTTGCACTGATCGCGCTTCCCATCTTCAATTATGCACCCGCCGACGGAAGCGCGACCGGCGGATCCGAGTGGTTCATCCTCGCCCTGATCGTCCTCCTCGCCTGGGGCGTGCAGGCCTATTTCATGAAGTCGGCGAATAACTACATGTCGGCCGAGGGGATCTTCTTCTACATGATGGTCGCGGGGTTGCTCCTGATCCCGGTCGCTTGGCTGCTGACCGACCGGTCGCACCCGATCAACTGGGGCTGGACCGGAATGACCGCGGTCATCCAGGTGCTGAACGCGATCGGCGCACTGACGCTGGTCTACGCATTCCGCTACGGCAAGGCGATCATCGTCGCGCCGCTAAGCAATGCCGGAGCACCGCTGGCCACCGCGGTCATCTCGCTGATCGCGCTCGGAGTCATGCCGGGGCCGCTGAAGATCGTTGGCCTCATTCTCGCGCTCGCGGCGTCTCTGCTGCTGGCGGTCGAGCCGGACGCCGCGGACGATGCGGTCGCTGGCGAGTCGCACCCCGTGCTTTCCTAAATTTCATTATGCATCGTTTTCTTGCGCTTCGTTCCCATGCGCCGTACCTTGAGTCGCACACGGGGGAACAGCCGGTGATCGCTATCCGGGACATCGTCGAGCGCCACAAAACTGGCGAGCCGGTCGGGATCACCTCCGTATGTTCTGCCCATCCGCTGGTGATCGAGGCGGCGCTGCGCCATGGCCTGGAGCGGGGCTCCGCCCTCGTTCTCATCGAAGCAACCTCCAACCAGGTGAACCAGGACGGCGGCTATACCGGTATGCAGCCGGCTGGCTTCCGCGATTTCGTCTGGGCGATTGCCGATCGGGTCGGCTTCCCGCGCGACCGGATCGCTCTTGGCGGTGACCATCTCGGCCCCAATGCCTGGACAAGGCTGTCGCCCGAGGAGGCGATGGCGAAAGCCGAAACCATGGTTGCCGATTATGTCCGCGCGGGCTTCGGCAAGATCCACCTCGATTGCTCGATGAGCTGCGCCGGCGATCCGGTGCCCCTCCCCGAACGGACAATCGCCGAGCGTGCTGCTCGGCTGTGCGCCGCCGCGGAGGCTGCCGCACCCGCCGAGGCTGCGACTCTGCCCTGCTATGTCATCGGCACCGAGGTCCCGGTGCCGGGCGGCGCCGCGGAGGACCTCCACGAGCTCCAGGTGACGACGCCGGCGGCCGCACTTGCAACCCTTGAGATGCATCACGACCTGTTCTCGCGGGCCGGTCTGGCCGATGCCTGGGACCGCGTGATCGCGACCGTCGTCCAGCCCGGCGTCGAGTTCGACCATGACAAGGTTGTCGATTACTTGCCCGCTGCCGCGGCGGAGCTCAGCGCCGCTATCGAGCCCGTCGACCATATCGTGTTCGAGGCGCATTCCACGGACTACCAGACCCAGGACGCGCTTGCCGCCCTGGTGCGGGACCATTTCGCAATCCTCAAGGTGGGTCCGGGCCTCACCTTCGCCTTGCGGGAAGCCTTGTGGGGGCTCGACGCTATCGAGCGCGAACTGCTGCCCCCGGCTCAGCGCGCCAACCTGCGCCAGGTGGCGCTCGCACGGATGCATGCCGATCCGGCCAACTGGACGAAATATTACGACCGTGAAGGCAATGCGCTGGACCTGCAGCTGCAATACAGCCTGAGTGACCGCATCCGCTATTATTGGCCCGACGAAGCGATCGCCGCTGCCCAGGAAAGGCTGTTCGCGAACCTTCGCCGGACTATCCCGCCGCTCGCGTTGGTAAGCCAGTATCTTCCCGCCGGCTTCGCCGCGCATCGCGCCGGCCGCGCATCGCTCGACCCCGCCGACCTCGTGATCGCGCAAGTGAGCGCGGTCCTTGATGCCTATCACGGAGCCTGCCACCCCGATGTCTGACGTTCTTTCCATTGTCCCCGCGTCCGACGAGGCAACCGAGCCGTGGACTCGGCGCGAGATCTTGCAGCAGCCGAAGACGCTCCGCGCAACGGGCGCGCTTCTCTCCCAGAAGCGCGCCGGCATTGAAGCCTTTCTGGCCCCGCTGCTGGCGAACGCGGACCTGCGCATCATCCTTGCCGGCGCCGGCACGTCGGCGTTCATCGGCGGCTGCCTCGCTGCGACGATCGCGAAGCGTACCGGGCGATGTGTCGAGGCCGTCCCGACGACCGACATCGTCAGCGCACCCGACCTGTACCTGACGCCGAACGCGCCGACTCTGCTCGTATCCTTCGGGCGATCGGGCAACAGCCCCGAGAGCCTGGCGGCGATCGAGCTGGCCGACGCCCGCGTTGACGGTGCTCGTCACCTTATCATTACCTGCAATCCGGAGGGCGCGCTCGCGCGGCGCGCTGGCAACGATGCATTCGTCCTCGTCCTGCCCGAGCCGACGCACGACCGCGGTTTCGCGATGACCTCAAGCTTCTCGGCGATGATGCTGTCGGCCCTGGCAATCTTTTCCGGGATCGGGAGCTTCGAGCCGCGCATCGAACCGATCGCGCGAGCCGTCGGCGAACTGGCGGCTTCCGAACCGCGCATGGCCGCGCTCGCCGGGCGGCGGTTCAGCCGTGTCGTCTATCTCGGCAGCGGTCCGCTGCAGGCCCTCGCCCGCGAGGCAGCGCTGAAGCTGCTCGAACTCACCGACGGCGCGCTGGTCACGATGTACGAATCGACGCTCGGCTTCCGCCATGGGCCGAAGACAATCGTCAACGCGGACACCCTTGTCGTCGTCTTCGCGTCGAACAATCCGCTAACCCGCGCCTACGACCGCGACCTGATCGAGGAATTGCGCGCTGATGGCATCGCGGGCGAGGTGCTCGTGGTATCGGCGCAGGGCGGAATCGGCGAGACGATCGCGGTTCGCGGCCTCGAGCAGGCCGAGGATTGCGACCTCCTCTTCCCCTATATCGTCCCTGCCCAGCTCTTCGCTTTTCATGCCTCGCTCGACCGCGGGCTCACTCCCGACCAGCCCAACCAGGCGGGTACCGTAAACCGCGTCGTGCAGGGCGTGCGGATCCACAGCGCCACCCGATGAGTGATCACGGCATATTCCTCGGCGTCGACGGCGGTGGCACCAAAACCGAATTCGTCTGCATCGATGAGGTGGGTGAGGTCGTCGGCCGCCATGTCGAAGGAACGACCTATCACCTGCAGGTCGGCCTTGATGGCGCCTTGCAAGCCATTGGAGCCGGGATCGCCGGCGTGTGCGCTGACGCCGGAATCGCCCCGGCCGGTCTCGCCTACGCATTCTTCGGCCTCCCCGCCTATGGAGAGGACGCCGCCATCGACCCGCAACTGGAGCGGCAGTGCGGGCAGCTTCTAGGACACGACCGCTATTCGTGCGGCAACGACATGGTGTGCGGATGGGCGGGATCGCTCGCCTGCGCCGACGGCATCAATCTCGTCGCCGGGACCGGGTCGATCGGCTACGGCGAACGCCAGGGCCGCTCCGCCCGCGTCGGCGGCTGGGGCGAGGTCTTCAGCGACGAGGGCTCGGCGTACTGGATCGCCATCCAGGGCTTGAATGCCTTCACCCGGATGAGCGATGGAAGACTGCCCAGGGGCGCTCTGCACGACGCGTTCCGGAGCAAGCTCGATCTCGGTGCCGACCTCGATATCTGCGCCAGAATCATGGGCGAGAGCGGCCTTGAACGTGACGGGATTGCCGGACTTGCACCGCTTGTCGCGGAGGCGGCTGCCGCGGGCGATCCGGCGGCGATCGCAATCCACGACCGCGCCGCCGACGAGCTCGCCGCCATGGCCGAAGCACTGCGGGCCGAGCTCGGCTTCGCGGAGGACGAGCCGGTGCCTCTGTCCTGGTCGGGCGGCGTTCTCGCAAATGACGGCTCGGTGCGTTCTCGGCTGGAAGCGCGGCTTGTCGCTGCTGGGCCCTATCAACCGGTCGAGCCGCGGCACTCACCGGCTTATGGGGCCGCTCTCTACGCCCGCCTTCAGGCGAGCCGATCCACGGACTGAACAGCGCGAGCACAACAGGCGGAGACCGAAGGGATGCAGTTGAAGATTGTTGGGCTCTCGGTAGTGGCCCTTGCGGCTTCCACGTTCGCGGCACTCCTGCACGCCGCAGCGCCGAGCCAAGGACTCAGCGTGGACATCGCCTCCCCCGCCGTCGGCAGCCGCGCACCATGGGGTTCTCAAGTGCCTTATGCAGTGACGGTCAGCTACGACGGCAAGTCGACGAAGTTCGGCGAAATCCCGTCCAATCAGGTCGTGCTCCGCGCCGTCTTCGCAGCCAATGCCGATTCTGCGCCGGCCGCCGGGGTGCTGCCGGACGGCGTTGCGGAGATTAGCCGTTCGAACTGCAGCGGCTGCCACGACTTCGCGGCGGCATCAGCGGGGCCGTCGTTTGCAGCAATCGCAAGGCGCTACGCCGGCAAAGGCGGAGCGGCGGCCACTCTTGCCGACCACATCCGCAACGGGTCGCACGGTGCCTGGGGCGGCGGCACCATGCCTCCGCATCCGGAAATAAGCGCCGCTCAGGCGACTGCGATCGCGCAGTGGATCGTCAGCCAAGCAGGCAGCTCGTCCGTTCAGTACGCGATCGGCAGAACCGGCACGTTCCGAATGAACGCGACGGGCAAGCCGGGGCCGCATGCCGGCACAGTCCTCTCCGCCTTCTACACGGGACCGCTCAAGCCCGGCGACAAGCGCGGCCCGGCGAGCGGTCGGAATACCCTCGCCGTCCACGGCTCCTGACGGTCGCACGATGGAGCGCCGGACATTCCTGAAGACTGTCGCCGCCGGGCTCGGCGCCTCGATGATGCCCTCGGGCGCGAAGGCAGTGGACCAGTCCCGCTCCGCCGGGGCCGCAGGCAAGCGCGTGATCGTTGCCGGAGCGGGCATTACCGGCCTGTGCTGCGCTTACGAGCTGATGCAGCATGGCGTCGACGTTGTCGTGCTCGAAGCATCGGGACGGTACGGGGGCCACGTCTTCACCGGGCATGACGGTCTGTCGGACGGACTGTTTGCGGACTACGGCGCCGACCATTTGACGAAACCGGGCTACGAGCAATTCTTCCGCTACGTCGATGCATTCGGGCTGGAGGCGGTGCCCTACCCCAACGCCGAAGGCTCGCCGCTGCCCGCCAACAACGGCCAGCTCACACAGATCGGCGAGAAGTTCTACAGCGATGCCATGCTTGGCCAGCCGGCAACTCTGAGGGCGCTCGGCTTTAATGACAAAGAGGTCGTCTTCCTCTCGTCGCACCCTTGGTATGAGCTGCCCTCGCTTTATCTGGCGGATGACATCGCCCGGTTCCACGACGCCAGCCAGCCGTTCGGAAACGGCCTCGATGCCTATGACGTCATCGATCTCGACACTCTGTTCGCCCGGCGCGGCGCGTCGAAGCGTGCGCGGGACTATCTGGCGGGCCAACATCAGAACGCACTCTACGGCGTATGGCGCTATGCCGTGATGAAGGATCGCGGCATTCCCTTGTCGGAAGGCGAGACCTTCCACCTGAAGGGCGGCAACGAGGAGATGCCCAAGGCCTTCGCTGCACGGCTCGGGACACGAGTGCGGCTAAACCATCCCATCACCGCAATTACGCACGACGCGTCCGGCGTCACCGTCACGCACACAGCCTATGGCAGCGATACGCTGCGGACCATGCATGCCGATTACCTCGTCAATTGCATCTCCCTGCCCGTCTTCCGGAAGATCCAGATCA
The DNA here is from genome assembly GCF_019242355.1 of Sphingomonas sp. Taxonomy (GTDB): domain Bacteria; phylum Pseudomonadota; class Alphaproteobacteria; order Sphingomonadales; family Sphingomonadaceae; genus Sphingomicrobium. Next base: position 8,232 of record NZ_JAFAVR010000178.1, on the reverse strand, counting down.
CGCCGGGCTTGTCGCCCGCCAAGCGATATGTCGTCGACAACGTGGCCTACAGCTCGCACCCGTTCTTCGTCTTCGAAGCCGAGAGCAAGTTCTGGCTAGAGGATGGCTTCACCAATCTCGCCATGAGCTTCGAGCACCCGGACATCCAGTCGATCTGGGTGGTTCCCGAGTCGCCGGCGTCAACGCGCGTGATCCTGAAGGCCTTCGGTCCCAGCGGGCTCTCGCCGCAGCGCGTGCTCGCCGCGTTCCGGGAGGTTTACCCCGGAAAGCGCGACACGATCGTCCAGGCGCTCACCTACGACTGGAGCCAGGATCCCTTCGCGCCGACCTGCGAGATGGAGCCGTTTGCCCCCGGCACCCTGCGAAAATTCTGGCCGGAAATCATGAAACCGGATGGGCGGCTCTACTTTGCCGGCACTTACGCCGATCCGCTGAGCCGCGGCATGGAATCCTGCGTTCGCTCGGCAGCCCGCGTCGCCCGGGAGATCGCCGATGCCTGAATTCAGGCGACGCGATTTCCTGAAGACCAGCGCGCTCGGCGTTGCCGCCGCGGGCGCCGGACTCGCCGCGCCATCCGGCGCGCAGCAGGTGCTCGAGCACAATTGGTCGAATTATGATTGGGGATCCGGACCGCCCGTCCCCGACCGGCTGAATCAGGGACCGTTCAGCAATTATGGCGCGGACGCAAACGCACCCGGCGGCGAAGTTGTAATGGCGACATCGCCATCGCGCGACATCGTTCCGAATTACGGCATGGGCCTGACGGTCTATGTGTCGGGCGATATCGGGCCGCCGCGGCTTCCGGGCCAGACTCTCGAGCAGTCCATCGAGGATCTGATCAAGCTGCCTTTCGTGCAAAAGGTCTACCTGCGCCCCAACTGGCGCGAGGTGCAGCGACGACCGGGCAGGCTCGACTTTCCCGACTGGTGGACCGTCACGTTCGATCTCGCACGTAAGTACGGCAAGCGTGTCGGGTTTCGAGTCATGCTGGAGAACCCGGATTTTCCGGAACCAGGGATGCCCGATTTCCTGATGGCGAAGGTGCCCTACGTGACGCTCAAGGGCAGCTGGCCCGGCGATCCTTCGCAGGTTCGCTATCGCAAGAAGCATGCGATGCCACGCTACGATGATCCGGCGTACCAGGCGGCGTTCGATGAGCTGAATGCGCTCCTCGCCGACCGGTATAATGGCAGTCCCGACGTCGAATATATGGACACGATGATGTACGGCTTCTGGGGCGAAGGCCACAGCTGGCCGTACGAAGGCAATCCCTTTTCGAACAACGCCGTCGCTCAGGCGACCATGCTGCGGATGCTGGAGACGCAGTTGCGTGCCTGGACCAGAACTCCGCTGGCAACCAACACGCAGCCTGACTTCAGCAATGTCGGCAATGCCGCTGTGCTCGACCGCACGGTGCGCTCCGGCAACTGGATCCGCAGCGACACCATCTTTATCGAGAACACGCAGATCGAGGCGTTGAGCAACCGCCCGCCCTGGGTCGCGGCAATCAGCGAAGTTCCGATGACCAGAGGTGACCTTGACAAGCTCGGCATGGTCGACGGCGTGACGATGAACGAGCAGGTTATCGCCCACGTGCTCGGCGTCGGCGCGAACTATTTCTCGATCTGGAACTGGCACGACATCAGCGCCGACCACGTCCTCAGCTATTACGACAAATATCCACAGGTCATCGACCATGCGGCGCGACGGATCGGCTATCGCATCTATCCGGCATTCGTCTGGCCCTTCGAGCGTGACGGCGGCGGCGGAATGGTCGTCGGCCTTGCCAACGACGGGGTCGCATCCCCTCCCGGAGTGGTCCGCCTCACACTGAGCGAGCCCAACGGCACCGTCGTCGCGAGTGGCTCCCTCGATCCCGGCTATCCGAGGCCAACCGGCATCCGCCAGGCGATGCTCAGCTGGCCTGCGAGACGCGACTGGGCCGGCCTGCGCCTGCGCGCCGAGCTCGAGGTGAAGGGCGTCCGGCATCTGTTGCGCTGGGCCTGCGCGCAGCGACTGGAAAGTGATGGCTCGCTCACGCTGCGGCGCAATCTGCCGTCGACCTGAGGCGGTCAGAACTTCGCCGAAATCCCGGTGTAGCCTTCAATGCCGGGCGTCGCCTTGTTCAATCCGAAGTTGGCGCCTGCGTCCAGATGCACGTTGTTGCGGGGAAGACGGGCAATAGCTGCATCCGCCGAGCGCTGCGTTACGCCCCCGCCACGACTTTCGTCCAGCCGGGTCAGCAGCGTCCGAACGTCGCCATCCGGAAAGCGATCCCCTGGAGCGCGCTGACGGTTGCTCCTGCGATCCCCAGTTCGCGGGCTGCTTTTTCGCCGCCCCCGAGCTTTCGAGGATCGCTGCGCGTGATTGCGGCGAAGAGCGTCAGCGCTTCGAGGTAATAGCCATAGGTAGATGCATGATAATGATCGGTCGCCCAAAGGTCGATCTTGCCTGGAGCGACCCCGTCGTAAGGATTGGGGTCGGCGAGCCCTCGATCGATCGCGCAGGTGAACGCCTGCCCCACCGGAACAACCCTGGCGATCGAAGGCACCTCCGCGCGCACCGTGTCGTCCGCCTTCCTGAGGTCGAGCGCCATGCGTTCGACCGGCTGGCCGGACCAACGCTTGCCCATTGGGTAAGTGAGGTCGGGACGCGTCCAGGTCGCGACCAGGCTGATATCCACTCCGGGATTTCGCCGCCTGAACCGCTCGGCAAGGCTACGCGCCGCCGGGATCGTTGTCGTGACCTCGCCGGGCCTGTCAGGATCGAGCGTGCTGTATTGCTGGAGCACGACTGCGTCCCAGGACCGGTCGAGGACGGTGCTCCGGTTGGCCAGATGCCATGCCAGCGTCTGTCCGGCGGCCGTCTCCAGGGACACGTCATACCGCAGCCCCGCTTCGTCGGCGAAACGCTTGAAGAGCGCCGGCACGCCGCCCATGCCATCACCGTTGAGGTCCGTGACGCTGTCCTTGCGATAGGTCATCACCGGCGACAGCGCCCCGAACGTGAAGCTGTTGCCAACGAACAGGATCTTTCGCGGCGTCGGCGCGGGTGTCGAGGCGACGGTGACAGCGAGGAAAAGAGCGATCATCATGGCAAGGCCTCGCGCTGCTCCATTCGAACCGTCTCGCCAGCCATTGCCGCGGTGGCGAACAGGACAATGAAAGCATAAGCCGCCAACGGGACGGCAAAAGCGGCCCTGAGCCCAAAGCTGTCGGCGATCGTTCCCACAGCGAGCGGCAACAAGGCTCCTCCAAAGATCGCGACGCAGAGCAAGCCCGACGTCAGGCTTCGTGAAACACCCGACCGCTCGAGCGTGATCGTGAAGATCGTCGGGAACATGATGGAATTGAAGAGCCCGACCATAAGCGCCGCATATCCCGCGACCGGTCCGCCGACAGCCAGAACGATGAAGCACAGGCCGGCCGCGGCAATTCCGAACCCGCACAACAATCGCGTGGCTCGAATGCGCATCAGGAGCCCGGTCCCAACGAGCCGGCCTACGAGTGCGCCGCCCCAATAGAAGTTTGCGAGATAGGCGCCAGCATCGTCCAGCGGCAGCGCCAGCACCGAATGCTGGTCGAGGAAGTTGATCATGATGCTGCCGATCGAAACCTCGGCGCCGACATAGAGGCCGATCGCCACTGCGCCAAATACCGCCCAGGGCGAGCGCAGCACGTCGAACATGCCTGCGAGACTAACCGCGTTCTGCCTCGGCGTGGTCCGGCGAAGGAAGCCGCGAAGGAGCGCGAACATCAGCGCCAGCGCCGCCAGCAGCGCAGCCATGATCAGGAACGCTCGATTGACGGCGCGGAGGAGCTCGGCGCGATGCGCCAGGTCAAGGCTTGCCAGGTCGGCGGCTCGCAGTGCCGGATCGCGCAGCATCACCAGCGAGCCGAAATGGACGCCGACGACCACTCCCAGGGAATTGAAGGCCTGCGCGAAATTCAATCGCAGATGAGTGCGCCCCGACGAGCCAAGTTCGGCAGCAAGCGGGTTCGCGGCGACCTGCAACGCCGTGAACCCTCCCGCCAGGACAAACAAGGCGGCGAGGATCGGCCAGAACTGGCCGGTAGCGGTGCTGAGCACGACGAGGAGGCAGCCCGACGCCATGACGCCGAGCGAGCCGAGGATCATGTCCACGGCTCCAAGCCGGCTCATCAGCCAGGCCGCCGGCAGCGAGAGCAGGCCGTAAGCAAGGAAGAAAACGATCTGCGTCAACAGCGCTTCGCGGTAGTCCAGCTGGAAGGCAGCGCGCAGGGCGACGATCAGAGGGTCGTTGTTGGATGTGATGAACCCCCAGGCGAAAAACAGGCTGGTGACCGCCGCGAAGGCGAGCAGGGTCCGCTTGTCGTCACCTGCACGCGCCTTCACTGGCTGGCGCGCTGGCCTCTCCAGCGCAATGTCGCGACCGATCCCTCCGGCATCGTGGCCGTGTATCGCTTCCCGTCCATCGCGATCGTCACCGGCCCGCTCCCAGATTTGCGATAGACGATCGCAATGCGGCTTCCGTCGCGGTTGAGGAATGTCGCAGCCTCGACATCCCCGCCTCGAACGACCGTGCCGACACGCCAGGCTCCCGGAAAAACAAACCGGCTCGCATGGCCGAGCACATAATATTCGACGTTCCGGGTGATCGCTCCGCTCGTTGGATCGACCGTAACCACGCCTCGGCAATCGGAGCAGCCGCCCGTATGTGGCCCGTGCGACGGGTCTAGCGCCAGATTCCACAACAACGTGCCGCGCGACCAGTTGTTGGCCGCGCCGATGATGAGCTTGCTAGTCATCCAGCCGAGCACTTCGGCGTAGCGCGGGCTCCACTCCCCACCCGAGCATTCGGTGACCCAGGCGTCCTTGGCCGGGAACGCGTCGTGGACCGGCGACTGCGCGGCCACGTCGCCTGCATAACAATGCCACGCGACGCCCGAGATGAACTCCCCTACGGCCGGGTCGGAGAGCACCGCGAGCGGCATTTCCGGATGGTCCCAATTATGATCCCAGTCGAGAATCTGAGTCTTAAGGCCGCGCGACCTGAACAAAGGTCCCACGTGGCGGCCGATGATCGCGGCCCGCGCCGCGGGGTCCACGCGCTCGCCCGGATAGGAGTCCGGCTCGAAGTTCGGCTCGTTCTGGATCGTCAGCATCGCGACGGGCACGCCGTCCGCGCCGAACGCCTGCACCGTCCGCGCGAGATAGTCGGCGAAAGCGGGATAATATTCCGGCACTAACTGGCCCGTGATGAGGCTGCGCGTTGTCTTCATCCAGGCCGGCGCGCTCCACGGGCTGATCATCACCTTGAGCTGCGGATTGATCGCGAGCGCTTCCCGGACTCGTGGCAGCACATAGGTCCTCGCCGGCGCGATCGAGAAACGGCGAAGTTCCGGGTCGGGCACGTTCCCAGACGTGTCGTCGTAAGTGTAATCGTGTGTCGAAAAATCCGATGCGCCGATCGTCAGGCGCATGAACGAGAGCCCAAGCCCATGGGTCCCCCGCCCGAACAGCTCGGCCATCACCGCCCTGCGCTGGTCGTTCGGCAGGCGGCTCAATACCTCCGCGGACGCGTCTGTCATTGCCGCTCCGAAGCCGTGCATCGTCTGGAAGCGACGGCCGGTATCGATGGTGATCGCTTCGTCGCCCACTGCCGGCCCGTTCGCACCTACAAGCGGCTGCGGCGCGAGCTTTTGCGCCTGGTCGGCGGTTGTCAGCCACATCTCGGCTGGCGCAGCCCCGCTCGACGGAAGCGTCGAACAGCCCGCGATCAGCAGCATGGCCGCAAGGATCGCCGCGAGTCGCTTCATGCGACTGCGTCCGCGGGACAGAATTTGCGCACATAATCGCTGTGCGTCGGCATGACCTCGACGCAGCGGCCGATCGTCGCCGCAATATTCCCCAGGAACTGGTCGATCTGCGAATCGCTCTTGATTGCGACGAGCGGGTCGTGGCTGCGCGGCAGAATACCCTGTCCGATCAGCACCTGAATCCAGCTCTCCTCGGCGAACAGCTCTTCGTCCTCGCGGAAGATGCGTCCGTTGGACCGCCAGAGGTCGATCTTGCGCTGCAGCGTAGGCGGCAGCTCCATGCTGCGACAATATTCCCAGAAATCACCCTCGCGCTCGTTCGCCCAATAATGGAGCACGATGAAGTCGCGGACGCGTTCCCATTCGAAATCGGCTTGGCGGTTGAACTCGTCGATGGTCGCTTGGTCGGTCGCTGCGTCGGGAAACAGCCGGACCAGACGGATTGCCGCCGACTGGACGAGATGGATGCTGGTCGATTCCAGCGGCTCCAGGAATCCCGCTGCCAACCCAAGGGCGACGCAATTGCGGTTCCACATCTTGCGCCGCTTGCCGCTGGTGAAACGAAGGCGGTTGGGGTTGGCAAGCTGCTCGCCGTCGAGATTGGCGAGCAGCAGCGCCTCGGCGGCGTCATCGTCGATATGCCCGCTTGAATAGACGAGGCCGTTGCCCGTTCGGTGCTGCAGCGGAATACGCCATTGCCATCCCGGGTCGCGAGCGGTCGCCCGCGTGTAGGGTACCAGCGGCTCCGTCCGCGCACAGGGCACGGCCATCGCGCGGTCGCACGGAAGCCAGCGGCTCCAGTCCTCATACCCGGTCTTCAAGGCCTGCTCGATCAGCAGCCCGCGAAAGCCCGAGCAGTCGATGAAGAAGTCGGCGGCGAGAACGCGGCCACCTTCCAGCGTCACGGATTCGATGTCGCCGCCGTCCGTGACGGTCACTTCGACGATACGGCCCTCGGTTCGCCGGACGCCGTGCTGCTCGGCCATCGACCTCAGGTATCGGGCGTAGAGCGACGCATCGAACTGAAAGGCGTAGGCGATGTGCCCGATCGGAGATTCCGACATTTCGGGCCGCGCGTGCATGAACTTGTCGGCGATCGCGGCAGCGGTGTTGATCGAATAATCGGCGAAATCGCGGGCTTGTCCGCGCTGGTGAGCGCTCAGCCAGTAATGATGGCAGCGCAGCCACTCCCAGTCCTGGCCGATGACCCCGAAGCCGTGCATGTAGCGCTGGCCGGGCTTGACCCAGTCAACGAACTCGATCCCGAGCTTGAACGTCGCCTGAGTGCGCCGCATGAATTCGGCTTCGTCAAGCTGGACGAGTTCGTTGTATTTCTTGATAGCGGGGATCGTCGCCTCGCCGACACCAACCGTGCCGATCGCCTCGCTCTCGATCAGCTCAATGTCGTAGAGGCCTTGGAACAGTTTGCCGAACAGCGCGGCGGTCATCCATCCCGCCGTGCCCCCGCCAACGATAAGAATCCTGCGCATCGAAGCGGTGATTAGCGGCTTCCAGCCGGACAGGCCAAGACGTGACGGCCTTCCGGCAGTCGGCGGCCTGCACTGCCTGCTCGGACCGACAGGCCATAGCCGCGCCGGAACTGGATACCGCCATGCTGGAGCAGGCAATCGCCGGCCGGCCAGTCGAATGACAGCCTGCCGGTGAAGTCATGGACTGCGCGTCCCCCGCTGCCGCCCAGCAGCATATCCGCCAAGCCCATACCCTCCGTCCCGGGAAGCCAGGCAGCGACGAAAGCATCGGAACGGTTGATAAGGTCGTTCGCCCCGACGGGGCGGCCCGAATAGAGCAGGGTCACGACCGGCACGCCCCTGCCGCTGACGCGATTGAGCGCATTCAGGTCCTGTGGATAGCGGCTGCTGTGGCGCAAGGAGGTCGGAAAGGCGATATCGCCCGCGCCCTCGGCATAGGGCTTCTCGGCAGCGACCATGACGACGGCGCTGTACCGGCGAACGTCGACCCCTGCTCCGTCGCGGCTGTAGTCAACCCGCTGCGGTCCAAGCGTCTTGCGCAGCGCCGACAGCAGGGTGTCGGCATCCGGATAGTCGGAGGTCGCCGTCTTGTCGCCCTGCCAGGTCAGGGACCAACCGCCGGACTGCATTGGCAGGCTGTCGGCGCCTTCACCGACCACCAGCACCCGGTCGGGACTGCGGAGCGGAAGAGTGCGCCGGTCATTCTTGAGGAGCACCAGCGATTCGCGAACCGCCTGGCGCGCGAGGTCGCGAGCCTCCGGCGAATGAATGGCCGACGCGTCGGGATGAGGACCGCTTGCCGGGGAGTCGTTGAACAGGCCGGAACGGATCTTGACCCGGATGATCCGCGACACGGCATCGTCGATTCGGCTCGTTGGGATCCGGCCGGCGCGAACGTCGGCGATCGTTGCCGGGATGAATTTCTTCCAATCGTCCGGCACCAT
>NZ_JAFAVR010000037.1 GCF_019242355.1 Sphingomonas sp. | reverse complement strand
GACCATCACCATGACGCTGACGACGCCGCACTGCCCGGTCGCGGAATCGCTGCCCAATGAAGTCGAACTCCGTGTCCTGTCGGTCCCCGGCATCCGCGATTCCGTCGTCAACGTCGTCTGGGATCCGCCATGGGACCCGTCGAAGATGAGCGACGAAGCCCGCCTCGAACTGGGAATGCTATGAACAAGGAAACCAGGGTTCGTGCCCGCCCAGCCGCGATTACGCTGACAGCGGGCGCCGAAGCCCGCATCGCGGAGCTGATGGCACGCGCGCCCGACGCGGCCATTGGCGTCAAGCTGTCGACTCCTCGCCGCGGCTGTTCCGGCCTCGCTTACTCGGTCGACTATGTGACCGAGGAGCAGCCCTTCGACGAGAAGATCGTCACTCCCGACGGCACCCTCTACGTCGATGGTCCGTCCGTTCTTTACCTCGTCGGCTCCATAATGGACTGGCGCGAAGATGATTTTGCGGCCGGCTTCGTGTTCGACAACCCGAACGCGAAGGGCTCCTGCGGCTGCGGAGAGAGCTTCACGGTTTGAACCGAATCGCGCGAGTCTGATAAGGGGCTCTCCTCGAAGGAGAGCGACCATGCGTCTGTTGTTCCTTGCAAGCGCGGCGATCCTTGCCACCGCCGCGGGAGCCGCGACGCCCGCGCAGCCGACGGACAGGATGCCGGTGGTCAACCCCATCGAACCAATCGGCAAGCTCTGCCCGCCGACCAGTCGTACCGAAGCCGCGCGGCGCGGTGGTCGGCTCCAGGCCCGCAACCTCAACGAGCTTCCGCTGGCGGACATGTACATGGCGGTGGACCGCCGCGTCGACGGCTGCCAGGCGCCGATCATTGCCGGCTACGGCTTCGGCGGCGGCCACCGCTAGCACCGGTACTCGCCGTCCGGCTCAGGCGCCGCTAGGAACCGCGGCGATGGACACCGCCTTCGGCCACATCCGCGACTGGATCTTCGATCTCGACAATTGCCTCTATCCGGCGTCGGCGGGGCTGTTCGACCTGATCGACGAGCGGATGGGCGCCTACATCCAGCGCCTCTTGAGCTGCGGCCCGGAGGAAGCGCGCCGCGTGCAAAAGGCGCATTTCCATGTGCACGGGACGACGCTCGCCGGCTTGATGAGGGAACAGTCCGTCGATCCCGACCACTTCCTCGCCGACGTGCACGACATCTCGCTCGACCGGGTCAACGCCAACCCGCGCCTTGGCCGAGCGCTTGAGGCGCTTCCCGGCCGCAAGATCGTCTTCACCAACGGTGACGCGCCTTATGCGCGCCGCGTGCTCGAACGGATCGGCATCCACGGTCATTTCGACGGCCTGCACGACATCCACGCCAACGATTATCGGCCAAAGCCCGACCCCCACGGCTATGAATTGCTGTGCGACCGCTTCGGGATCGATCCGAAGCGCGCCCTTCTTGCCGACGACATGATCCAGAACCTGGCGCCCGCCAAGGCGCTCGGGATGACCACGATATGGGTCGACAACGGCTCCGAGCGCGGCAATCACGGCTTCGAAGAGGGCATCGCCGACCATCGCATCACCGATGTCGCAGAATGGCTCGAAAGCATCACGGGGACAGGCGAATGACGGACCAGCTGCAGGCGATCATCGAGGACGGTTGGGAACGGCGCGATGCGATCGGCGCGTCGACGAGGGGCGAGGTGCGCCAGGCGGTCGATGCCGCGATTGCATTGCTCGATACTGGCGATGCGCGGATCGCCGAGAAAGTGGATGGCGACTGGACCGTTCACCAGTGGCTCAAGAAAGCGGTCCTGTTGTCGTTCCGGCTGAACCCGATGGAGGCGATCGCGGGCGGGCCCGGCGGCGCTCATTGGTGGGACAAGGTGCCATCAAAGTTCGCCGGCTGGGGCGAGCGCGAGTTCGCCGATTCCGGCTTCCGCGCGGTACCCGGTGCGATCGTCCGGCGCGGCGCCTACATCGCGCCCGGCGCTGTCCTGATGCCGAGCTTCGTCAACATCGGCGCGCGGGTGGGCGAGGGCACGATGGTCGACACCTGGGCGACGGTCGGCAGCTGCGCGCAGATCGGCCGCAACGTCCATATCTCCGGCGGCGCCGGGATCGGCGGCGTGCTCGAGCCGCTTCAGGCCGGGCCGGTGATCATCGAGGATGATTGCTTCATCGGCGCCCGCTCGGAAGTGGCGGAAGGCGTCGTGGTCGAACAGGGATCGGTCCTGTCGATGGGCGTGTTCCTCGGCGCGTCGACCAAGATCGTCGACCGGGCGACCGGCGAGATTCGCTACGGCCGGGTCCCCCCTTACTCGGTCGTCGTGCCGGGAACCCTTCCCGGCAAGGACGGCGGCCCGAGCCTCGCCTGCGCGGTCATCGTCAAGCAGGTCGACGAGCGAACGCGCTCGAAGACGAGCATCAACGAGCTGCTGCGCGACTGATGCGCGCGATTGCAGGCCTTGTCCTGGCGTTGCTCGCGGCTGCGGCGCAGGCGCAGCTGCCGGTC
>NZ_JAFAVR010000023.1 GCF_019242355.1 Sphingomonas sp. | reverse complement strand
CGTCAGGCAGTCGGTGATCCACACGTCGACGCCCCGATATAGCGCAGCCATGTCGTCCGTTAAGTCACTGAAGTCAGTCGAATAAGCAAGCGACCGGCCATCTTCGTCGAACCTTAGTCCAAGCGATGTCGTCGATCCATGCGGTTGAATGACCCAGCGCATTGTTGCGGTCCCGATCGACAGCACCGGTCCAAGCTGGTGCGGTTCGACAACGGCGGGATAAAAGTTCGAGCATTCGAATGCATAGCTGAAGCGCCGCTGAAGGCCGTCGATCACTTCGGCGCGGGCATGGAGAGGCACCGGACCGCCGATCATCTGCGACACCGGGCGTAGATCGTCGATGCCGTGGACATGGTCGCCATGATCGTGGGTTATAAGGACGCCGGCGAGCGTCCCAACCTCGGCCGCAAGCAGCTGCTGCCGGAGGTCCGGCCCGCAGTCGACGACCAGGCGCTCCCCTGCACTTTCAACCAGGATCGCGGATCGCAGCCTCAGGTTGCGCGGCTCATTAGGGTCGCAGGCGCCCCAGTCGTTGCCGATTTTCGGGACCCCGGTCGACGTCCCGCACCCCAGGATCCTGACCTTCAAGCCGCCGCTTCCTCGCTTGCTCGCGTGAACAGGCGGAAGAAATTGGCGGTGGTGACCTCCGCAAGCTGCTCCGCGGCTTCCCCGCGCAAGCCGGCGACGAACGTTGCGGTCTCGGCTACGAAGGCCGGCTCGCATTTCTGGCCTCGGTGTGGGACTGGCGCTAGAAACGGGGAGTCGGTCTCCACCAGCATCTGGTCCGCGGGCAGCCATTTGGCCGTTTCCTGCAGGTCCTGGGCATTCTTGAACGTGACGATTCCGGACAGGGAGATGAAGAAACCGAAATCGAGCCCCTTGCGCGCAAGGTCGGCCGATCCGGTGAAGCAGTGCAGGACTCCAGTGACCCCGCCCCGTTTGACAGCTTCGCCGAGAATCTCGGCAGTATCCTCCTCGGCGTCGCGGGTATGGACAACGAGCGGGAGGCGCGACTGCCGCGCTGCGTCGATATGCGCCTCGAAGCGCTCACGCTGCGAGTTTCGGTCGGACTTGTCGTAGAAATAGTCGAGTCCACATTCACCGATGGCAATCACCCGTGGGTGATTGGCAGCCTCCACCAGTGCCGATGCGCCAAGGTCCGGGTGGGCGTCTGCCTCATGCGGGTGGACCCCGACACTGGCCCAGACGTCGGCATTGCGCTCGGCGACCGCGATGACGTCATTCCATTCGCGCTGTCGCGTCGAGATATTGAGAAACCCGCCGACCCCACGCTCGCGCGCCGCCGACAACACCTCGTCCTGGCGCTCGACCAAGCCTTCGTAGTTCAGGTGGCAATGACTATCGATCAGCTTCATGCGGACACGGCCTCTTCGGCCTCGAGCTCGATCCGTGGGAAGAGCGGCGTTGGCGCTGTGATCGGTCGTCCGTCACGTCCGGCATCGATCTGTTCCAGCAGCTTTTCAGCCGATGCGGGAATGATTGGAGCGATCGCGACCGTCAGCGCACGAACCGCCGCCACCAGCGTTCCAAGCACCGCAGCCATGCGTTCCGGATCGGACTTGCGCAAAGCCCAGGGCGCCTGGGTGTCGACATATTGGTTGCAGGCAAAGACGACTCGCATCCAAGTTTCGATGCCAGTCGAGAAAGCCAGCCGTTCAAAGGCTTGCGGCACGTCGATCGCGATGACCTGATCGACGAGGGCGAGCAGGTCGCGATCACTCTCTTCTTCCCCTGGCGCCGGAAGAAGGCCCTCGAGATTCTTGTAAACCATCGACAATGTTCGTTGTGCGAGATTGCCGAAACTGTTCGCAAGCTCGGCATTGGCGCGGTTCGCGATGGCTTCTGCGCTATAGCTGCCATCCTGTCCGAACGTGACCTCGCGCAGCAGGAAATAGCGGAGGGCATCGACCCCGAACCGATCGGCGAGCGCAATCGGATCGACCACGTTGCCGACGCTCTTCGACATCTTCTCGCCGCGGCTGAGCAGGAAGCCATGGCCGTAGACCTGCTTCGGCAAGGAAATCCCCGCCGACATCAGGAACGCCGGCCAGTAGACGGCGTGGAAGCGTACCACGTCCTTGCCGATCAGGTGGATATCGGCAGGCCAGTATTGGCGCCACAGCTCCGTGTCGTCCGGATAGCCAAGTCCAGTGATGTAGTTAGTCAGCGCATCCAGCCAGACGTACATGACGTGGCCGGGGCTCCCCGGCACCGGAACACCCCAGGAGAAGCTGGTCCGCGAGATCGAGAGGTCCGACAGCCCGCCTTCAACGAACCGTACGACCTCGTTGCGGCGGCTCTCCGGCCGGATGAAGTCCGGATGCTCGGCGTAAAGGTCTAGGAGCTTGTCCTGATAGGCTGAGAGCCGGAAGAACCAGCTTTCCTCGACCGTCCACTCCACCGGCGTGCCCTGCGGCGAGAGCTTTGCACCCGCCTCGCCTTCGATCAGCTCGCCTTCTTCGTAATAGGCCTCATCGCGGACCGAGTACCAACCCTCGTAGCGGCCGAGGTAAAGGTCGCCGCGCTCCTCCATTGCTTTCCAGATCGCCTGGCTGGCGCGGCAATGGTCGTCATCGGAGGTCCGGATAAACCGATCGTACGAGACATTGAGCCTGTCACACATATCCCTGAAAAGGCTTGACATTCTGTCGGCGAAAAGGCGCGGCTCGATGCCTTCCGCACGCGCTGCCTGAGCCATTTTCAAGCCATGCTCGTCGGTGCCCGTCTGAAATCGGACATCCCGACCGCGCGAACGCTGGAAGCGCGCGATGGCGTCTGCGGCGATTGCCTCGTAGGCATGGCCGATGTGCGGCGGGCCATTGGGGTAGCTGATCGCTGTCGTAATGTAGAATGGGTCGGTCATCGCTGATCCGGCCCTAGCGACGGCTGCCTAGCGCTTCAAGGAAGGCACTCCGCCGCGTCGGCGAGGATGCCGCCCATCTCGAACACCGTGGCCGACGGGTTCAGCGATAGCCGGCGCGCAACGGCGCCGAGCTCGCGGGCCTTCGCATAAGCGACAAGAGCCCGCTCCCGCGGCTCGCCGGTCACCCGCCGCGCCTGTGCCGCGATTAGCGACGGAGCCGCGTCGAGGAAGGCGCCATAGCGGTCGGCGGCGTTCTTCTTACCGAGCTCCGCTGCGAGTTCGGATCGCCGCGCATTGGTCGGATCGCCGTGGCGCAGGATTGCCATTGCCGCGTCCTCGATCTTGCCGAAATCGAGCTCCGCGAAGGCAAGCGCGCGGCCGGCGGATCCCGCGGACATTGCGATGATGCGGTCGCGATCCGTTTTTGAAAGCTCGGGCACATCTCGAGCCAGAATTGACGTCATGGCGTCGCCCGACAGCGCCTGGAAGTCGAGTCGCCGGCAGCGGGAACGGACCGTCGGCAGAAGACGACCCGGTGCATGGCTGACGAGGAAAAACAGGGTGTTCGGCGGCGGCTCCTCAAGGATCTTCAGGAGTGCATTGGCGGCCGATGCCTCCAGCTCGTCCACGGTATCGATGACGGCTACCCGCCACGGCGACAGTGCTGGGGTTAGAGTCAGGAACTCGCCAAGCTCGCGGACCTGTTCGACACTGATGTTGCGCGCCAGCCCCTCCCCCTTCTCCCTCGGCAAGCGCTTCAGCCAGCGCATGTCGGGATGGCTTCCGGCGGTGATCAGCTTGACGATTGGGTGCTCGTCGGGGCTATCCAGCGCGGGGAGGTCGAACGGCGGGCCGGCAGCCTCCGAAAGAACGCGCCGGGCCGCCGCCTGCGCAAAGCTTGCCTTGCCCACGCCTTTGGGCCCGGCGAGCAGCCAACCGTGGTGAAGCTTGCGTGAGGTCCAGGCGCTCGCAAACTGCTCGACGGCCCTGTCTTGGCCAAGGATCATGGCAACAGGTCCGACAAAACGTCGAGCAAGCGCTTGGTCACGGCTTCCTTTGGGCCGGATGCGTCGACGAGGCGGACCCGGTCGGGCTCCTCCGCGGCTATGAGCCGGAACGCGGTCTCCACCTTGTGATGGTAGGCTTCGGACCGGCCGCCGATCCGATCGCTCGCGCCGGTATCGCGAAGCTGCGCCCGCGCCTGCCCTTCGTCAGACAACAGGACCAGAGTCCGATCTGGAAAAGTGTCGCCAAGGGCGAAGGCGTTGATCGATCGCACGACCTCGATTCCGAGCCCTCCGGCGCCGCCCTGGTAAGCGAGCGAGCTGTCGATGAACCGATCGGAGATCACCCAGCGACCCGCGGCAAGGGCTGGCCGGATCGTCTTTCGGACGTGGTCGGCCCGGGCGGCGGCGAACAGCAAGGCTTCGGCATCTGGGCCGAAACGCTCGTCCGCTCCGCTGAGGAGCAGCTCGCGGACCGCATCGGCGCCGTCGCTTCCACCCGGCTCCCGGGTGAGAACCACGTCGATGCCGATCGCTTGGAGGGCTGCAGCAAGCTCCCTCGCCTGCGTCGACTTGCCGACTCCCTCGCCGCCTTCCAGTGAAATGAACCTGCCGGCCGCGGTCACGCCATTCCGAACAGCTGCTTGAAGCCGAGCCAGATCCGCCCGAAGAAACCGGCCTTGCCGACATCCTCACCCGCGACGAGCGGCGTCACCTGCGGCTGCGTGTCGCCGGTGTAGACCAGCAGATCAGCGACATGCTGCCCCTTCGCAATCGGTGCGGCGACGGGACCTTCGTAGCGAATCTGCATTTTGACCAAACCGTTCGACAGCCCCGCCGGGATCGTCACGGCGAGATCGTGCGGGGCGACCAGCGGGACTTCGGATTCGCTTCCCAATTGCACTCTGGCGCTGCCGACTTTCGCGCCTGACTTGAAGAGCGGCTTATCCGTCCAGGCGCCGAAGCCCCACTGGATCAGTCGCGTCGATTCCTGCACGCGCTGGTTCCAGCTGGACATGCCCGCGAGCACCTCGATCAACCGGCGGCCGTTCTGCTCGGCCGAGCCGGTGAAGCCGTACCCAGCTTCATCCGTATGACCGGTCTTCAGGCCATCCGCGCCCGCCACATGGCCGAGGATCGGGTTGCGGTTCTCCTGAGTGATGGCGTTGCCGCCCATCGTCTTGCCCCAGGTGAAGTTCGGAAGGCCGTAGAATTCCTTGTACAGCTTAGGGTGATGCTCGATGGTCGCCCGCGCCACCGTCGCGAGATCGCGGGCCGTCACATACGTGACCCCGTTGTCCGGCCAGCCATTGGCGGTGCCGAAATGGCTGCTGTTCACGCCCAGCCGCTTGGCGAGCGCGTTCATCTGGTCGGTGAAGGCCTGCTCCGTCCCCGCGATGCATTCCGACAGGACCACCGCCGCGTCGTTGCCCGAGAGCGTAACGATGCCCTTGAGAAGATTTTCGACGCTGACCTGCTCTCCCGGCGACAGGAACATGGTCGAGCCCGCCTGGGGCCCATGCCACTTTTGCCAAGTCTCCGGACGCACGGTGCACATCTTGTTGAGCGGAAGCTGGCCCTTGTCGATCAGTTCGAAGGCAACCTCCGTCGTCATCATCTTGGCCATCGATGCCGGCGGCATGTGCACGTCCGGATTCTTTGCATAAAGCACGGCGCCCGAATTCAGGTCGATGAGATAGGCGACCTTCGCAGGCGTATCGAACTGCGGAGCAGCGGCGGGCGACGCGCTTGCAAACATCAACGAAGCGGCGGCGGTTGCGAGCAGGATTTGGCGAGTCATGGAAGCGGGCGACGTCCTTCAAGTCGGCGTTACGGCCGAACCTGTCTATCGCCGCGCAATCGCGTCCGCCAGCAGCCCGACGGACATCGCGTAGAAATTCGAACAATTGTAATCGAGGATCGTCCGGTAATTGTTCGACAGCAGATAGCCTGACCCTGTTGGCCCGTCGGGTTCAAGGAGGGTCGCCATCTCATTGTCGCCGAGCCGTTGTTCGACCGGCACCACGCCTAGCGAGCGCCACTGGCCGACCGTAAGCCACCGTGAATGGCGGCGATAGACCTGGGGACACTTGGCGGCGGTGATTCGAGACTGGAGCGCAGCACGGTTGAGGCCGAGCGGCACCCTCGCTTGAACGCCCCAAGCGACGCCTGGCTTCCAACCCGCGTCGCGCAGGTAGGAGGCAATCGAGGCCAGTCCGTCGACCTCGCTCCGCCAGATGTCCGCATAGCCGTCGCCGTCGCCGTCCGCCCGCAGGCGCAAGGCGACAGACGGCAGGAACTGCGGGTAGCCGGTGGCGCCGGCCCAGCTGCCCTTGAGCATCCAGCGCGGGACGCCCTGGTCGATGAGCTTCAGGGATGCGATGAACTCCCGCTCGAACAACTCGCGGCGCCGCCCGCCGTACGCCAGGCTGGCGAGCGTCTCCAGCAGATCGTGGCTGCCGGTGACAGTGCCGTAGCTGGTCTCATGGCCGTAGATCGCCATCAGCACTGCGGGGTCGACGCCGTAACGCGCGCGGATGGTCTGAAGATAGGAATAATCGCTCGAGTAGCGCTCCTGCCCGCGGGCGATCAGGCGCGGCGTTACATGGTCGCTCAAGTAGGCCGCCATGGACGGCCGTACGCCGGGCTGGGCCGCACGGGGCTCCGCCTGGTCCAGGTCGATCACACGCTGATTGACGTCGAGGCCCGGTATGTTCGCCTGGATGGTCGACTCGCGAACGCCCTGCTGCCGAGCAAGCATGCTGAGCCTGACCTTGTAGGTCTGCCACGGACTGGCGATGGGCGCCGGCTGCGCATAGGCAGGCTGGGGATAGGCGGGCTGGCCATAAGTCCCGAGCGCCGTCTGGCCGTCCGGGGAAGCCGAGCCGACCGCCGCCGTCGCCATCGCCAATGCCGCCCAAGCCTGCAACGCGCTCAACGCACCCTCCCCTTCACTACCGAGGCTAAGGGAAAACGGCCGGAGCGCCATCGGGTTCACCGCGCCGCTTGCACAGCCCGCCGCGCCAAGCGATAGCGACCGCCTCAAGGAGAGGTGGCCGAGTGGTTTAAGGCAGCGGTCTTGAAAACCGCCGTGGGTGCAAGCTCACCGTGGGTTCGAATCCCACCCTCTCCGCCACGCTTCTGGCAAGACTCGCAGAAAGGGCTTGCGTACGCGCTACAAATGTAGCACACCGCTACAAACGTAGCGCCAAGGAGTCGCGATGCTAAGCAAGCTTCCACCCCGGGAACGGCAGATCGTCGACATCCTGTACGAACGCGGCCCGCTCCTCGTCGCGGATATCTGCGACGCGCTCCCCGACCAGCTGAGCGGCTCGGCTGTGCGTGCCATGCTGAAGCGGCTGGAGGACAAAGGCTATGTCCAGCGCGCCGATTCTGATCGCGGCTATCTTTACAGCCCCACGGTTGCGGATTCGGTCGCCAAGACCTCGGCCCTGAGCGACATCGTACGCGTGTTCTTCAATGGATCGGCGGCCGGTGCGGCCACGGCGCTTCTCGGAATGTCGGACAAGCTGGACACCAGCGAGCTCGACCGGCTCGAGCAGATGATTGCCCAGGCGCGCAAGGCAAAGGGAGAGAAGTGATGCATGCGTTGCTCACGATCGCCCTCAAGTCCGTCGTCATTTCCGCACTCGCGCTGGCGCTGCTGGCACTGACGAAGCAGCGTTCATCGGCCGAGCGCTCCTTGATCGCGCATGTCGGGCTGCTGGCGTTGGTCACTTTGGCCTTGGCGCCGCTCGTCCTGCCGAGCTGGAACGTCGAGGCTCCCGCACTGTTCGCAACAACTGACGCGCCGACGGCCGGACCCGCGACGCTGAGCCTTCCGGCGGCAACGGCTCACCGTGAGCCGACCGGATCTTCGGTCACCCAAGCGGCATTGCCTCCGGCCACCGCATCCGTCGCCACTTCAAGCATCAGCTGGACCGCCGCCGCCCTCGCTGCCTATGCAGTGCCCGCCGCTATCCTGCTGTTCATCACCCTCCTCGCGCTGGCTCGACTGCTCGCGCTCCGCGCGCGCGCTGACGTCCTGGTCGATGGCCATTGGCTGAGCGCACTTGCACGTGCCCAGCGTCGCATGGGGTTCAAGCACGGCACCGCCCTGCTCACCAGCAACGAGCTCGGATCGCCGATCAGCTGGGGCCTGATGCGGCCGGTCATCCTGCTCAACGAGCGCGCGGTCCAGGCGTCGGGAGAAGCCGAGGCGATCATTGCGCATGAGCTTGCGCACGTCGCTCGCCTCGACTGGGCCAAGCTGCTGCTCGCCCGGATCGCGACCGCCCTGTTCTGGTTCAATCCCCTGGTGTGGCTGCTTGCACGAGAGGCGCACCAGTTGCGCGAGGAAACGGCCGACGATGCCGTCCTCGCGTCGGACATCGCCGATACCGATTATGCCGAGCTGCTGGTTGGCGTTGCCCGGCACGAATGCTCGGGGCTGCTGCTTGGGGCGCATGGAGTTGCACCGTCGAAGAGTTCGCTCGCCCGCCGGGTGGCGCGAGTCCTCGACAGCGCGTCGGCCCGGGGGCCGGTTGCCCGACCATTCGCGTTTGGCGTGTTCGTCGGCGCCGTCGCGATCGCCGCCCCGTTGGCGGCACTCACGCTTTCTCCGGCCCGCGCAGATGTCTCGGGCCGCGACAGCGCGAACGGGATGAAGGCGGTCGCGGCTGGTCAGCCAATTGACACCGGAGTTCCCTATCATGGCGATGGCGATGATCCGAGGGACCTGCCGCACATCATCGCTCAAGGCGTATCAAGCTCCGTCGCAACTGCTGTCGCTGCGGTCCGTCCAACTGTCGCCATCGGTCCCGGTGAAGGCGATATCGAGGCCGTGAGCCCGAATGGATCGACGGTAAAGTCCGTCAACGGCGTCATGGTTTCGACTGCACCCAGCGGAGCCACCGTGACCATCTATCCCCCCGACCGTCAGGGCCGGCGCAAGGTCGTCGCGCTCAACGCCGATGGCGCCCGCGCGGTGACTTATGCCGACGAGAACGATCCCGTTCCCGGTTTCACGAGGCCGCCGGGTCAGCGTGACGCGGCGCTCGACGATGCGATCGAATTGAGGGCCGCGGGTGTGTCGTCCGAATATGCACGAGACATGATCGCCGTTGCCCCACAGCTGAGGAACGCGAGCGTGAATGACCTGGTCGGATTAAAAGCCAGTGGGGTCACTCCGGGCTATGTCCGCGGGCTCATTGGTGCCGGTTATCGCAATCTTGACGCCGACGAACTGGAAAAGGCCTACACGCTGGGCGTTACTCCGGACTACCTACGCGGCGTCACTGCTGCCGGATACCCCGATCTGCCGCTCGACCAAATCAGCGAGATGCGTGCGGTCGGCCTGACGCCTGCCGACATCGCCCGGTTTCGGAGCGCGGGCTACGGTCGGCCCAGTATTGAGAAGCTGATCGAGCTCAAGGCGATCGGCGATGGGCATGGTCTAGCCAGGCCGCCAAGGCCTCCACGTCCGCCCGGGTCGTCTTCGGACGAGGGTGACGACGGCGGCTGACGTCCCGTACGACGCATAACTCACTGATTACCAAAGCGATTGATCGCCTGACCGCAGGCGCGCGGCGGAGCCTTGTCCGCGATTGAAGGAGAGCCCTGTCATGACGAGAACCCTGGCGGTCTGCGCCGCCCTGCTGCTGGCCACGGCGCCCAACTCCAGCGCCTCCATCGCAACGGCAACCTACAATTCGACCAGCATCGAGGCACAATTCCGTCTGACGCCTCAGACGAACGGCCGAGTGCAGCTCGATCTTTACCGGAGAGACTTGCTGCACGCCAACATGAGCTCCAGCTTTCCGGCCGGCGATCTGGCGGGGCTGGATGTCGCGAGCCTTAATGAGCCAGGCCAGCGGCCGGTGCGCTTCGCGATCGTGCGCGAGCCGGGCCGGTTCGATTGCGCCGGCGTGGGCAGCGGGGCGGTCGCTACGGGGCAGTGCACGTTCACGCCCGATCCGTCCTTCACCGCGATGCTGCAGAGCCACGGGATCGGCAATCCGACCGTCGGCCAATCCTACGACCTGACGGCCGTTGGAGCGACGCGCGCGCTGGTCGACGCCTTGGCGGCGAATCGGTACCCGCGTCCCGACATCAATGAGCTCGTCACCCTGTCGGCGGTCAATGTAACCCCGAAGTTCATCACGGCCCTCACCGCGCGCGGCTATGCGCCTGCCTCGCTAGATAACCTTGTCGACTTCGCGGCGCTGGACGTCTCGCCGGACTATATCGATAGCCTGCGCCGCGCGGGTTACGGCAAGCTCGACGCTGAGGGAATCGTCGGCCTCAAGGCAGTTGGCGTATCGCCAGCCTATATCGAAAGCCTTGGTGCCGCCGGGTACCACGACCTCAGCGCCGAACAGATCGAGCAGCTGGCGGCGCTCAAGATTGACCCCCAGTTCATCCAGTCCTTCGCCCGGATCGGATACGCCAACCTCCCGGTCGAAACGCTGGTCGAGCTCAAGGCAATGGACGTGACGCCCGAATTCGTCCTCAACCTCAAGCGCCACGGACTGCAGCCGCTGTCGGCGGAAAAGCTCGCCGAGCTCAAGGCGATAGGCGTTGATCCCAAATAGCGAAATCTCAGGAAAACCCAGGAAGGAGCATATCATGAATCGCCTCCTCATCTTCATCGCGTCGGTCACCATCGCAATCGCCACCATCTCGACGACCTGCCTCGCGAATCCCGCCGCCATGGCTGGCGCGACGACACGTTCCGGCCTTACGGGCGTCCACCCTGGAGGATCGTCCAGCGGGCAAATGCCGCTGGCGATGGTTCAGACGACCGGGGTCAACCCGCAAGCCCTGTGATCCGGATGTGGGGTGGCGCGGCGGTCGCGCGGCCGCTAACAGGACCGCTTTCCGCAGACATTTCGGAGCCGCAACGCGTGGGCGAGCCTGCCATCCTGCCGTTCGACTGGGCAGACCCTTTCGACCTCAATCATCAACTGACCGACGAGGAGCGCCTCGTCCGCGACACGGCGGAGGGTTATGCGCAGGAGAAGCTGCTGCCCCGTGTTACGTCAGCCTATCTCGACGAACGGTTCGATCGCGAGATCATGAGCGAAATGGGAGAGCTCGGACTGCTCGGAGCGACGGTGCCGGACGAATATGGCGGCGCCGGCCTCGGCTATGTCAGCTACGGTCTCATCGGCCGAGCCGTCGAGCGGGTCGACAGCGGCTATCGCTCGGCGATGTCGGTGCAGTCGAGTCTCGTCATGTACCCGATCCATGCCTACGGCTCTGAGGACCAGCGCAAGAAGTACCTGCCGAAGCTGGCGACGGGCGAATGGGTCGGTTGCTTTGGCCTGACCGAACCCGATTCCGGCTCGGATCCGGGAAGCATGCGCACTCGCGCCGAGAAGACGAGCGGCGGCTATCGACTGACCGGCACCAAGATGTGGATCACCAACTCGCCGATCGCCGACGTTTTCGTCGTGTGGGCGAAGTCGGACGCACATGGCGGCAAGATTCGCGGCTTCGTGCTCGAGAGGGGCATGGCCGGCCTCTCGGCGCCCAAGATCAAGGAAAAGCTGTCACTGCGCGCCTCGATCACCGGCGAGATCGTGATGGACGGAGTTGAGGTCGGCGAGGACGCGGTGCTTCCCAACGTCGAGGGCCTCAAGGGCCCGTTCGGCTGTCTCAATCGGGCCCGCTACGGCATCGCCTGGGGCTCCATGGGCGCGGCCGAGGCCTGCTATCACGCCGCACGGCAATATACGCTCGACCGCAAGCAATTTGGGCGACCGTTGGCCGCGAACCAGCTGGTGCAGCTGAAGCTCGCCAACATGGCGACGGAGATCACGCTCGGCCTTCAGGCGGCGCTTCGGGTCGGACGGCGTCTCGACGAGGGCGAGCTGGTTCCGGAGACAATCAGCCTGATCAAGCGCAACAATGTCGGCAAAGCCCTGGAAATTGCGCGGGTCGCTCGGGACATGCACGGCGGCAATGGCATCTCCGCCGAGTTCCACGTGATGCGGCACGCCGCGAACCTCGAGACGGTCAACACCTATGAAGGCACGCACGACGTCCATGCGCTGGTCATGGGACGCGCGATCACGGGATTGAGCGCCTTTTAGGCCGGCGGACGGCGCCACATGGTTTGAGGCTGATCGCGATACAGCCCATCCGGCTGCCGCTCGAATCCCAGCCTCGCCGCGAGCTTCATCGAAGCAGCGTTTTCCGGTGAAATCATCGCATGGATCGCGTGGCTACCGATTTGGTGCCCGAACCAGTCGAGCATGGCGACGCAGGCCTCCGTCGCGTAGCCTTGGCCATGCGCGGATGGTGTTAGGATCCAGCCCATTTCGGGCTCGCCCGAGATCGGCGGAAAGCATTCCCGCAGGAAATCGAAGAAGCCGACATGGCCGATCGTCGCGCCATCCTGACGCCGCTCGACCGCCCACATGCCGAGGCCGGTCATTGGCCACAGACCGACACCTGCGAGCAGCCGACGCCAGCTGTCCTCCCGCCCGCTCGGGCCGCCGACGTGTCGGCTGGCATGAGCGTTCGCGAAGAACGTCTGGAAATAGTCGAGGTCGCTTAGCTGGAAGGCGCGCAGGCGCAGCCGCTCGGTCTCAATGGTCGGGGCCGAACGGTAGCGCAGCGCGGGATCGTGGAACGGCAGCATCAAGCTACCGTAAGCTCACTTCTTGCCGAGCGAGAGTCCACCGAAGCGCTTGTTGAAGCGAGCGACTTGTCCGCCGGCATCGAGCAGCTTCTGGTTGCCGCCGGTCCAGGCCGGGTGCACCTTCGGGTCGATGTCGAGGTGGAGGGTGTCGCCTTCCTTGCCCCAGGTGGAGCGAGTCTCAAACTTGGTGCCGTCGGTCATTTCGACGGTGATCGTGTGATATTCGGGGTGGACGCCGGACTTCATTGCGATTTCCTTGGGTTAGCAGCTGGTTTCCGACCAGCCGCAGCAAGTGTCGCGCGCCCCTAGCCGACGAAGACTTCCTTGACAAGGTTCGGGCCGCCGATCTAGCCCGGCCTCGGACCCGGGTCCGACGGTTACGGCCGCCGGCCAAGAAGGAAGCCGGTGCAAAGCCGGCGCTGTGCCCGCAACTGTAGGACAGGTCGCCCCTAGCGGCCTTTCAAGTCAGACACTTGCCCTGGTCCGTCGTTCGTTTTCGTGGCCGGGAGCAGCCGTGGAGCGGAGGGCGGTCCCCTCTTGTGACGACGCGTTCGTCAACAGGAGGATTCCAATGCCCCTTCCGCCCATCGACTCCAACCCGATCGTCGTCACGACCTCGCGCCTGCCGGAGTTCAAGGAAAGCGCTCCGGCAAGCGTCACCGTCATCGACAAGGAGCTCATCCAGCATCTCGGCGAGCCGCTCGTCCCGGCGTTGCTGCGCCTGGTGCCCTCGACCTCGGTCACGGTTTCGGGGCCGGACGGGTCGCTGACCGAAGTCCGCATCCGCGGCGCCGAAGCAAACCACACTCTTCTCTTCATCGACGGCATTCGCGCGAACGATCCCGCGACCGGCGACCAGCCCCGGTTCGACCTGCTCAACGCCGACATCGCGTCCCGCATCGAAGTCGTTCGCGGACCGCAATCGGCCCTGTGGGGATCGGATGCAATCGGCGGCGTCGTCGCAGTGAACGGTACTCCGCCGGTCGGCACGGAATGGTCGGCGGCGCTGGAGGGCGGCTCGTTCGGGTTCGAGCGGATCAGTGCCGCCGCATCATGGTCGTCGGATCGCGCCTCGCTGGCCGCAGCCTTCGGAGGGCAACGCGCCACCGGAATCGATAGCTTCAGCGGTCACGGCGACAAGGACGGCTATCGCAACCTTTCGGCGCGGGTGGACGGTCGTTATCGCCTCGGCCCCCTACTGGAACTCGACGCATCGGGGTTCGCGCTGTCAGGGCGAAGCGATTTCGACGGGTTCGATCCGGTCACTTTCGTCCATGCCGATACCCTCGATAATAGTCGCAATCGAATGGCCGCCGGTCGGCTATGGGCCGACATCGGTAGCGCGACCGAGCCCTGGAGCGGGCAGGTCAGCGGATCGCTTCTCGGCTCGAGTAATCGCAATTACCTCGCGAGTGCTTTCCTCAACCGCACCAGTGGAACGCGGCGCACCGTCGGCGCACAGGCCGAGCATCGGTTCACGACCGGCCCCGTTGCGCAAATTCTCGTCGCGGCGGCGGAAAGCGAGCGAGAGACGTTCCAGGCGGGCGACTTGCTTTATGGGGGCGCCACCGACCAGAAGCGCAATCGCACTCACAATTCGCTGACCCTCGAATGGCGGGCGAAGGCCAGCCTCGTCACCACCGATGTCGCAATCCGCCGCGACATGTTCAATCGCTTCCGGGACGCGACCTCTCTTCGCGCTTCGCTGCTCGCAAAGCTGGGCGACGGCTTCGACCTGACCGGAGCCTACGCAGAAGGCATCGCGCAGCCGACATTCTTCGACCTCTATGGCTTCTACCCGGGAAGTTTCGTGGGGAACCCGTCACTTCGACCGGAAAGCTCCCGCGGGTTCGAAGTGTCGGTCCGCTATCATGGCGACTTCTTCCTGGCGTCATTGACCGCCTATCGCCAGCGCCTGCACGACGAGATTATCGACATCTACGATCCTCTCACCTTCGTCTCCAGCACGATCAACGGCACCGGCACCAG
>NZ_JAFAVR010000282.1 GCF_019242355.1 Sphingomonas sp. | reverse complement strand
ATCCCGTTCAATCCCTGGCCGGGCGCGCCATACGAATGCTCGACCGAGGAGCGGGTGCGGGCGTTCAGCAACATCATCTTCGAGGCCGGGATTTCGGCGCCCGTGCGCACCCCGCGCGGTCGTGACATCGATGCCGCCTGCGGCCAGCTCAAGACCGCGGCCGAGCGCAAGCGGCGGGCGTCCGCCGCCGCTGCCTAGTCCGTCGACCCTCGCGCTGGCCGCGAGTGCCGGCTGCCTCGGCGGCGCGATGAACGCGCTTGCGGGGGGCGGTACCTTCGCCACCCTCCCGGCACTGATCGCGCTCGGGCTGCCGGCCAATCTCGCCAATGCGACCTCCAACGTGGCGCTTCTTCCGGGCGCGGCGGCGAGCGCGGCCGAGTTCCGCGACGAGCTTTCCCCCGTCGGCGGGATTCCGGTCAAGGCGCTTGCGGCAATCACCTTCGCCGGCGGACTGGTCGGCAGCGTGCTGCTGGTGCTGACGCCGAGCAAGGCGTTCGATTTCATCATTCCGTGGCTCTTGCTGCTGGGCTTCGTCGTCATGCTATTCGGCAGGAGCGCTGCGGCCTGGCTGCACGCGCGCGTGACGATCGGGTGGAAGACGCTGGTCGTCGCCCAGTCGCTGCTTGGCATCTACGGAGGCTATTTCGGTGGCGGCGTCGGACTGATGACGACGGCGACCTACGGGTTGCTGGCCGCAGCCGACCCAAGATCGCTGTTTTCGGTGCGGACGCTGATGCTTGCGGTGGCCAACCTTGCGGCGGCGCTCGTTTTCATTGCGGTCGGTCTGGTGGTGTGGGCAGTGTGCCTGCCGATGCTGCTGGGTTCGATCGCCGGCGGGTGGCTCGGTGCGAAGCTCGGCAAGCGCCTGTCCCACCGGCTAGTTCGCTTCTGGACCCTGCTCGTCACCGCCGCGACGACGGCGGTGTTCTTCGTCCGGGCCTACGGCTGAGACTCACCCACGTCATTGCCGGGGGTTGCGGCAGATGGCATTCGGAACCCCATGTTCGCGCCGCTTCGCCGAGCGCTTGTCCGGCAAGTGCGCTCCACCTTCAACGACCAGTCCAAGGGCCAGCGGCCGGTCCCGCGATCGGATCATGCGCTGTTCCCGCGCAATTCGGTGATCTGGCGCGTGCACGGCGACGTGACCTCGATGATGGCCGGCGGCATTGCGGCGCTCCTGACGCAGATGCTCCACCCGCAGGCACTGGGCGGCGTCTGGGACCATAGCGACGTCCATGCCGACATGATCGGCAGGCTTCGGCGGACGGCGCGCTTCCTCGCCGTCACGACCTATGGCGAGCGGGCGAGTGCGGAGGCGGCAATCGCCAAGGTCCGCGGGATTCACCAGCAGGTGGCCGGCGTGCTTCCCGACGGCACGACCTACCGCGCAGAAGATCCGCATTTGCTCGCCTGGGTCCATGTCGCCGGGGCAATGATGTTCCTGGAAGGCTGGCGGCGCTACGGCGAGCCGGGGATGAGCACTGCCGACCAAGACCGCTATTTCGCCGAGTCCGGCGAGGTGGCGCGAATGCTCGGCGCCGATCCGGTGCCGGCCACGCGACGGCAGGCGGAGCGGCTCGTGAACGAGTTCCTCCCCGAGCTTCGTTCCGATACGCGGAGCCGGGCCTTTCGCGATCTGGTTCTGAACGCCCCGGCTCAGTCGCTGGCTGAGCTGCCGGTCCAGCAGCTGCTGATGCGAGCCGCGGTGGACTTGCTGCCGCCATTCGCGCGCGAGCTTCACGGGCTCAGGCCAGTCCTGCTGGCCGTGCCCGTGGTCCGCGGAGCGACGCTTGGCCTTGCGGGAACGCTTCGCTGGGCGTTCGGAGCGGAAAGTTATCGCTAACCCGGTTGCCGTGCAGCAGGGCGCGTGGCAATCGCCGCCGCAATTCCATTGAGAGGTCCGATAGATGTCGTTGATCGGCAGGCTTGTGAACACGCTTCTGCCCACGGGCAGCATCACCCTTCTCCAGCCCGGCAAGCCGCCCGAAACGCTTGGCGGCGGCGGGAAGGGCAAGCACCTGACTGTCCGCTTCACCGACAACAAGGTCGGCTTCTCCATCGCCCGCAACCCGAGGCTGGGCTTCGGCGAAGCGTATATGGACGGCCGGCTGGTGATCGAGGACGGCACCATCCTCGACCTCATGGAGCTGGTTGTCGGCACCAATCGCTGGGAAGACGCCGGCCAGGGGCGCAAGAGGATGTCGGCCGGCAAGCGCACTCTGAAGCGGCTGTTCTCGACGAACAACCTGGTTCGGGCGCGCCGCAACGTCGCCCATCATTACGACCTCAAGGACGAACTCTATGAGCTCTTCCTCGACGACGACAAGCAGTACAGCTGCGCCTATTTCACCGATCCCGGCAACAGCCTCGAGCAGGCGCAGCTCGACAAGAAGGCGCATATCGCTGCCAAGCTGGCGCTGGAGCCCGGGCAGCGCGTGCTCGACATTGGTTGCGGCTGGGGCGGCATGGCTCTGTTCCTGCACAAGGTCGCGAAGGTCGACGTGCTGGGCGTCACCTTGTCGGAGCACCAGCTCAAGATTGCGCGCCAGCGGGCGGACGCCGCAGGAGTCAGCGATCACGTGAAGTTCGAGCTGATCGATTATCGCAACATCGACGACCGGTTCGATCGCATCGTCTCGGTCGGCATGTTCGAGCATGTCGGCGGCGACCATTATGACGAATTCTTCGCCAAGTGCCGGGACCTGCTGAAGCCCGACGGCGTGATGCTCCTGCACACGATCGGCCGACTCGGTGGACCGTCGAAGACGCCGGACCCGTTCACCGACAAGTATATCTTCCCAGGGTATCACCTGCCGGCCTTGTCGGAGATGTCAGCGGCCAGCGAGAATGCGCGCCTGATCGCCAGCGATTTCGAGATGCTTCGGCTGCATTACGCCTACACGCTGCGCGAGTGGTTGAAGCGCTTCGACGCGCAGCGCGACGCCGTCGTGAAGATGTACGACGAGCGCTTCGTTCGCATGTGGGAATATTATCTCGCCGGCGGCATCGTGATGTTCGAGAGCGGGTCGGCCTGCAACTACCAGGTCCAGTATATCCGCGATCGCCGAGCGGTGCCGATCACCCGCGACTATATGGTCGATGCCGAAGAGCGCTATCGAAGGCTGGGCGCCGAGGCGTCGCCGGCAAAGCGCGGCCGGGCGCGAGCCAAGCGGGCGCTGGAGCCGTCGGGCGCCTGAGCGCGCGCCCCGCGCATGGGCAAGATTTCACGTTGCGGGGGCTGGCCGAGACGCGGCTGAGGCGATAGCCAGCCGCCCGTGAGCGGCGCGCCTCTACCAGCAGCAGCAGCAGAAGCAGCAGCAGCGACCCCGGAAGCGCAGACAAGCGCACCGCCTCCCGTCCCGGTGCAATGGTGGGAGAAGCGCTGGACGGTCGTCGTCCTCGCTCTGCTCGCAACCATCCCGTTGCTCTACCCGAGGATCCCGCCGCTGGTCGACCTGTTCGGCCACATGGGCCGGTACCGGGTGCAGCTCGACATCGACACCTCGCCCTGGCTGCGCCTCTACTATGGGTTCCACTGGGCGATGATCGGCAACCTCGGCGTCGACTTGCTGGTGATGCCGCTCGGCCGCCTGATCGGGCTGGAGCCGGCAGTGAAGCTGATCGTGCTTGCGATCCCGCCGATGACGGCCGCAGGGTTCCTCTGGGTGGCGCGTGAAGTGCACGGACGAATTCCGCCGACGGCGCTGTTCGCTCTGCCGTTCGTCTATTGCCATCCCTTCATGTTCGGCTTCGTCAACTTCGCCCTGTCGGTCGGGCTGGCGTTCATGGCGTTCGGGCTCTGGCTGCGGCTTGGCAGGCTCGGCAAGTTCCGGCTGCGGGCGGCGCTTTTCGTACCGATCTCGCTGGTCGTATTCTTCGCGCACACCTTCGGCTGGGGGATGCTCGGCCTGCTCTGCTTCTCGGCCGAGGCGATCCACGAGCATGACCAGGGCCGCCGTTGGCTCCGTGCCGGGGTCAATGCCGCGCTGCATGCCTCCGTGATGGCCCTGCCGATCGTCATCACGCTGGTCTGGCGAAGCGAAGCGCATGGCGGAATGACGTACGACTGGTTCAACTGGAAGCTCAAATGGATGTGGCTCCAGGACTCGCTGCGCGACCGGTGGCGAGCGTTCGACATCGCCTCGCTGGTTCCCGTCGGCATGGTCCTCGTCTACGCCGTCGTCAGCCGCCAGCTGACCTTCTCGCGCAACCTGCTGTTCACCAGCTTCGTGCTGCTGGTCTCGTTCATCATCCTGCCGCGGACGGTGTTCGGGTCGACCTACGCGGACATGCGCCTGATGCCCTATGTGATCGCCACACTGGTCCTCGCGATCCGCTTCCGCCGTCCGATCCACCTGCCGGTCGGGCGGAGCCTGGCGGTGCTCGGGCTGGCGTTTTTCCTCATGCGGCTCGGGAGCAATACGCTTAGCCTGGCGATTGCCGCGGACGATCAGGCGGCGAAGCTGACGGCGCTCGATCATGTCCCGGAGGGAGCACGGGTCGTCACCCTGTCGACACTGCCGTGCACCGGCACGTGGGCGCTCCCGCGCGACAGCCATCTGGGCTCGATGGTGATCGTCCGGCGGCATGGCTTCGCCAACGACCAATGGGTCCTCGAGGGTCTCAACCTGCTTGATCTTCGCTACACCCGCGCCGGCTATTATTCCGCCGACCCTTCGGAGCTCGTTCGCCCGAACACCTGCACCGACGGCCTCCACCGGCAGCTCGACACGTCGCTCAGCCTCATCCCGCGCAACGACTTCGACTACGTCTGGCTGCTCGACCCGCCGCCCTACGACGAGCGGCTGATCGCGGACATGCAGCCGGTCTGGCGCGGAGGCGGGTCAATCCTCTATCGAACGCAGCCATGACACTGTCGATCGTCATCCCGTGCTTCAACGAGGAGCTTTGCCTCGAGCTGCTGCACCGCCGCGTCGCCGCCGCCGCTCGGACCAGCGTCGGAGAGGATTATGAGATCCTGTTCGTCAACGACGGATCGAGCGACAAGTCGTGGCCGATCATGCAGCGGATCGCGGCGGCCGACGGCCACGTCGTCGCGGTGAACCTGTCGCGCAACCATGGGCACCAGCTGGCGCTGACTGCCGGGCTCGACATCTGCCGCGGCGATCGCATCCTCATCATCGACGCCGATCTCCAGGACCCGCCCGAGCTGCTTGCTCCGATGCTGGAGACGATGGACCGAGAGCAGGCCGACGTCGTGTATGGAGTCCGCAAGAGCCGCGCCGGCGAGACCGCGTTCAAACGCGCGACGGCGCACGGCTTCTATCGGCTGCTGTCGCGCGCGACCGAAGTCGATATCCCGCTCGACGCCGGTGACTTCCGGCTGATGAGCCGGCGGGCGCTCGACGCGCTACTCGCCCTTCCGGAGCAGGCGCGCTTCATTCGCGGCATGGTCGCCTGGATCGGCTTCAGGCAAGTGCCCTTCCCCTACGATCGCGAGGAGAGGTTCGCCGGGGACACCAAATATCCGTTCCGGAAGATGCTCCGCTTCGCAATTGACGCGCTGACGGGCTTCTCTTCGGCGCCGCTGAAGCTCGCGAGCCATGTCGGACTGGCGCTGTCGATCGGGTCGGTGATCCTGATCCTCTACATCGCCTATGCCTGGCTCGCCGGGCAAAGCATCCAGGGATGGACGTCACTGATGCTGGTGGTCGTCGTGATCGGGGCCGTGCAGATGTTCGTCCTGGCGCTGATGGGAGAATATATCGGCCGCCTGTACAATGAGGCGAAAGGCCGACCGCTCTACATCGTACAGGAGATCGCCGGACGCAGCGAGCGGCCACCGGTCCGGCTCGGCT
Organism: Sphingomonas sp.; assembly: GCF_019242355.1. GTDB lineage: Bacteria > Pseudomonadota > Alphaproteobacteria > Sphingomonadales > Sphingomonadaceae > Sphingomicrobium. The sequence goes on along the minus strand of NZ_JAFAVR010000282.1, from coordinate 7,504 downwards.
ATGTCGCCGATGCCACGGCGAATAGGGACAGCCCCGGCGGCAAGGGCACGCGCCCGATCAGGTGACGTTCGGCCGCGAACACGCGCTCCAGCGCTGAGTTGAGCGGCGCGGCGGGCAGCGACAGGTTCGCGTCGTCGCGCCCCCTCGCCTTCGACGCCATGCGTTCGGCGACGGCGACCGGAAACAACAGGCTGTTGAAATAGCCGATCGCGTCGAGGCGAAGCGGCGACTGCCGGATCAGCTGCTTCAGTGCCGCCCTGGAGTAGCGCCGCTGGTGGTGATTGACGACATCGTGTGCCGACCACATCCACTGGTGCGCGGGCACGGTCATCACGAACTTGCCGCCGGGCTTCAACCGGCGGGCGATCGACGTAACCGCGGCGCGGTCGTCGTCGATATGCTCGATCACGTCGAACGCACCGACAAGGTCGTAGCTGCGCTCGGGGACGCCGGAGAGATCGGGCAAGGGTGAGCTCATCACCGGCCCGCCGAGCCGCGTCTCGGCGATGGCTCGCGCCGCGTCGTCGAGCTCCAGGCCCTCGACGCTGCCAAACTCCCCAAGCATCGCGAGATTGTGGCCAGTGCCGCAGCCGATCTCGAGCAGCCGGGCGCCGGGCGGCGGCGACGCCCTGCGGCGGATCAGCTCGGCGAGGACCTCGCGTCGCGCGCGGTACCACCAGTGCCGCTGGTCGAGCTCCGCCATCTGATCGTAGACGACGCGTTCCATCAGCGGAAAACCAGCTGCCGGTTCAAGAGGAAGGTGGCGAACGGCGTGACCAGGATCGCCGGGACAAGGGGCCACCAGGTCGGCCCATGCATCGGGCCCGTCAGGATCCAGGTGAAAAGCTCGTTGAGGACAAAGCCGGAACCCTGCACCAGGAAGAACATGGTCTTCATCCGGTGGTCTTCCTGCCGGCCGTGGCCCCGGAAGCTCCAGCGGCTGTGAAGGATGAAGCCCGCGATGACGGCGACCGCGAAGGCGACGACGACCGCCAGCATCGGCGCCATCACATAGGTCGCGAGGACCCAGTAGATGGCCGAATAGACGGCGGCCAGCGACAGCCCGACGATGCCGAAGCGGACGATCTGCCCGAGCATTGCCCGGCGGTCGGAAGAGATTGCGGTCAGCATGGAAAATGGATGGTCGATGAAACCTGAGGCGGCCTGTTTGCCCTGTGCTTGCGACCGGCTACAGCGCCTTTCATGCTTGAGCGCAAGCAAGACGTGAACGACGGCGGCGGCCCGCCGTGGCTGCAGCGATGCGTCCGGTGGGTGACGCTGGCGACCGATCGCCTGCTCTCCTGGCTCACTCGCCACTGGACGCTGGCGGCCCTGATCGCCTGGCTGCTGTTCTGCGCCTGGTTCATCTTCGATCGCAGAAGCGACATCCGCTGGTTCAATCTCGGCGACACCGACGACAACATGCGGATGATGCAGGTTCGCGGTCTGCTGCATGGGCAGGGCTGGTTCGACCTGCGGCAGTATCGGCTTAATCCGCCGTTCGGGGCCAACGTCCACTGGTCGCGGCTGGTCGATCTGCCGATCGCGGGGCTGATCCTGTCGCTCCGGCCCTTCCTCGGCGGTGCCGGGGCCGAGCGGATCGCCGTCGGCATCGCGCCGCTGCTGCCTTACCTGCTGCTGCTGATCTCCCTGGCGCTGACAGCGCGCCGGCTGATCGGTCCGCTCGCTTATCCAATGGCATTCGCCGGAATCTATTTCGCGGGCTCGACGAACAGCATGTTCATGCCCGAGCGGATCGACCACCATGGCTGGCAGCTTGCCTTGCTGGCACTGTCGATGGCGTCGCTCGCCGACCCGAAGCGAGTGCGCGGCGGGCTCGTGCTTGGCATCTCGACCGCGCTCTCGCTCGCGATCGGGCTGGAGATGATCATCTACCTGGCTGCCGCCGGGGCGGCGATGGTGCTGTTCTGGGTGGTCGACACCGAAGAGCGCGGTCGGTTGTCCACCTATGCCCTGTCGCTGGTCGGCGCGACGGCGCTCTGCTTCCTTGCCTTTACGTCCTACGACAATCGCTCGGCGGTGTGCGACGCCTTGTCGCCCGTCTGGCTGTCGGACGCCCTGATCGGCGGCGCGCTGATGTATGGCCTTGCCTGGCTGTCGCCCGAGCAGCGCGGACGACGGTTGCTGCTCGCTGTCATTGCCGGCGTTGTGATCGCGGCTTTCCACGGACTGACCTGGCCGCATTGCACGCAGCGGCTCGAGGGCGTGTCGCCGGAAGTCGACTGGCTGTGGCTGAGCCACGTCCGCGAGGCGCGGCCGGTCTACAAGCAGGACTGGCGGACGGCGCTGACCACGCTTGCTCTTCCGGTCACCGGCTGCCTCGGCTGGCTGCTGCTCGCCTGGTGGCGACGCCGCGATCCGGAGCTCCAGCGGCGGGTCCTCGCCGCCGCCATACCCTGTTTCGCGGCGACGGCTTTGCTGTTCTGGCAGATCCGGACCGGCCCGGCCGCCCAGATGCTCGGCGTCGTCGGAGCGGTCGCAATCGCCTGGATTCTTGCACCGCCGCTATGGAATGCGCGGTCGCCCGCCGTGCGTGTCCTCGGGGTATTCGTCGTGGTGCTGATCGGAGCGGGGGCAGCGGTGCCGCTCGTCCTCGGCTACATCCACGAGAACAAACCGACTCCGCACGAGATCGCGATCAACCACGCCAACGCGTTGTGCAACAGCTTGTGGGCCTATCATCCGGTCGCGCTGCAGCCGAAGGGGGTCGTCTTCACCTTCGTCGATTTCGGGCCCCGGCTGATCACGGTGACTCACCATGACTCGATCGTCGGGCCCTATCACCGCAACGGTCAGCAGATCGCCGACGTGATGAACGCCTTCCGCGGCAGCGAAGCGCAGGCGCGTGCGCTGATCGGCAAATATCATTCGAGCTACCTGCTGACCTGTCCGAACAGCTCGACCACGACGATCTTCGCGTCGGAGGCGCCGAAGGGATTCTACCAGCAACTCGCGAATGGCAAGGTGCCGGGCTGGCTCTCGCCAATCGACCTTGGCAAGGTTTCGCCTTTCCGGATGTGGCGGGTGGTCGGCTAGGAAACCCTAGCCGAGAACGTGCGGAAAGCTCTGCTTCAGGCCATCGACGACGAACTGGGCCGCCAGCGCCGCCAGGATGACGCCGAGAATACGGGTGATCGCCGCTTCGACCTTGTCGCCGATCAGTCGCATCATCGGCCCGGCGGCGAGCAGGGTCAGCATGGTCATCAACATCACGGTGGTGATCGCGCCGAGGACGACAACGACCTTCGGGAGGGTCTCGGCGCGGCTCACCCAGAGCATTGCGCTTGCAATCGATCCGGGGCCGCTGATCATCGGCATGGCCATCGGGAAGACGCTGATGTCCTCGCCCTCGGGCGTTCCCTCGATCTCCTCCGCCCGCTTCTCCCGGCGCTCCGTGCGCCGCTCGAACACCATGTCGATCGCGATGAAGAAGAGCATGATGCCGCCAGCGATGCGGAAGCTGGCGAGGCTGATGCCCAATGCCGCGAGCAAAGGTTTGCCGAGCAGCGCGAAGAACATCAGGATCGCCCAGGCGATCAGCGACGATCGGATCGCCATCGTGCGGCGGTGGGCGGGCGTCGATCCGCGCGTCAGGCTGGCGAAGATCGGCGCGCAGCCGGGCGGGTCGATGATCACTAGGAAAGTGATCAGGGCCGAGCCGAACAATTCGATCATCTGGCGCGGGCGTGCCTTGTCAGCACCTGGACGTAGCGGCGGCCGGTCCACTGAAAGAGGCGGAAACGGCGCGTGCCGTGCGCGTCGACCTGCCAGTCCCAGCCCAGCGTCCGGTCGGCGGATTCGCCGCGTCCGTTGTCGGCCTTCGCGACCTCGGCCTTGTGCGTGCTGAGCGGCGGCGGCGGGGTAATCGGCGCTCCTTTCGGCTTGCCGGCGCAGGACGCGCGACGGATCGCCGGAGCGCCGGCGCGAGCGGCCGAGCCGGTCAGCGGTCCACCGCCGTCATAGACCCAGCGCCACCCTGCGGCGCCCTTTTGCCACACGGTATTGAACGTGCCGCCGACGTGCCCGCCGACGCCGAACCAGGGACCGCTGTTGACTGCCGTTCGGCCGTCGCATGAGACGTAGCTGACCGCTGCCCGCCAGCTGATGGCTCGCGGCGGGTCCTTCCGGCCGCGAAGGAAATCTCGCGCCCAGGCTGCCTGCGGCGTGAACATCACCGCATCCTTGTCGGCATATTTGCGAAAGGCGCTCCACTGGCCGATGCGCTGCGCATCGGCGGCGAACGCGCGTTCGGCGTCGGTCGCGGTCGAAGCCGGCGCCGCGGCGAAGAGAAGCGCGGCCGCGATCATAGCCCCTGGGGCTTCGGCAGGCCCTCGCGCCGGTGGGCGGCGACGGCGGTGTTGCGCAGCAGGCAGGCGATGGTCATCGGTCCGACTCCTCCGGGAACAGGGGTGATCGCGCCGGCCACATCCAGCGCCTCGTCGAAGGCGACGTCGCCGAGCAGCTTGCGGGTGCCGTCGGGCTGCTCGACCCGTTCCTGCCCGACATCGATCACGGTCGCGCCGGGCTTGAGCCAGTCGCCGCGGACCATCTCCGGCCGTCCGACCGCGGCCACGACAATATCGCTTCGGCGGACGACGTCGGGGAGGTTGCGGGTGCGCGAATGGGCGATGGTCACCGTGCAGCTCGCGCGCAGCAGCAGCTGGGCCATCGGCTTGCCCACGATATTCGACCGGCCGACGACGACCGCGTCGAGGCCCCTCAAGTCCCCGAGCTCATCCTGGAGGAGCATAAGGCAGCCAAGCGGCGTGCACGGGACGAGCCCGTCGAGGCCGGTCGCGAGCAGGCCCGCGTTGATCGGGTGAAATCCGTCGACATCCTTGGCCGGATCGACCCGGGTCAGGATCGCCTGGTCGTCGACGTGCCCGGGAAGCGGCAACTGCACGAGGATGCCGTCGACGCGATCGTCGGCATTGAGCCGGTCGACCAGCGCGAGCAGATCCTCCCCGGAGATTTCGGCCGGCAGACGATGCTCGAAGCTTTCCATGCCGGCTTCGAGAGTCGCCTTGATCTTGGAGCGGACATAGGCCGCGCTTGGCGGGTGCTCGCCGACGAGGACGACGGCAAGACCGGGAGCGCGGCCGGTTCGGCCCCTGAAATCCGCCGCGGCCTCGGCCACCCGGCCCCTCAACCGAGCGGCTGCGGCCCGCCCGTCGATCAGCTTCGCGGTCATTGGCCGGGGTACTGCAGCAGGCTGTTCTCGGCGCCCCGGAGAAGGATTTCGACAATCTGGATCAGGATCAGCAGGACCAGCGGCGAGAAATCGATGCCGCCGAAGTCGGGTAGAATGGCCCGGATCGGCCGATAAAGCGGAGCGAGAATCCGATCGATCGCCTGGGCGAAGGCGCGCACGCCGTGCGAGCTGGTGTTGAGCACGTTCAGCACGAACAGCCAGCTGAGGACGACCTGAACGATGATCACCCACCAAAGGACATCGAGCAGGAGAAAGGCGACGCTGAAGAGTGCGGCAATCATGGCCGCCGCTTAGCCGGACGGGCGCTGGCGAGCAATCAGGGGGCGAAGCGCTCGGGCTGCGCCTCGGCGAGGATGATCGCGAAGTCGCGTTCCGGATCGGTCCATTCGGCGACGGGGGTCCAGCCGCCGGCGAGGAGCTGCAGCCTGGCCCCGCGCGGTCCGTATTTGTGACTGTTCTCCGTGTGGATCGAATTGCCACGGTCGAAGTGGAAGGCAGCGCCGGCGACGTTGAAATCCACGTCTCGGGCGGCGACCAGATGCATCTCGATCCGCGACAGGATCTCGTTCCATCGCGCCTCATGGCGAAAGGCATCGACGGGCACGTCGCCGCCCAGCTCGCGATTGATGCGCTCGAGGAGATTGAGGTTGAACGCGGCGGTCACGCCCGCGGGATCGTCATAGGCCGCGAGCAGGCGCTCGACCGGCTTCACGCGGTCCATGCCGATCAGGAGCCGGGCGCCGGTGCCGAGCAGCTTGTAGAACCTGCGAAGAAGGTCCGTCGCGCTCCACGGGACAAAATTCCCGATCGTCGATCCTGGAAAGAAGCCGAGCTTCGGCTTGGCCGCGATCGACTGAGGAAGAGCGAAATCACGCGCGAAATCGGCGACGACGGGGATGACCTCGATGGAGGGGAAGCGCTTCTGAACCTCGGCCGCGCTCTGCTCCAGATATTCGCCGGAGATGTCGACGGGGACGTAGGCAGCCGGTTGGACTGCCTCGAGGAGCACGGGCGTCTTGGCCGCCGACCCGGCGCCGAACTCGACGACCGCCGCGCCGGCCGGCACCTGCGCAGCAACTTCTGGCATGATGGACTGAAGGAGCCTGGTCTCCGTTCGGGTCGGATAATAGCTCGGCAGGCGCGTGATCTCGTCGAAGAGCTCCGACCCGCGCTGGTCGTAGAGCCAGCGCGCGGGGATCGCCGGGATCGACGACGCGAGGCCGGCAAGAACGTCCTCGCGGAAGGCGCGGGCCTGGTCGTCAGGCGGAGCGAGCAAGCCGCACCCCGGTGAACTGCCAGCGCGCGTCCGGCGGGAAGAAGTTGCGATAGGACGCCCGGCTGTGCCCGCGCGGCGTTGCGCAGCTCGCGCCCTTCAGCACGAACTGCCCGCACATGAACTTGCCGTTATATTCACCGACCGCGCCTTCGACGGGAGCGAAGCCGGGGTAGGAAGCGAATGCGCTCTGGGTCCATTCCCAGACATCACCGAACACGCCGCCGCCCGGTTTTGGCAGCACGGCTTCCGGCTGGTCGAGTTGGTTGCCGAGGCGGGAATCGGCGGAGGCGGCGAAGCTTTCCCATTCGGCTTCGCTCGGAAGCCGGGCGCCGGCCCAGCGCGCGAAGGCATCGGCCTCATAATAGCTGACGTGCGCCACCGGGGCCGTCCAGTCGATCTCGCGGCGGCCGGCGAGGGTGAATTCCGTCTCACCGTCGCGCCAGTAGAGGGGCGCGGTGACGCCGGTTTGCTGCAGCCAGGCCCACCCATCGGACAGCCACAACGTCGGTGTTCCGTAGCCGCCGTCGGCGATGAACTCGCGCCACTCGTGATTGGTGGTGCGCCGCGCCGCGAGGCTGTGCGGTTCCAGGAACACGCGGTGCCGCGGACGTTCGCTGTCGAAGGCGAAGCCATTGCCGGACGCGCCGATCTCGACGACTCCCTCCCGCCCGGGATAGAAGGTCAGCGGCTCGGCGGCGAAGCAGGCGGGCGGCGGCAGCTCGCCATAAGCGGGCTCGATCGGGTTTTCGGCGAAGGCGGCGAGAAGGTCGGTCAGCAGAAGCTCCTGGTGCTGCTGCTCGTGATTGATTCCGAGCTCGACCAGCGCCAGCGCGTCCGGCCCGAGTGACGGCAGGGAGCGCTCGAGCGCCTCGTCGACGGCAGCGCGATAGTCGCGGATCTCGTCCAGCGACGGCCTGCTCAGCATCCCGCGCCGGGCGCGGTCGTGGCGCTCGCCCTCGCCTTCGTAATAGCTGTTGAAGAGGTAGTGGAAGTGC
>NZ_JAFAVR010000260.1 GCF_019242355.1 Sphingomonas sp. | reverse complement strand
GACGTCGGCCGATCGATGGAGCGACCGCATCGCGCGGAAAGCGCGATGCTCGCTCACGATCGCTTGATCTTCCGCCCGCGGCATCGACGGGCCATCGGTTGACGACGAAGCAGTCGTCCGCCGGCCCAACGCCGGACTAGCGCTTGGCCACTCAGTGGAAGGCTTAGCGCGATCGGTGGCGTCCGACGCATGCCGCGCTCCGTTCGCCGCTGCGCTGGTCGTCCATCTAGGCACTCTCACACAGGAAGATCGGCGCGCTCGCGTTCCTGGCGGAGCAGCACCCATAGTGTTTGCTGGCGGCGATGGATGCCGCCGTCTGAGCAAACAGATCGTCGTGGTGGAAGGCGGCCGGATGGCCGGGGAGGAGGCGGGTGCTGCAGCATGTGGCGACCGGCGCCTGATTTGCCCTGCAGAGGCCCCGGCACATCTACCATTCTGTCGTTCTGCCGGCGCGGAGCTGCTGACAATCCCGGGTCGGCTGGGGGGTGTTCGGTGTCGCAGGCAACGCCTATGGGTGCGAGCAAAGAGCACGTCACGGTCCTCGGACGCATGCTGCAGGTCGGCGCCGACCGCGCCGACGACGAGGAGACCGTCCTTCGAAAGGTCCTCGTTCTGTTGGGGGCCCTACTCATCGTGCCGCTGGCGCTGCTGTGGGGTGTCGGGTACTGGTTCGCGGGTGCGCATCTGGCCGCGACGATCCCGTGGGTGTACGCCGCTGTCTCGATCACGAGTATCGCGGCGTTTGCTCGGCATCATTCGTTCCGCTGGCTGGCCAATAGCCAGCTCGTCCTATATCTGATTCTGCCCTTCGCGCTGATGTGGATCCTGGGAGGATTCAAGGGCGGCAGCGTCGTGTGCTTATGGGCGCTGTTCGCGCCCCTCGCCGCGCTCCTGCTGTTCGGTCCCGGAGTGGCCGCTCCTTGGCTCGTCGTTTTCCTTGCGCTGGTCGCGGCGAGCGTGGCGGCGCCGGACGTCTGGTCCCGCCCGCCGAACGCCGTATCGAGCGGGTTCGTCGATTCCTTCTTCGTCCTGAACGTGGGCGGGGTGACGACGGTGGCTTTCGCACTTTTGTCAGGCTTCAAGGGTCGGCGGGAAGGGCTACTGGCTTCCGCCCGGGGGCTTGTCCATCGCTACCTGTCGGCCGACGTGGCCGCAACCCTACTCGCCGATCCGAGCCGGCTCCAATTGGGCGGCGAACTTTGCGAGGCGACCGTCTTCTTCGCTGACCTTCGAGGATTCACTTCGTTCAGCGAATCGGTACGGCCGGATGTGGCGGTCGGGCTGCTCAACCAGTACTTCACACTGGCCGTGCCCGCCATCGTCGCCGAGGGAGGAACGCCTATCGGCTTCGCCGGCGACGAGATCATGGCCATTTTCAACGCCCCGAAACGCTGCCAGGATCACGCGATGAGGGCGGCCCGGGCGGCGCTCGAGGTACAGGCCCGGATCGAACAAACCGCTGACAGCATCGCGGCGCCGCGGTTCGGCATCGGAATCAATACGGGACTCGTGCTGGTCGGCAACGTCGGCAGTCGGGATTTCTGGAGCTTCACCGCTATCGGTGACACCACCAACCTGGCGGCACGTCTCCAGGCGCTGGCCCGTCCCGGCGACGTGGTCGTCGGACCGGAGACGGCCCGCGCGATTGCCGGCTCGGCGCGATTGTCCCCATTGGGGCCGGTGCCAATTCGGGGGCGAAGTGAGCCGGCCGAAGCCTTTCGCCTAGATGGTCTCCTCGCCGTCCCCCGCGTCCCAGATCCACAGAGCCGACCTGGACTTGTATGACCGCAGGCATAGCGACGAATCCGACCGCCAACGACCCAGGCACACGCCGTGCAGCCCGATGCAGCGGCCGGATCGGCCGGCGAACTCGAGCGGCCGCATCTGAGTCGGCGCACAGCCCGTCTGTAAGCCACCGCGATCACCCCGTCTGCGCGGCTCCGGGTCGCGCGACTCGCCGCTCGCTGAGCGCGGCGAGCAGGACGCCGAGCTCGAACAGCAGGTAGAGCGGGGCGGTCTCGAGCAGCATCGTGATTGCGTCGCCGGGCATCGCGCACGCCAGGACGGCGCAAAGCGCGAGCGCGTAGCGGC
>NZ_JAFAVR010000173.1 GCF_019242355.1 Sphingomonas sp. | reverse complement strand
AGGGCCTGAATGAGGACACGGTTCGCTTCATCTCAGCCAAGAAGAACGAGCCCGAATGGATGCTCGATTGGCGGCTCAAGGCCTATCGCGCCTGGCTGGAGATGGAGGAGGTCGACTGGGCCAAGCTGACCATCCCGGCCATCGATTACCAGGACGCATATTATTATGCGGCGCCCAAGGAGAAGCCGAAGCTCGCCTCGCTGGACGAGCTCGACCCCGAAATCCGCCGCACTTACGAAAAGCTCGGCATTCCGATCGAGGAGCAGAAGGTGCTCGCCGGCGTCGAGGGCGCGCGCAAGGTCGCGGTCGACGCGGTGTTCGACAGCGTCAGCGTCGCGACAACCTTCCGCGAGGAGCTGAAGAAGGCCGGCGTCATCTTCCTCTCCATCTCCGAGGCGATCCGGGAATATCCCGAGCTGATCCAGAAATATCTCGGCTCGGTCGTTCCCCAGCGCGACAATTACTTCGCCTGCCTCAACAGCGCGGTCTTCTCCGACGGCACCTTCGTCTACGTTCCCGAGGGCGTCCGCTGCCCGATGGAGCTCAGCACCTATTTCCGCATCAATGCCGAGAACACCGGCCAGTTCGAACGCACCCTGATCGTCGCCGACAAGGGCGCCTATGTTTCCTACCTCGAAGGCTGCACCGCGCCGATGCGCGACGAGAACCAGCTGCACGCCGCCGTCGTCGAGATCTTCGCGCACGAGGACGCGGAGGTGAAATATTCCACGGTCCAGAACTGGTACCCCGGCGATGCCGAGGGCAAGGGCGGCATCTTCAACTTCGTCACCAAGCGCGCGCTGTGCTCCGGCGACCGCTCGAAAGTCAGCTGGACCCAGGTCGAAACCGGCAGCGCGATCACCTGGAAGTACCCCAGCTGCATCCTCAAGGGCGACGGCAGCGTCGGCGAATTCTACTCGGTCGCGCTGACCAACAACCGCCAGCAGGCCGACACCGGCACCAAGATGATCCACATCGGCGCCAACACGCGCTCGACCATCGTCTCCAAGGGCATCAGCGCCGGGCGAAGCGACAACACCTATCGTGGACTGGTCCGCGTCCTCCCGCGCGCCGAGAACGTCCGCAACTTCACCCAGTGCGACAGCCTGCTGCTCGGCGACCGCTGCGGCGCCCACACCGTCCCCTACATCGAGGTCAAGAACCCGACCGCGCAGATCGAGCACGAGGCGACCACCTCGAAGATCAGCGAGGACCAGCTGTTCTACGCGATGAGCCGCGGCCTCGACCAGGAAGCCGCGGTCGCCCTCATCGTCAACGGCTTCGCGCGCGAGGTGCTGAAGCAACTGCCGATGGAGTTCGCAGTCGAGGCGCAGAAGCTGCTGGGAATCAGTTTGGAAGGAAGTGTCGGTTGATTCCTCTGATGTTACTCGCCGCGGCATCCGCCGATCTCGACGCGCTCGACCAGGCAGTGGCGCGGTGCGACCGCAATGCCGCCAATCCGGTGTTCGCCGGCGAGCAGGCGCGGCGCAGCCAGTTCCTGCTCGACACCTATCGCGAGGAGGAAGCGATCGTCGCCGCCCGCGCCGATCTCGCCACCCGCCGCCGCGCCTGGCGTGACAGCGAGAAGCCAAGCGCCGCCGACGACAAGTCGCTGACGCTCGAGGACGCCGCGCTCGACGACCGCCAGAAGGCGCTCAACGACAAGCGCATGCTCGAAGGCATTCGCCAGGACGCGATGGACGCAATGCGCCACTATTTCCTCACCAACTGCCCGGCCGGGCGGGACATCAAGTAATGCTCGACATCACCAACCTCCACGCGACCGTCGGCGGCAAGCCGATCCTGGGCGGCCTGACGCTGCACGTCCCGGCCGGCGAAGTGCACGCGATCATGGGGCCCAACGGCGCGGGGAAATCGACGCTCGCTTACGTGCTGGCCGGGCGACCGGGGTATGAGGTGACGGCGGGTGAAGTGACTTTTTCTCCCCTACCGCTTGCGGGAGGGGAAGAGCCGCGCAGCGGCGAAGGGGTGGGTGAGTCGTACGGTTCAGGCCCACCCCCCGGCCCCCTCCCGCAAGCGGTAGGGGGAGTCGACCTCCTCGCGCTCTCGCCCCACGAGCGCGCCGCCGCCGGTCTGTTCCTCGGCTTCCAGTATCCGGTCGAAATCCCCGGCATCTCCTACCTCCAGTTCCTGCGCGAAAGCCTTAATTCCCAGCGGCGCGCCCGGGGCGAGGCCGAGCTTTCCGGCGCCGAATTCATCAAGCTCGCTCGCGCTCAAGCCGCGCTGCTCGGAATGGACGCCGAGATGCTCAAGCGGCCAGTCAACGTCGGCTTTTCGGGCGGCGAGAAGAAGCGAGCCGAGATGGTCCAGATGGGCATTATGGACCCCCGGTTCGCGGTGCTCGACGAGACCGACAGCGGCCTCGACATCGACGCTCTGAAGGCCGTCGGCGCCGGCATCAACCGCATCATGCGCGCGCCCGACAAAGGCGTGCTGCTGATCACCCATTACCAGCGCCTGCTCGACTATGTTCAGCCCGACCGCGTCCACGTCCTGCGCGCCGGCCGCATCGAGCGCAGCGGCGGCCCCGAGCTCGCCCGCGAGCTCGAGCGCGAAGGCTATGCAGAGGCGGCGGCGTGACCGACTTGCTTAAGATCCTCCCCGGTACGGGGAGGTGGCAGCGCGCAGCGCTGACGGAGGGGGCCCCCTCCACCACGCCGCTGCGCATCGTGGTCCCCCTCCCCGTTGCGGGGAGGATCAAGTGACCGCACCCTTCCCCACGCATCGCCAGGAGGACTGGCGCTACGCCGATCTCGACGCGCTGAAGCCGGTCTGGGATCAGGTCGGCGAGCCGGTGACGCTCACCGTCGCGGCCGGCGAGACGCTTGAACAAACGTGGCTTCCCACCAGCGACGACGTGCAGCTCCGCCGCGTCCGCCTCGCGCTTGGCGAAGGCGCCAGAGCGCGCATCTTTGCGCTGAACGCCGCGCCTGTTTACGGTCGCGTCGAACTCGAGGTCAGTCTCGCGGAAGGGTCCGACTTCGCGTTGTTCGGTGCGAACATCGGCACCGGCCTCTCGACCAACGAGTTCGTGACGACGGTCAAGCACGTCGGGCCCGCCGCGACATCGCGCCAGACGATCCGCAGCGTGCTCAACGGCAAGGCGACCGGCTCCTACCTCGGCAAGGTCGAGGTCGCGCGCGGCGCGCAGCAGACCGACGGCGAGCAATCGGTGAAGGCCATGCTCCTCGACCGCGGCGCGACCGCGAACTGCAAGCCGGAGCTCGAAATCTACGCCGACGACGTCAAGTGCGCGCATGGCGCCAGTGTCGGCGAGCTCGACGCGATGCAGCTCTTCTACGCGGAAAGCCGCGGCCTCGACCCCGCGAGCGCCCGCGCACTGCTGCTCGAGGGTTTCGTCATGGGCCTGTGGGATGGCGCGAGCGAACCGGACGCCATTTGCGAGGCGGCCCGCGCCGCACTTCGGAGGGTTGTGTGAACTCGGACGCTCTAAATCCTCCCCGGAACGGGGAGGTGGCAGCGCGAAGCGCTGACGGAGGGGGCCCCCTCCACCATGCTTCGGATGGTTCGCCTCCCCGTGCCGGCGAGGTCTTAAGGGTCCGCTATCAATTCCCGGGCATTGCCGATTGGCATTATCTCGACAGCGCGGCGACCGCTCAGAAGCCGCAAGCCGTGATCGAAGCCATCGCCCAGGCCTACGGTCCGGACTACGCGACCGTTCACCGCGGCGTGTACCAGCGGTCCAGCGACATGACCGCGCGCTACGAGGCTGCGCGTGATGCCGCCGCTCGGCTGATCGGCGGCCAACCGAACGAGCTGGTCTTCACCCGCGGCGCCACCGAGGCGATCAACCTCGTCGCGCGCACGCTGCCGAAAAATGGCCGCAACCGCGTCCTGGTCTCGCAGCTCGAGCATCACAGCAACATCGTCCCGTGGCAGCTCGCCGGGTTCGAAGTCGACGCGGTGCCGCTGACCGCGGATGGGCAGATCGACCTCGACGCCGCCGAGGCGATGATCACCGAGGAACATTGTCTTGTAGGATTCGCCCACGTATCGAACGTGCTGGGTTCGATCCTCGACGTGCGCCGGGCGGCCGAGATCGCGCATTCGAAGGGCGCTCTGCTGCTGCTCGACGGATGCCAGGCCGCGCCGCGATTGGACGTGACTTTTGTGACCCTGGGAGCCGACTTCTACGCCTTCTCCGGCCACAAGATTTACGGCCCGACCGGCATCGGCTGCCTCTGGGGACGGAGCGAATTGCTCGCTCAAATGCCGCCGTTGCAGGGTGGCGGCGCAATGATTGAAAAGGTCACATTCGAGGAGTCGACCTTCCTCGATCCGCCGGCACGGTTCGAGGCGGGAACGCCGCACATCGTCGGCGCGGTCGGCCTCCACGCCGCGATCGACTGGGTCCGGGAGATCGGCCTTGGCGCGATCCACGCCCACGAATCCGCGCTGGTCGCCGAAACCCGCGCTGCCCTCCGAAGCATCGGCGGAGTCACGGTCTACGGACCCGACGACAGTGCCGGCATCGTCAGCTTCAACGTCGACGGGGTGCATCCGCACGACACCGCCACCATATTGGACGACGCGGGCGTCGCCGTCCGCGCCGGCCATCACTGCGCGCAGCCGCTGATGCGCTGGCTCGGCGTCGAGGCGACCGCTCGCGCGAGCTTCGCCGCGCACAGCGACAGCTCCGACGTCGAGGCGCTGGTGCGCGGGATCGAGCAAGTGAAGCGGATTTTCGGGTGAACGAGGAACGCAAGATCGAGACACAGGAAGTCGACGCCGTCGAAACCCCGCCGCGCGCCCGTGTCACACCCGAAACGCCCGCCCAGACGTTCGAGCGCAAGCGCGACTATCTCGCGGGCTTCCTCGCCGGCGATAAGGACGAGCCGAAGGGCGGTGCCGGAAGCGACCTCCAGGCGGCGGTCGTCGAGGTTCTGAAGTCGGTGTACGACCCCGAGATCCCGGTCGACATCTACGAGCTCGGGCTGATCTACGACGTCGAAATTTCCGAGGACGGCGACGCGACGATCACCATGACGCTG
>NZ_JAFAVR010000237.1 GCF_019242355.1 Sphingomonas sp. | reverse complement strand
GAACCGATCGGCATGATAGTCCATGTATCGGCGATCGAAGAGGAAGACGCCGTTCCTGGCGTCGGCCAGCACTTCCGCCCAGTTCGACGCAAGCGAGGAGTCATAGCGCAGGATTTCGACGGTGTGCCCGTCAGTCATCGTCCAGCGTTCGTAAAAGCCGCGCGGGCGTTCCTGCGACAATCACGTTCGGGCCTACGTCCGACGTGACGATGGATCCCGCGCCGATCACGGCGCATCGACCGACCCGAACGCCGGGAAGGATGACGACGCCCGCGCCGATCCAGACATCGTCCTCGATCACGATCGGCGCCTTCCTTATGACGCGTTGCCTAAGCCCGGGATGCCGCAGCAAAGCCGGAGAGTTGGTCGGAGCGGAATCCGTCACGAGGATGACTCCCGGCGCGATCGAGACGCGGTCGCCGATCGTCACGCGCGTGTCCGCGTCCATGGTGTTGACGACCATGAGGCCGGGGTTCGGGAAGGTCCCCTCACCCATCGCGACGTTCAGCTCGTTCCAATACAGCTTGCGGACGCGCGCGTCCGGATAATGCGAGGCGAACAATTTCTTGAACCGGAGGGGCACCGCGCGGGGGTTGTCCATCAGCCAGTCGAACAGGCGCGCATCCGCCCAATCGAGAAGGTTACCGATCATGCTAGAGCCCCGTGATCGGCGAGCAGCTTCGCGTAAATCGCCGCGAGCCAGGCGCAACAGGCTTCGCTCATCCGATGATGCGCCGGCACGTAGAAGGCATTCTCGCCATAGAAGACGCTCGCTTCGACGCCGTGCGCCTCAAAGCGCTCTCTTACCTCCGACAAAGGCACTGTCTCGGCATCATGACGAAACATGAAAACGGCAGGCGTGTCGGTAGCTCGTGGCTCGAAGAAGGGGCGAGCTCCAAGTTCGCTGAACATGCCGGCCAGATGCCTCCAGACCTTTGCTCTTTTAGCCAGCAGGTCCGGCAGGCGACTCAGCTCCGGAGCAATCGCACGGCAGAGATAGTCCTGTTCCTTTACGTCCAGTGGGCTCGGCAGCGTTCCGCCCATCCTGGACACCGCAAGCCCGCCGAACGACACCGAAAATAGCTTGGGGAGGCTGTAGATTGCATAGTGCCCATCACGCCCGGCCTGCCGTCCATCCGGATGCCGTGCCGCGAAAGCATAAGCACAATCCTCGATCACAGGCAGGCCGCTTGCCATGGCTTCGGCGAGCGCTTCACACGGTCGCCCCCATTCATGGATGACGATCACCGCCTTGCTCGATCCCGATATTCCGATCGCCCACCGGCAACGCTGCTCAATGGTGCTGGTCACGCAGGCCGAGACATAGGAACCGCCGCTGGTCGTCATGATCGCGACCTCGTCGTCTGACGCAAGGCCAATACGGTCAAGGACAAGCCCCAGCGCCTGCCGCCCGCTTGCCGTCAGCGTAAACGACGCGCCGAGATGCGCCCGCAAGAGCGCTCGCCCATCCGCTGCCTGTCCAAGGGCTTCAACGCACTCGTAATTGAACGGGCTGATCGCCAGACCGGCCTTCACTGCCGTCTTGGGCACCGCCGGAGCGACAACAGCGCTCGCGGAATCGGAACGGAGCGGTCTGTCGACTTGCACATCGCAGTCCTAGGGCCAGGCAGGTCAAGGCGCAAAAGAAAGTGGAACTGCGCGCGCGCCCCTTTATGTCATGGCAGTTCCGCGCAGCGATCGGCCGACTCTTGACCACCTCCCACCGACACATCCTGCGCTCTTCCATCATCGTCGGCGCCGCGGCGATGGCCAATGTCTTTCTCGGCTTGGTCCGAATGAAAGGCGCGGCTCTGCTCGTCGGGCCGTCGGGGGTGGGCTTGATCAGCCTGCTCCTGAACCTGGTCATGCTTGCCGCGGCAATCGCGGGCCTTGGCTTCGGCGCGTCTGCGGTCAGGGAGATTGCCGCCGCCGAAGGTGCCGGCGATCTCGCAAGACGAGACGCGACCCGCCGCGCTCTCTTCTGGAGCACCGTGCTGGGCGCCCTATTGTCATCCGGA
>NZ_JAFAVR010000046.1 GCF_019242355.1 Sphingomonas sp. | reverse complement strand
GCGCACTTGAAGCCGATCGACGCGCTCTTCGACCAATCATCGAGCAGACCGACGCCGCCGATGGCCGGCGTGGGCAGGATCGCGCTGCCGCCGCCCGTCGCCTTGCTCTCGTTGTAGAGCGAGACGTTGCCGCTCACGATCGGGAAGTCGAGCGCGCGGCAGGCGTCGCCCATGCCGCGCAGAGCCTCGACGAATTGGGCCATGATCTCGGGCCGCTGCGGGTTGCCGAAGTTAAGGCAATTGGTGACCGCGAGCGGCCGTGCGCCGACTGCGCTCAAGTTGCGATAGGCCTCGGCGATCGCCTGCTTTCCGCCCTCATAAGGATCAGCGAAGACGTAGCGCGGCGTGCAATCGGTGGTGATCGCCAGCGCCTTTTGCGCGCCATGCACGCGCACCACGGCCGCATCCCCGCCCGGCCGCTGGACCGTGTCGCCGCCGACCTGCTGGTCGTACTGCTGATAAATCCACCGCCGCGAGGCGAGGTTCGGCGAACCCATGAGCTTGAGCAGATCATCGGCGATGCTTGCACTCTGCGGTACGTCGCCGAGCGGCTTCACCTGGGCCCACGCCTTGTAGGCGTCGAGGTCCATGTGCGGCCGGTCATACTCCGGGGCCTCGTCGGCAAGCGGGCCGAGCGGGATGTCGCACACGACTTCGCCCCGAACTCCAGCACCATGTGGCCGGTGTCGGTGACTTCACCGATGACGGCGAAGTCGAGCTCCCACTTGCGGAAGATCGCTTCGGCCTCTGGCTCGCGGCCGGGCTTCAACACCATGAGCATGCGCTCCTGGCTCTCCGACAGCATCATCTCGTAAGGCGTCATGCCGGTTTCGCGGCAAGGCACCTTGCTCATGTCGAGGCGGATGCCGGCTCCGCCCTTGCTCGCCATCTCGACCGAAGACGAAGTGAGACCCGCCGCGCCCATGTCCTGGATGGCGACGATGGCATCAGTCGCCATCAGCTCGAGGCAGGCTTCGATCAGAAGCTTCTCGGTGAACGGATCGCCGACCTGCACGGTCGGGCGCTTCTCGTCGCTGTTCTCGTCGAAGTCGGCGCTGGCCATGGTCGCGCCATGGATGCCGTCGCGCCCCGTCTTGGAGCCGACGTAGACGATCGGGTTCCCGATGCCGGTCGCGGCCGAGTAAAAGATCTTGTCCGTCTTCGCGACGCCGACGGTCATCGCGTTGACAAGGATGTTGCCGTCGTAGGCGGTGTCGAAATTGACCTCGCCGCCGACGGTAGGGACGCCGACGCAATTGCCGTAGCCGCCGATGCCTGCGACGACGCCCGCGATCAGGTGCCGCATCTTGGGATGGTCCGGCCGGCCGAACCGCAGCGCGTTCAAGTTCGCGACCGGCCGAGCGCCCATGGTGAAGACGTCGCGAAGAATCCCGCCAACGCCCGTCGCCGCGCCCTGGTAGGGCTCGATGTAGGACGGGTGGTTGTGGCTCTCCATCTTGAAGATCGCCGCGTCGCCATCGCCGATGTCGATGACGCCCGCATTCTCGCCGGGGCCGCAGATCACCCAGGGCGCTTCGGTCGGTAGCTTCTTCAGGTGGATGCGCGAGCTTTTGTAGCTGCAATGTTCTGACCACATGACCGAGAAGATGCCGAGCTCCAGCAGGTTCGGCTCACGGCCCATGGCCTTGACGATGCGGTCATATTCTTCGGTGTTGAGGCCGTGGTCGGCGACGATCTCGGGGGTGATCATGGCGGCTCCCTAACGGGACGCGCGCACGAAGCCTAGCCATCGCGGCGGGTGAAGGGCACTCCGGAGTAGATCAGGGTCCGAGGCCGGCCATCGGCGATGTCCGCGAAGAGGGCTCGCTCCGGCGACCAGGCGTCCGAGCCGACCCGCCAGAGGTGACCGTCAATGCGGCTCAGCGGCGTTTCGGTGCCCAGCCACAAGCTTCCGTTTCTCTGCACGACGCGCAGAGTGCCCCACCATGAGCTATCGTTGACAAAGGATCCGGCGAGGGGCGCGAGCGCCGGATCGGGCTGCACGAGGGCAGGGGGAAGACCCGCCCGAGTGAAGCTCTCCGCTCCCCAGCTTGCGCCGCCGATTGCCGCGCCGCGCCGCTCGAACATCAGTGAAAAGTCACGGAAATCGGGGTGGGTGGTCCGGAACAACTCGCCGCCCCACGGCTGCAGTGCGGCCGCACGGCCGTTGGCGACAATCGTCAGCGGTTCGCCCGCGCGAACCTCGAACCCGCCGCTCGGCCCCGCATACAGCCCGATGTAAGCACCCGCGCCCGCAACCGGCACTGTTAGCGCTGGCGCCGGCGGGATCGGTCGCCCTGCCATCGCCGCCGTCAGCGCATCCGTCGCAAACAGGGTCAGCAGCCGTGGCCGGTATTCGGCGAAGGCGCTGATGTTGGAACAGGCGAAAGCGCCCGATCCACTCGCCTTGTCGAGGTGGAACGACGAAGAGAAGCTGACCATCCCTCCGGTGTGATGCAGATAGGCGCGGCCGGCATTGCCGACGTGCATCAGGCCGTTGCCATAGCTCATCGCCGGCGTGTCGCTCGTTACCGCGTGGCGGGTGAGCTCGGCTCCCGCGGCCGGCGACAGGCCGAGCCCGCCGCGTCCGGAGGCCGCGTCAGACAGCGTGCGGAGGAAGCGGACCATGTCGCTTGCCGTGGAGGCGACGCTAAGCGCTCCCGACGTCGCGTCGATCCACGGCGCCGGCGCCAGTGGGACGCCGCGAGCGAAGGGCGGCACGGGATCGGCGGCGCGATAGCCTTGTGCATAGAGGGCCTGGTCGCGCTGGAGGATCGCGCCGCGGCTCCTCGTCATGCCGACGGGCGTGAACAGGCGCTTTTCGAACAACCGGGCGAGCGGCTCACCGCTTGCCTGCTCGGCGACCATGCCGAGGATCTCGTACCCGGTGTTGGAATAATGCCAGTGAGTGCCTGGCGCGAAACCGGTCCACAGGCCGCCCGGCGGGTCGACCGGCGCATCCGAGGCAAGGCCGCCGACGTGGTCGAGCAGGTCCTGGACGGAGATCAGGTTCGGGTCGGGGAGGGGAACGGAGGGAGCCAGCGCGCTGACCCGGTCCGTCAGGCGCAGCCGGCCTTCACCCATGAGCTGATGAATGATCGCCGCGGTCATCACCTTGGTGATCGACCCGACCTGGAACAGCGTGTCGGGGCCGATCGTCCGCGGCGGAGTCCGGTCCGCGAAGCCGAAGTTGAGGACCGTCGCAAAGCCGCCGGGAGCGATCAATCCGAGCGTCAGTCCGGGCAGCCCATAATAAGCGAGGTGCCGGGCGCCATAAGCGCGGATCGAGTCGATCGCGGCCGCGAAAGGAGCCGCGCCCTGGGGAAGAGCCGACGCTGCGGCGAGCCTGGGCGCGGCGGTCGCGGCGAACGCTCCGGCGCCGAACTGCCTCCGGGTCAGGATCATGGGAGTGCGCCCGCGGCCTGGACGGACGCCAGGCCGCGGGGCCAGATCAATTCTGCCTCAGGCGTTCGCGTTGCAGCTCTGGGACGGATGCCCCGGAATTGCGATCGTCGCCTTCGCCGAATTGGCATCGCCGGTCAGCGAATAGCCGCCCGTAGCCGTCATCGGCTTGGTCGGATCGTCTGTCGTGACCTGGGTAGGGGTTCCGTCCTTGTCGGTGCGGATGTTGGCCGACTTGTTGTCCGACAGATAGTCGACATAGACGACCTTGTTGTCGGCGCAGCGGTAGATCTTCGATCCGACGATCGAAGGCGGAAGCGCGACCGGGCCATTGGCGGCGACAGGCGGCGTGTCGTCGCCGTTATCCTTGTTGGGGTCGATGGTTGTCGGATGGCAGCCGGCTAGCGCCGCGGCCGCCACCAAGCAGAGTGCAAGGGGGTTGCGAGTCATAACCCGCGCCAATTGCTGGCGAGCGCGCGGGCGTCAAGGGCGAGTGCTTGCATCTTGTCGTTTCGGCACATAGCTTCGGCCGCGCAATGCCTTACCAGCCCGGCACCAGCGCCCAGCGTATCCGCATCGGGCTGACCGGCCTGGCCTTCGCCTTCCTCCTCGTCCTTCTGGGGTCGGTCGTCAGCCGCTCGAGCCGCGACGAAGCCGCCAACAACGCGCAGCAGCAGGCCGCGGCCAACGATACCAGCGAGCCGCTGGCCGAACTCGGCGTGGCGCCGGGGGCTGACGGCGGCAACAACAGCGCCGCCGATGCGGCAAACGCAGCCACCGCCAGGCGATGAGGGCGGTGGGGGCGCCAGACTCGCACTCCCGATTCTCGCGCGCCACACAAGACACAGACTTATCCACAGGGCGCGAGGGTCTCGAATTCTCTCGGCGCTGGCCCGTTTCAACCCTCAAAAACCCTCGAAATTCCGCGATTCTCCACCATTTCCCATAATATCCCACGAAATCCCATTGTATCCCGCAGGCCGTTGGGTTACCAACATGGGCTGTAGCGCGGGGGCTGACCCTTTGATTCGAACCCTGACGCGGGACGCACGTGACGGCGTGTTTCCGCGAACGGCGGTCTGCGCGCGGACGGGGAGTGGACGTGGCGCTAGAGCATCTGTTTCAGGGCAGTGCGCTGAACGCGGTCGATGCGAAGGGCCGCGTGTCCATCCCGTCATTCCTGCGCACCGTGATCGAGCGCCGCGGCGATGCGCGCACGATCGTCCTTGCCAAGCACGAGGCCTTCCCCTGCCTCAGCGCCTATGACCCCGCCTACGCGGCGCTGAAGCATGCCAAGCTCGAGCGGCTGCTCGAGAAGGAGGAGACCAACCCCGACGCCGAGCTTGAGTACCAGCAACGGAACCTGATGGCGTTCGCCGCCACCGAGGAAGTTCCGTACGACAGCTCGGGCCGCATCCTCATGCCGCCGATGATGCGCCGCAAGGGCCAGGTGGGCGAGCTCGCCTTGTTCCTTGGCACCGGCGAAACCTTCCAGATCTGGAACCCGCAGCTGCTGCTGGACGACGCGCGCATCCCCGACGACCTCAAGGATATCGCCCGCTTCCGGCTGGAAGAGCGAGGCATGGCATGACCGTTGCCTCAAGCTCTCGGGCCGAGCACGTGCCGGTGCTTATCGACGAAGTGATTGCCGCCCTTGGCATCCACGACGGCGAGACCGTGGTGGACGGAACATTCGGAGCGGGCGGTTATACGCGCGCCATGCTCCGGGCGGGGGCGGGACGAGTGATCGCCTTCGATCGCGACCCCGATGCGATCGATGAAGGCCGGTCACTCGTCCCGGATCCCAAGCTCACCTTGGTCAACGAGCGCTTCAGCCAGATGGATCGCGTGCTCGAGGAACGGGGCATCGGCACGATCGACGCCATCGCGCTCGATATCGGCGTCAGCTCTATGCAGCTCGACCGCGCCGACCGCGGCTTCTCTTTCTCGGCCGACGGCCCGCTCGACATGCGAATGGAGCAGTCGGGGCTCAGCGCCGCCGACTTCCTGAACCAGGCTGACGAGGCCGAGATCGCTCGCGTCCTGCGCGAATATGGCGAGGAGCCGCGCGCGCGCGCCATCGCCCGGGCGATCGTTGCTGCCCGCCCGGTCGAGCGCACCGCCGAGCTTGCCGCCGTCGTCCGCCGCGCCGCCGGCTTCCGTCCCGGCCAGAAGAGCGATCCCGCGACCAGGACCTTCCAGGCTATCCGCATCCACTTGAACGCCGAGCTCGACGAGCTCGAGCAGGGTCTCGAGGCCGCCGAGCGCGCTCTGAAACCGGGCGGGCGTCTCGCCGTCGTCACCTTCCACAGCCTCGAAGACCGGATCGTCAAGCGCTTCTTCCGCGAACGTAGCGGAGGAACCCCCGCCGGCTCGCGCCACCGTCCCGTCCTTGCCGACCCGAACGAGCCTACGTTCGAGCGGGTCGCCAAGCCGGTTTCCCCGACGGAGCGCGAGCTGGCGGCCAACCCACGTTCGCGTTCGGCGCGCCTGCGAAGCGCGGTTCGGACCCCTGCCCAAGCCTGGAAAGGAGGCGTCCAGTGAGCGCCCGAAGCTTCCGCTCTGTCTTCATGGTGGCAAGCTGCGCCGGAGCTGCGCTCGGCTGCTACCTCGTGTCGCTTCGCGTGGCGTCCGAGCGTGCCCAGCTCGAGGACGTCGAATCACAGATCGTGTCCGCACAGCAGGACATGCGCGTCCTGCAGACCGAAATCGGCACTCGCGGCCGCCTGGCCCAGCTCGAGCGGTGGAACGTCAAGGTGCTCGCCCTGTCGGCGCCCGCCGCTCAGCAGTTCGTGCACGGCGGCTATGAGCTGGCGAAGCTGACCCGCAACCTGCCTCAGGTCGATTTCCAGGCGCCTGTCGTGATGGCCTCTGTTCCGGCTCCCCAGCATGCTCCGGCAATCGGGCAGGACGTGCGTGACGATGCCGGCGCGCCGACGTCCGTTGAGGCGACCCCGGCCGAACCATCCAGTCCGCGTGCCCTGTTGCACGAGGCAAGCTTCAAGATCGAGACGCGCGAGGCTCCGGGCCGCGCCCGGCCGGCGGTGGTTTCGCCGGCGAGCAAGGAGCCCACCGACAGGCCGGTTGCGGCGGCAAGGCCGGCCCCAGGCAAGAGGATGCAGAAATCGGTGGATAAGCCGGGCCTCGCGGCCGCCAAGCCGGTGACAAAGCCGATCCGCCTTGCGAAAAACGATCCGCTCGCCCCCCTGCCGGGCAAGCCTTCTAGGAAAACTGCCAAGGACTCCGGCTCCGCGCGATGAATGCACCTTCGCCCGCTCTCGTCGCAGCACGGCCCGAGCGGCTCCGATTGGTCGGCCAGCGCCGGCAGATTCTCGCCGTCATGCACCAGCGCCTGATGTTCGGGCTGCTGGTTTATGCCGGCATCATCGCCATCATCGCGCTGCGCATCCTTTATCTCGCCGCCTTCGGTGACCATGCCGGCCGTAAGTCCGAGCTGACCGAACTGATCCCCGACCGCGGCGACATCGTCGACCGCGACGGCCAGCCGCTCGCGCGGACGATCGATGCCTGGACCATCGCTGTCCACCCGACGAAGGTCATCGGCGACAGGCTGGCGCTTGCCCGTTCGCTTGCCAAGCTGATGCCGGAGCACAGCGAAGAGCAGTATTTCGCGCTGCTGCGCTCCAACAAGCCGTTCTTCTATCTCCGCCGCCGCGCGTCGCCGGCACTGGTCGAAGCGGTCAACGCACTCGGCGAGCCTGGCCTGGCGATCGAGCGCGAAGCCGACCGGCTCTATCCGCAGACGAGCCTTGCGGCGCACGTCCTCGGATTCACCGACATTGACGGACACGGCGCCGCCGGGGTCGAACGCGCTTTCGACAAATACCTCTCCGACCCCGCGACCCGCGGGACGCCGCTGACCCTTTCGATCTCGAGCCCCATCCAGCAGGCGCTCGAGCATGAGCTCGGGGATGCATACACGCACTTCTCTGCAATCGGCGCAGCTGGCGTCGTGATGGATGTCCATACCGGCGAAGTGCTGGCGATGACTTCGTTGCCCTCAATGAACCCGAATGTCCCGGGCCAGGGCACGCCCGACCAGATGTTCAACCGCGCGACGCTTGGGGTCTTCGAGCTCGGATCGACGTTCAAGCCCTTCACGCTCGCGATGGCGATGGACTCTGGCGTGGTCACTGGCCCTGGCCAGATGCTGAACTGCGCCAAGGTTCTTCCGGCCTATGGACATCTCATCCACGACACCCACCCGTTCGGTCGCCCGTGCTCCGTCGCTGAAGCGATGATGGAAAGCTCGAACATCGGGATGGGCCAAATCGCGGACCATCTCGGCAAGGCGCGGCAGCAGGCATGGCTCAAAAAGATGGGCTTCCTCGACAAGCCGGCGATCGAGCTCAGGGAAAAGGGCCGTCCATTGACGCCGGGATCGCGCTGGGGACCATTCGAGACCATGACGATCGGCTTCGGCCAGGGCATCGCGGTTGCGCCGCTGCAGCTTGCGATGGGTTATGCGACCCTGTTTGACGGCGGCGTCTATCATCCGCCGACGATCCTGAAGATCGGCCCCGGTCACCCGCTGCCCCCAGGCAGACGCGTGTTCACTGCCGACACCAGCTATCGCATGCGCTCGCTGCTGCGCCTGGTCGTGATCAAGGGAACCGGCAAGAAGGCCGACGCGCCCGGCTATCGCGTCGGAGGCAAAACCGGCACGGCCCAGAAGCTGATCAACGGCCATTACAGTCAGACCATCAACCTCACGAGCTTCGCCGGTGTGTTCCCGATGGACGACCCGCGCTATGTGGTCGTCGTCATGCTCGACGAACCCAAGGCCACCAAGGAAACCTTCGGCTTCACGACGGCCGGCTGGAACTCGGCGCCGGTGTTCGGCCGCGTCGTCAGCCGGATCGCACCGATGCTAGGGGTCGCGCCCGACATGAACCGTGAGCCGAACATGTCCGAGGTGCTGCCGTTCGTTCAGGACGCAAAGCAAGACACGAAGAAGGACTAACGGGCGGTGAAGTTGCGCGACATCGCCGGCGTCGATTCGGATTCTGAAGTGACCGGCTTCGCCATCGACCATCGCAAGGTTGCGGCCGGGAGCGTGTTCGGCGCCTTCCGCGGGGCGCTTCTCAACGGAGAGGACTTCATTCCGCAAGCCGTGGACCGCGGCGCGGTCGCGGTCGTCGCTGCTCCCGGGGCGCGAGTCGAGCGCGTGCCACACCTCTCCGATGCTGAGCCTCGCCGCCTGTTCGCGAATCTCGCCGCGAAGTTCTACGCGCCCTATCCCGAAATCGTGGTCGCGGTGACGGGCACCAACGGCAAGACGTCGACGGTCGAGATGACGCGGCAGATCTGGCGGATGAGCGGCCATCGCTCGGCGTCGATCGGGACGTTGGGCGTCACGACGTCCGACGACCAGGTGAAGACTGGCCTGACCACGCCCGACATCGTCACCTTCCTCAACAACATGGCCGGCCTGAAGCGCATGGGCATCAGCCATGTCGCCTACGAAGCCTCGAGCCACGGCCTCGACCAGCACCGGGCCGAGGGCGTTCCGCTCGCCGCCGCCGCCTTCACCAACTTCAGCCGGGACCATCTCGATTATCACGAGACGATGGACTCCTATTTCGAAGCGAAGATGCGGCTGTTCGATCGACTCCTTCCGGCGGACAAGCCGGTGGTAGTCTGGACCGACGATCCGAAGTCGGCCGAGGTAATCGAACGCGCCAGGGCACGTGGAAACCGGCTGTTGACCGTAGGCCGGGCGGGGAAGGCGATCCGCCTCGCCGAGCAAACGCCGACACCCCTCGGCCAGACTCTGATTCTGGAGCATGTCGGAAAGACCCACCGGCTCGCACTTCCGCTGATCGGCGCTTACCAGGCGGCGAACGTGCTGACCGCGGCGGGGCTCGTGCTGGCCACCGGCGGCGAATGGGAGGCCACCTTCTCCGCGATGCAGCGGGTCGCTCCGGTCCGTGGCCGGTTAGAGCGCGCCGTCATCAGCCGGGCCGGCGCGCCCGTCTATATCGACTATGCTCATACCGCCGATGCTCTCGAAGCCGCGATCGCCGCCCTTCGCCCGCACGTCGAGGCGCGGCTGATCACCGTCTTCGGTGCCGGCGGGGACCGTGACCAGGGCAAGCGTCCCGAGATGGGCGCCGTCGCCGCGCGCCTGTCGGACATCGCTATCGTCACCGACGACAATCCGCGCAGCGAGGACCCGGCCCGCATCCGCGCCGCGATCCTTGCGGGGGCGCCGGACGCCACCGAAGTCCCCGGCCGCCGCGAAGCCATCGGCGAAGCGATCCGTATTGCCCGGTCCGGCGACATCATCCTCGTCGCCGGCAAGGGCCACGAGACCGGACAGATCGTCGGCGACCGGGTGCTGCCGTTCGACGATGCGCTGGTTGCGCGGGAGTGCGCCGCGTGACCGCTCTTTGGACCTCAGAAGAAATCGCGAGAGCGACGGGCGGCACCGCGTCCGTATCGTTTGAAGCGAGCGGCGTCACCTTCGACAGCCGAGAGGTGCAGTTCGGCGACCTGTTCGTCGCGATGCCCGGCACTGTTCAGGACGGCCACCAGTTCGTCGCAGGCGCCTTCGCGTCCGGAGCCGCCGGCGTCCTTGTTTCGCAATCGGTGGACGGTCCACACGTCCTGGTCGACGATGTGTTCGCCGCCCTTCAGGCACTCGGCCGCGCCGCTCGCGATCGAACCAGCGCCCGCATTGTCGGAGTCACCGGTTCGGTCGGCAAGACCAGCACCAAGGAAGCGCTGTTTGCCGCCCTCGACCGATGCGCGCCGGGCAAGGTCCACCGCTCCGTCAAGAGCTACAACAATCATACCGGCGTACCGCTCAGCCTCGCCCGGATGCCGCGTGACAGCGAGTATGCGGTGCTCGAAATGGGCATGAACAACGCTGGCGAGATCGCCGCCCTGACCCGCCAGGTACGGCCCCACGTCACCATCATCACGGCAATTGCCCCGGCGCACATCGAGAACCTCGGCTCGGAGGAGGCGATTGCCGACGCCAAGGCGGAAATCTTCCAGGGCCTGCAGCCGGGCGGAATCGCCATCCTCCCCAACGACACGCCGCACCGCGACCGGCTGCTGAAGGCAGCCCGGCGCCATGCCGGCCAGATCGTCACCTTCGGCAGCGGCGACGCGGACCTCCACGCCATCCACGCGGTCACGGCCGATGGCGGCGGCAGCCTGATCAGCGCAGTGCTACTGGAACGCGAGCTCACCTTCACGATCTCGCTTCCGGGCGAGCATTGGGTGTCCAACGCGCTTGCCGTCCTCGCCGCAGTCGAAGTGCTCGGTGCCGATGTCGCTCGCGCGGGCCTGGCGCTTGCCGACATGGGCGGGCTCAAGGGCCGTGGCGAGCGGCACCACCTGCCGATCGAGGGCGGCGAGATATTGCTGATCGACGAAAGCTATAACGCCAATCCGGCCTCCATGGCCGCAACGCTCAAGAGCCTTGGTCAGGAACGCGACGTCACGCGACGGATCGCGGTTCTTGGGCCCATGCGCGAGCTCGGATCGTACGGGCAAGCGCTCCACGCCGGCCTTGCTCCCGATGTGCGCGGCGCGCAGGTCGACCAACTGATCCTGATCGGCGACGACATGCGGCCGCTGGCGGAAAAGGTCGTCGGGATCATTCCGATGGACCTGGTTGCAAGCGTCGAGGAGGCGACCGATTCCCTGATGCGGATCCTCCGCCCCGGCGACGCGGTCCTCGTCAAGGCGTCCAATTCCGTGGGGCTTGCCAAGCTGGTCGAGCGTGTGGCGAAGGACTTGCCGTGCTCTACCTGATCGCCGGCGAACTCGGCTTCCCGGGCATCTTCAACCTGATCCGCTACATCAGCTTCCGCGCCGGCGCCGCGAGTGCGACCGCGCTCCTGATCGGCCTGCTGCTCGGACCGAAATTCATCAGTTTCCTGCGAGTCCGCCAGGGCAAGGGTCAGCCGATCCGCGAGGACGGCCCGCAAAGCCACCTCGCCAAGCGCGGCACGCCGACCATGGGTGGCCTCCTGATCCTGATCTCGGTCTCGGTTTCGGTCCTTTTGTGGATGGACCTTGCCAACCCCTACGTCTGGGCGTGCCTGCTGGTGACCGGCGGCTTCGGGCTAATCGGCTTCCTCGACGACTATGACAAGGTCAAGAAGGCGCATCACGCCGGCCTGTCGGGCAAGACCCGGCTCGCGCTCGAGTTCCTGATTGCCGGCGTCGCCACCTGGATCATCGTCCATTTCGGGACCAGCAACCTTTATGTCCCGTTCAGGCAGGGGCCGCTCTTCGACCTCGGCTGGGCCTATATCGCGTTCGGCGCCTTCGTCATCGTTGCTTTCGGTAACGCGGTGAACCTGACCGACGGACTAGACGGCTTGGCGACCATGCCGGTCATCATTGCCTGCATCGCCTTCCTGCTGATCTCGTACCTGGTGGGCAACGCGAAGTTCGCGACCTACCTCGGCATTCCACACGTGCTCGGGGTCGGCGACCTCACCGTGCTCCTGCTCGCCATCGTCGGTGCCGGCCTCGCCTTCCTGTGGTTCAACGCGCCGCCCGCCGCGGTCTTCATGGGCGACACCGGCAGCCTGGCGCTGGGCGGAGCTCTCGGCACTGTCGCGGTCGCCACCCATCACGAGTTCGTGCTGGCGATCGTCGGCGGCATCTTCGTGGTCGAGGCGCTTTCGGTTGTCATCCAGGTGCTGGTCTACAAGCGTACCGGTCGCCGCGTCTTCCTGATGGCGCCGATCCACCACCATTTCGAGCATCTCGGCTGGTCCGAGCCCACGGTCGTCATCCGCTTCTGGATCATCAGCTTCGTGCTGGCGCTGGCGGGCCTCGCCACCCTGAAGCTGCGGTGATCACGGCCAGAGCCTTCGCGGGCAAGCATTACGCGGTTTACGGGCTTGCGCGGTCCGGGTTGGCAACGGTCGAAGCGCTGCTTGCGAGCGGGGCGCGGGTCACGGCGTGGGACGGCAAGGCGGAAGCTCGCAATAAACTCCTCCCCGGGACGGGGAGGGGGACCGCGACGCGAAGCGGCGTGGTGGAGGGGGCCCCGCTGCAACGCTCGCCGCAGCCCGAAGATGGCGCCCGGCTCGCTTCGCTCGCCCCCCTCCACCATCCTTCGGATGGTCCCCCTCCCCGTTCCGAGGAGGATTTGCAGATCGCCGACCTCGACACCTCCGACCTCTCCAAGTTCGACAGCTTGGTCGTGACCCCCGGCCTTCCCCTCAACCGCCACCCGATCGCCGCCCGCGCGCGCGACGCCGGCGTCGAGATCATCGGAGACATCGAGCTGTTCGCCCGCGCCCGGCCGGAGCTGCCGCCGCACAAGGTCGTCGGCATCACCGGCACCAACGGCAAGTCGACGACCACCGCGCTCGTCCACCACATCCTGAAGACCGCCGGCGTGCCGACGACCATGGGCGGCAACATCGGCCTCCCCATCCTCGCGCAGAACCCGCTGCCGGAGGGCGGTGTCTATGTGCTCGAGCTGTCGAGCTACCAGATCGACCTGACCCAAAGCCTCGACTGCGACGTCGCGGTGCTGCTCAACATCACGCCGGACCATCTCGACCGGTATGAAAGCTTCGAAGCCTACGCGGCGTCGAAGGCGCGACTTTTCAATATGCAGTCAGGGGATCATCTAGCCATCGCTAGGATCGAAGAGTGGTTCGGTAAGGGAGTAGTTGAGCGGAGTAACGCCGGCACCCTTCAGTTACTGGAGGAAGTCTGGGAGAATTTCGACTTCGACCCTTCTCTCAGTGCGACGTCGGAGCAATCGAATTGGCCTGCGCTCCAGGGGCCTCACAACCTGGAGAATGCCGCCGCTGCCGTCGCAGTTTGCTACAAGCTTGGGCTGACCGGAGAGCAGATGCGGGAAGGCCTAGAAACCTACCCAGGCCTCCCGCACCGCATGGAGCGTGTCCGCGACCTCGACGGCGTCCTCTTCTTGAACGACAGCAAGGCGACCAACCCGACTGCGACCGCGCCCGCGCTCGCCGCTTACGACCGCATTCGCTGGATCTGCGGCGGGCAGGCGAAGACAGACAATCTCGACGAATGCGCGCCGCATTTCGGGCACGTCCGCTCGGCCTACACGATCGGCGAGGCCGCCGACCTGTTCGAGCGCCTGTTAAGTCCTCACATTGCTGTACAAAATTGTGGAAAACTCGGGGACGCCGTGTTGACGGCCGCGCGCGATGCGCAGCCCGGTGATACGGTGCTCCTGTCGCCGGCCTGCGCTTCGTTCGACCAGTTCCGCGACTTCGAGGACCGGGGCGACCAGTTCCGGGCAATGGTGGGGGCATTATGATCGGCAGCATCTCCGGCAGGATCAAGGCGCGCGCCGCCTTCATCGATGGCGACCGCTACGGCCGTTCCGACACCAGCGCCATCGGCCGCTGGTTCTGGGAGATCGACAAGGTCCTGCTCCTCCTCATCACGGTGCTGATCGCGATCGGCCTGATCGCCGTCGCCGCCGCTTCGCCGGCCGCCGCCCAGCGCTATTCCGGCGGCAACGTCCGCTTCTCCGAGCTCTATTATTTCTATCGCCAGATCGCCTGGATCGGCATCGGCGTGCCCGTCATGATCGGCATCTCGATGATGCCGAGGGATCGTGCGCGCCGCATTTCGCTCGCCGGCGCGATCATCTTCTTCGCCATGCTGGTCGTCGTGCCCATCGTCGGCCCGGAAGTGAACGGAGCGCGCCGCTGGGTGAACTTCGGTCTCGGCCAGGTGCAGCCGTCGGAGTTCCTGAAGCCGTTCTTCGTCGTCGCGATGGCCTGGCTGCTCTCCCTGCGCGACGGCGACAAGTCGCTTCCGGTGTTCTGGATTTCCGCCGTTGTCACCGGCGCCGTCGCGGTTCTTTTGATGAAGCAGCCTGACTTCGGCAGTACGGTCATTTTCTGCACGGTATGGATCGCAATGCTGGCGCTCGCCGGAGTCAATATGCGAATCCTGGTCGGCATCGGTGTCGCCGGCCTGGTCGGCATCGTGCTCGCCTATCTGTTCTACGATGTCGCGACGCAGCGGATCGACGAGTTCCTGTTCGGGACCGGCGACAATTTCCAGGTCCAGAACGCGATGCGGACGCTGACCGCGGGAGGCCTGTTCGGAATGGGTCCGGGCGGCGGCACTCGCAAGTTCGGACTTCCCGAGCCGCACACGGATTACATCTTCTCCGTCGTCGGCGAGGAGTTCGGACTGATCGCCTGTCTCGCCATCGCCGCGCTTTATCTCGGCATCGTCGCGCGCGTTCTGGTCAAGCTGCTCGACGAGGAAAACAGCTTCGCGATCCTCGCGGCCGCCGGGCTCGCCATCCAGTTCGGCGTACAGGCGATGATCAACATGATGGTCAATGTTCAGCTTGCCCCGTCGAAGGGCATGACCCTGCCGTTCATCAGCTACGGCGGCAGCTCGATGCTGGCATTGTCGATCGCGATGGGCTTGCTTCTCGCCTTCACGCGCCGGAACCCCTATCTGACCCGCTCGCCCTATGTCGTGAAGTGGAGCGGGGAGTCGCTGACAGCATGAAGCGAATGCCATGAACTTCGTGCTCGCCGCCGGCGGGACCGGCGGGCATATGGTCCCCGCGCACGCCCTTGCCGCCGAGCTTCGCAGCCGCGGCCATGGTGTGATGCTGGTCACCGACGACCGCGGCGCCCGCTATCCCGGACTGTTCGACAAGGTGCCGGTCCATATCCTGCCGGCCGGGCGGCTTGGCGGCGGGCCCGTTTCGTGGCTGAAGGCCGTGCGCCAGGTCGCGCGCGGCCGCGCCCAGGCCAAGCGTCTTTATCGCGAGCATTGGCCGGACGCGGTCGTCGGTTTCGGCGGTTATCCGGCCTTCCCGGCCCTGCTTGCCGCGAGCTCAGCCCGCGTTCCGACCGTCCTTCACGAACAGAATGCCGTGCTCGGCCGAGTCAACCGGCTGCTGGTGGGCGAGGCCGCGGCCATCGCCACAGCTTACACCAAGGTCGACCGGCTCAAGCGCAAATATGAAGGCAAGACGGTGCTCGTCGGCAATCCCGTGCGGGCCGAAGTCGCGCGGCTCGGCGAGCTGCCCTTTCCGGCCTTCGACGAGTTCGCTCCCCTCAAGATCCTCGTCACCGGCGGCAGCCAGGGCGCGTCGGTGCTGGGCGAGGTCGTGCCCGCCGGCCTCGCCATGCTCCACGGCAAGCTCCGCCGCCGGCTGCAGATCGTCCAGCAATGCCGTCCCGACGACCTCGGCGAGGTGCGACTTCACTACGCGGAGCTCGGCATCCCCGCCGACCTCATGACCTATATCGAGGACATGCCGGACAAGCTCGCCGACGCTCACCTCGTGATCGCCCGCGCGGGCGCCTCGACCATCGCCGAGCTCACCGCCGCCGGCCGCCCGGCGATCCTGATCCCCTACCCGTCCGCGACCGACGACCACCAGACCGCCAATGCACGCGAGATGAGCGAGGCCGGCGGCGCGCGCACCATCCAGCAGGACGCATTCACACCGCAGGTTCTCGCTCGCCAGATCGAAGCAATGGCCGACGATCCGCTGGCTCTCAACAATGCCGCCGCCCGCGCCCTGTCGGTCGGCCGCCCTCACGCAGCGCGCGACCTCGCCGACCTCGTCGAGCGCATCGGCGAAGGCGTCGTTCCGGGCGAAGCATCGCTCGACATCGGCGCCCGCCAGGTGCTCAGCCTGCCCGCGCCGGCGAGCGTTCCCGCATGATGAAGGCTTTGGGCACCGACATCGGCACCATCCATTTCGTCGGCGTCGGCGGCATTGGCATGTCCGGCATTGCCGAGGTGATGCATCAGCTCGGCTATTCGGTGCAGGGTTCGGACGTTTCGGATTCCTACGTCGTCGAGAAATTGCGCAAGGCCGGAATCCCGGTGCACATCGGTCATTCCGCCGACAATCTCGGCGGGGCCGCGGTCGTGGTCTGCTCGTCGGCGATCAAGCCGAGCAATCCTGAGATTGCCGCTGCCGCTGAGCGCCGCCTGCCGCGCGTCCGTCGCGCCGAGATGCTCGCCGAGCTCATGCGGATGCAGAAGACCGTCGCGGTCGCCGGCACCCACGGCAAGACCACGACTACCTCAATGGTCGCGGCCGTGCTCGACAGCGGCAAGCTCGACCCGACCGTCATCAACGGCGGCATCATTAACCGCTACGGTTCCAACGCTCGGCTCGGTAAAAGCGACTGGTGGGTGATCGAGGCCGACGAGAGCGACGGAAGCTTCCTCCGCCTCGACGGGACGATCGCGGTCGTTACCAACATCGACCCCGAGCACCTCGAACATTACGGCAGCTTCGAGCGGGTCAAGGATGCGTTCGTCGAGTTCGTCGAGAACGTTCCTTTCTACGGCCTCGCGGTGCTGTGCGTAGACCACCCGGAAGTGCAGACGATCATCGGCCGCATTCGCGACCGCCGGATCGTCACCTACGGCTTCTCTGCCCTCGCCGACGTCCGCGCGGACAATGTCGCGCCGGTTCCTGGCGGCACGCGGTTCGACGCATTGATCCTCGATCGCGACGGGGAGCGGCGAGCGATCGAGGGCGTCACCGTCCCGATCCCCGGCCGTCACAATGTCCAGAATGCGCTCGCCGCTATCGCCGTCGCATTGGAGCTGGGTGTTTCCGATGACGCAATAGTTGCGGGGTTCGAACGGTTTGAGGGAGTCAAGCGTCGCTTCACCAAAGTTGGCGAGGTCGACGGCGCGACGGTTATCGACGACTATGCCCATCATCCGACCGAGATCCGCGCGGTCCTCGCCGCTGCCCGCGAGAGCGCCGAGGGCAGGGTGATCGCGGTCATGCAGCCGCATCGATTTTCGCGGCTGCAGGACTTGATGGAAGACTTTCAGAGCGCCTTCAACGACGCCGACATCGTCTTCGTCGCGCCGGTCTACTCGGCCGGCGAGGAGCCGATCGACGGAGTCGATTCCGCCGCTCTCGTCGAGGGCCTGCGCGCCAAGGGCCACCGCATGGTTCGCGAGGTCGCCGACCTCGACGACCTCTGCCGCAACCTGCGCGACCTTGCTGCCGAAGGCGACATGATCATCTGCATGGGCGCCGGCGACATTACCAAATGGGCCGCGGCTGTGGCGGATGGCGTGTGCGAGGTGAGGGCCAAGAAGTGAGCGCTGTCGTCATCATGCCAGAGGTTCGCGGCAAGCTCACCGCGAACGCCCCGCTCGCGCCGCTGGTATGGTTCAAGTCCGGCGGCTCGGCGGAGTGGCTGTTCGAGCCAGCCGACGAGGGCGATCTGGTAGACTTCCTCACGCAACTGGAGGCCGAACGCTCGCTCATGGCGCTCGGCCTCGGCTCGAACATGATCGTCCGCGACGGCGGCGTGCCCGGCGTCGTCGTGCGGCTCGGAAAGTCCTTCGCCAGGATCGAGCAGCTCGACGAAACGACGATCCGCTGCGGTGGCGGCGCATCGGGCATTCTCGTTTCATCGACGGCCCGCGATCATGGCATCGCCGGCCTCGAGTTCCTGCGCGGGATCCCAGGCACCGTTGGCGGCTTTGTCCGCATGAACGGCGGCGCCTATGGGCGGGAAGTGAGGGATATCCTCGTCTCCGCCCGGATCGCGCTGCGCTCCGGCGAGATCGTCGACTGGCCGCTGGAGAAGCTCGGCTACACCTACCGCCACAGCGAGCTCCCCAAGGGGGCAATCGTCGTCGAAGCGACCTTCCGCGGTTCGCCCGGCGACCCCGAAGCCATCGGTGCCGAGATGGACGCGATTGCCCGCGCCCGCGAGGAATCCCAGCCCCTGCGCAGCCGTACCGGCGGCTCGACCTTCAAGAACCCGCCGGGGCACAAGGCCTGGGCGCTGATCGACGCGGCCGGATGCCGCGGCCTCACTCGCGGCGACGCGCAAGTCTCGGAAAAGCATTGCAACTTCCTCCTCAACCTCGGAAGCGCGACCAGCGCCGACATCGAGGCGCTGGGCGAGGATGTCCGGCGCCGCGTCGCCGCCAAATCCGGAATCACTTTGGAATGGGAAATCCAGCGCGTGGGGACTGAAGCGTGACCCTCGACCGCAATCTCCACGTCGTCGTCCTCATGGGCGGCTGGTCGAACGAGCGTGATGTGTCCCTGACCAGCGGCCGGGGTGTTGCCGCCGCCCTGCGCGAACGCGGCTGGTCGAACGTCATCGAGCTCGACATGGACCGCGATGTCGCCCGCCGGCTGGCCGACCTGAAGCCCGACATCGTCTTCAACGCACTCCACGGCACGCCCGGCGAGGACGGCACCGTCCAGGGCATGATGGACCTGATGGGCCTTCGCTACACGCACAGCGGGGTCGAGACGTCGGTCATCGCCATCGACAAGGAGCTGACCAAGATGGTGCTGGTGCCGCACGGCATCCGCATGCCCGCCGGCACCGTCGTCGATAGCGAAAGCATCTACGCCGCCGATCCAATCGCGCGGCCCTATGTCCTCAAGCCCGTCAACGAAGGCTCGTCGGTCGGTGTCGCCATCGTCACCGAGGAGAGCAACTACGGCAACCCGATCGCCCGCTCCGCCGCCGGCCCCTGGCAGGAGTTCGACAAGCTGCTCGCGGAGCCCTTCATCAAGGGCCGCGAGCTCACCGTCGCCGTGCTCGGCGACGAAGCGCTGGCCGTCACCGAGCTGAAGATCGAAAGCGGTTTCTACGATTACGAGCACAAATATACCGATGGCCGGACCGTCCACGTCTGCCCGGCGGATGTCCCGGCGGACATTGCGAAAGTAATGATGGACATGGCCGCCAAATCGCATCGCCTCCTCGGCTGCAAGGGCGCATCGCGGTCCGATTTCCGTTGGGATGACGAGCAGGGCGAGGCCGGGCTCTATCTGCTGGAGGTCAACACGCAGCCCGGAATGACCCCCTTGAGCCTGGTGCCGGAGCAGGCGAAGCTCAGGGGCATCGCCTATGGCGAACTGGTCGAGCGTCTGATCGAGGAGGCACTGGCATGAGCGCGGCGCATGTTCGGCGGGGAGGGGCGGCGCAGGCCCGTCAGCGCAAGGGCAAGTCTTCGAGTGCTGCCAGGCGCGGGCCGGATCGCTCGCGCGTCAACAAGGTCACCGGCATCGTCTTCGGCGGCTTTCTGATCGCGATCGCCGGCGTCACGCTCGTTGCGCTCGACGTCCCAGCCCGCGCCGCGCGCTCCGCCGGCGCAGCGATGGGGGAGGCGGGGTTCACCATCAACGGCTATCAGATCACCGGCCTCCACCGCATGGCCCGGGCGCCGATCGACGCGGTCGTCGCCGACGAGCTTCATCGCGCCGCCAGCACCGCCGGCACCGCAAAGGCGCCGCAGACATTGGTCAGCACCGCCGAAATCCGCGATCGGCTACTCGGGTTCGGCTGGATCAAGGATGCTCGCGTTTCCCGCCGGCTTCCGGACACGCTTGTCATCGACGTCGTCGAGCGCACGCCCGCGGCGCTGTGGCAGGATCGGGGCGAGCTTGCGCTCGTCGATGCCAATGGCGTTGTCCTCGACCGCGTGCCGGTGGACAAGATGCCCGACCTACCGCTGCTGATCGGCCCCGGCGCCAACGGCCAGGCCCAAGAGCTCTCCGAGCTGATGGCCGCGGTCCCGACCCTGAAGCCGCAGCTCGCCTCCGCCACCTGGGTCGGCGGGCGCCGCTGGGACCTCAATTTCCAGACCGGGGAAACGGTCGCTCTGCCCGAAGGCGAGGACGCCGCCCGCGTCGCCCTCACCAAGTTCGCGCGCGTCGACAAGTCGACCGGCCTGCTCGGCCACGGGATGCTTCGCTTCGACCTCCGGATCCCCGGCAAAATGATCGTCCGCTTGCCGCATGGGCTGGAACCGATCACCGGCAACCCGCCGCAGCAGGAGGGCTAGTGGCCCAGCCGACCGACCAGTCGCTGATTGCCGCCCTCGACATCGGCTCGTCGAAGGTCAGCGCGTTGATCGCCTCGCGCGGTGAGGACGGCCGACTGACCGTGCTCGGCACCGGCCAGCGCGAAAGCCGCGGCGTAAA
Source organism: Sphingomonas sp. (assembly GCF_019242355.1). Lineage (GTDB taxonomy): Bacteria > Pseudomonadota > Alphaproteobacteria > Sphingomonadales > Sphingomonadaceae > Sphingomicrobium. Next base: position 1,454 of record NZ_JAFAVR010000046.1, on the reverse strand, counting down.
GCGCGGCTATATCACCGACATGGCGGCGAGCGAGTTTGCCGTTCGCGAGGCAGTCGAGCTCGCCGAGCGCATGTCGAGCCTCACCGTCGAGGATGTCTGGGCGAGCTACGGCGCCGGCGGCATCGTCAGCGACGTTGCCAATGTCGAGGTGGAGCTCGGCGGACACCAGGTCGAGCAAGCCGATATCGACGAACTGCTGCGCGGCGGACGCGACGCGATCGATCGCAACGGACAGGTCGTCCTCCACGCCCATCCCGCGCTCTACACCATCGACCGGGCGCAGGGTGTCCAGCACCCGATCGGCCTGTTCGCAAGCCGCCTCGGGGTGGACATCCATGTCATTGCCGCCGACCCAGCGCCGCTTCGCAACATCGACACGGTGATCCGTTCGGCCCACCTCGGCGTGAAGGCAATCGTGGCCTCCCCGGTCGCCGCGGCGCTTGCCTGCCTGTCCGAAGAGGAGCGGGAGCTCGGCGTCGCCCTCGTCGAGCTCGGCGCCGACGTCACCAACGTCTCGGTGCACTTCGGGGGCATGCTCGTCGGGCTGCGCTCGATCCCGCTCGGGGCGCACGACATCACCAACGACATCGCCTGCGCCTTCGCCGTCCAGCGCCGTGACGCCGAGCGCCTGAAATGCTTCTACGGCTCGGCAATGACCTCCCCACGCGATAATCACGAAATGATTGAGGCGACGCAGATCGGTGCGGAGCCCGGCGCCGAGCCGATGAAGATGACCCGCGCCCAGCTGATGATGGTGATCCGCCAGCGCGTCGAGGAGATGACAAGCGAGGTCGAAGGCGCGCTCAAGGAGTTGGGTTTCACCGGTCCAGTCGGCCGCCAGGTCGTGCTGACCGGCGGCGGCGCCGAGCTCAAGAACATTGCCGACTATATGCAAGGTGTGCTCGGGCGAGCCGTTCGCGTCGGCCGGCCAAGGCAGATCGCGGGTCTTCCCGATGCGCACAGCGGCCCAGCCTTCGCGACCCTCGTCGGCCTTGCCCTGCTCGCTGCATCCGGCGGCGGCGACATCCGGGACATCGGCATGCCGGTCGGCCCGAAGAAACAGGCCAACGGCATGTTCGGCCGGCTCATCTCGGCAATGAAGGGCGGCTATTAGGCCGGCCGATTGCGTGATAGCTGTTGCGGCCGGGGAGGGGATGGCTCCGATGGCTCGAACGACCGAAGCATTGCGCGGCGGACGCGCCGGCTTCTGGCTGACGGTGCTGCTGGGCGCCCTCATCCTGCTCAATTATATCGATCGCGGCGCGGTCGGGATCGCGGCTCCAAGGCTCAAGGACGACCTCATGCTGTCGGCGACGGCCTTCGGGGTCGCCGTCTCCGCTTTCTCCTGGATCTACGCACCCGCACAATTGGCCGTCGGCTGGCTGTCGGACCGCTTCTGCGTCTACCGCCTGATCGCCGCCGGTCTCGTCGTCTGGGCCCTCGCGACCTTCCTC
>NZ_JAFAVR010000236.1 GCF_019242355.1 Sphingomonas sp. | reverse complement strand
CCAGGCGAAGGATGCGCGTCAGCGGCTGGCCGGCCGATTCCGCGAGATCGACGCGAAGATAGTCAGCCAGGTCGTTGGACATGGAGATCAGCCGAAGCTCCTCGTCGGCGGACCATTCGTTGCGCTCGCCAGCGGCATCCGCGTCGGTTGCGCCGCCGAGCAGGCTGGTGAGCCGGGGAGCAGCGGCTGGGCGGCCCGACCAGTTCTCGAGCGACAGCAAAATGTCCTGACCTTCGGGCGTGGCCCGCACCGAGACGTCGATGTCCTCATCCGAAGCGGCGACCACCGCCGGGCGCGTCACTGCGATCCCGAGCTTGCGGGCGAGCTCGGCGATGGCGACGAGCTGCGGCAGGGCCAGCGCGCGGCCAAGGCTCGAGCCGGCCTCGCGCTGCAGCTGGGCGAGCTGCGGGTCGGCGCTGACAAGGCGCCCGGATGCGTCGATTCGCCCGGTCACGGCGGGAGGATCGGTGGCCATGGTCGCCATCAGATATCCTCGATCGCGGCAACGGCGCGGCGATACTGCGGATGGGTGGTCAGCCACGCGCGGGCATCCTCGACCTCGTCCTTTCCGAGGCGATCGAACAAGGCGATCGCCCGACCCGGGTCGCCGATCCCCAGCAGGTCGCCGATGCCCGCGAGCAGGCCGGCCGCCGACTGACGCGCCATGCCGCCCATCCGCATGACCGCCATCGTCCGGCGCGCATCGCCCGACATCAGCTCGTCGAATGCAATGCCGCCCCGAACATCGGCGCGGCGGGCCAGGGCATGGGCAACGAAGATCATCTCGCCTTCGAGGCCGGCGCTGACGATCAGCTCATCGGTCAGCGCCTCCTCTTCGTCGAGCAACCGGACCAGCGTCGCCGACAGCGCTTCGATGCTGCTCGACGGGTCCTGCCGCGTGAGGATATCCCGCGCCGCCTCGGCGAGCATCTGATCGGCGTCCCCGGGGCGACTGGCTTTCGCAAGCTCCGGCCGAAGTGCGGCCGCAACGGCGTGGACGAGCGCGGTTGCATCGTCGACCGGCAGGTCGTCGAAATGAAGCAGGCACTGGCCGAAGCGATCGCGGCGCCGGCCCCGGGCGATGATCAGCGACATTGCGGCTGCTGCGACGGCGCCGTCGGAATGGCTGACCAGCCCTTGGAGCGCCCGTGCCTCGCGGCGTCCGCTGCGTGACTTGGCGGCGGTCGAGATGCGTTCCTCGTCGGCGCGGCGCAGGAGCAGGCGGACCAGCCAGGTGCGATCGAGCAGCGATGCATCCGACAGGCGCTGGATCAGCGACAGGTTGCTGCCGTCATTGGCCGGTACGGTGACCGGCAGCGCAGCACGAATCTCGTCGATGACGTCGCTTACCAGGCAGTGGAGCATGGCGGTCATCAGCGCCCGCTCCTGCTCGGTCAGGCGCTCACCGGGATCAAGGAAGAAATCCTCCCGGACCGTGCGGAGCCGATCGCGCCCGCGCGACCGCGACTGCCCCCGCGGCTGGTCGGTTTCGCCAGCTAAGATCGGCCATTCTTCAGGCATCATCGGATGCCGTTTATCGTTTGCGGGTTAACTTGTGGTCAACCGCTCCATCGCCCGGCGTACGTGCTGTACCAAAAAGAAACTGCCGCCTGCATAAGCCAGCGCCGCAAGGAGATAACTGGTCCAGGCGCCGGCAAGTGCGAACGGTATCGCAAGGAAGATCGCGTTCCGCCTGGAAAACAACCAGATTTCGGAATCGCGCCCCGCTGGTTGACCCTCCAGCCGGCCCGCTTCCGCGAAGGCGGCCGCGGCAAGCGCGGTTACGAGAGCGCCCCACCCCGTGTTGTGACGCAACTCCCAAAGGCCGATCGCCGCAAGCGCCATCCCGGCGGCGGGCCATAGCAGACGCTGGGTCCAGGGACTGGACGGAAGCGGCCGTAGCCGCAGAATCGCGAGGCGCCGGGCAATGAGATCGAGCGGCGCGGACAGGCAGAGAAGCACGAGACCTGCCCCGAGCCAGCCCCGCGTGAAGGTGATCGCGGCACCGACCGTGAGCAGTAACGCACCCCAGAGCAGCCAGGACGGCCGGACCGCGCTGTCCATCAGGTGGGCTGTGGCAAGCTCCTCGACCGGCGCGAGGATGAAGCGGCTTGCCCAGTCGTCTCGCGGCTGGCGGGACGCGGCGACGAGGTGGCTCCCGAACGCCTGGAGCTGGCCAGGCGTCTCGACCAGCAGCGGTTCCAGCTCGCCTTCGACGAAAACGCGGCGGGCGCCCTCCTGGACGGCCCGGCGCAACAGGGTCGACTGGAGATCCCAGTCGCCGAGGATGGCGGCGGTCGCGGCAAGCATCTGACCGCTTGCGATCGCGACTCCGGCCCAACGCGACTGGCCGTCGATGCGTTCGTTCTGCTCGTGCCCTTCATCGTCTGGAACGATGGCGATCACCGGCTCTCCATCCTCGGCGAGGTCGAGAAGCAATTGGGCGGGCGGCGCGACTCCGTCGGCCATGAGGAGGATCGACGAACCCGCTTCGAAGCGGCTTGCGGCCTCTGCGACGTCGCTGACCGGGAACACGCCGTAACCGTCATGGCGCAGCCGTTCGAATGCGTCCTGGAGCGCTTGCGGAACTCGCTCGACCATGACGACGATTGGCGCGGCGCCCGCCGCCGACGCGCAGCGCACCTGATATTCGAGCAAGGTCCGCCCGGCGAGCGGAAGCAAGGCGCGCAAGCCGCCGGAGTCGTCCTCGATATAGGCGCCGAGAAGCGCGCCTAGAGCCATGTCCCTCCCCTTCGGCGAGCCGGCGTCCCAGCCGGCGACAGCCCCTTCTCTAATCGCTTTCGTCGACCGGCAAAGATGGTAAACTGCAATCCATGATCCCAAGCCCGCAACGCTCCGACCCGCTTGCACCGCAGGTGGAAGAGGCCCAACCCCTTGATCTGACCGGCGATGCCGTTGCGCTGGAGCCCGCGTTCGATACCGAACAGTGGGCGGAAAGCCGGGCGGAGGAGCGCGGTTCCGGTGGACGCCAGGTGCTCGGTATCGCCCTTGTCGTCCTCGGCGCTTTGTGGCTCGCATATACGGCATGGTCGGCGGGACGGTCGCTGGGCGGCCAGCCTCTGTCTTCGCCGGCTATCGCGCAATGGGTCGCGGTCGGTGCAGGACCGCTGGCGTTGCTCGGCCTTGTCTGGCTGATGTTCGGCCGGACCCGGCGCAAGGAAGCCGAACGGTTTACGCGGTCGGTGGTGACGATGCGCGCCGAGGCCCGGTCCCTCGACGCGCTGCTTGCAGTCCTGTCGCGGCGCATCGACGATAGCCGGTCTGAAATGAGCATGATCGCTCAGCACCTGATGCAGCTCGGCGACCAGACGACCGACCGGCTGGCCGGGATCACGCAGCAACTCGATGCGAGCATCCAGCGCCTCGCGACTCATGGGCGAGCGCTGGACGTGGCCGCGGAATCGGCGCGGACCGACATTGCCGTCCTGCTCGAGGACCTCCCGCGAGCCGAGAGTTCGGCCCGCGGAGTGTCGCAGCAACTGCGCGCGATCGGCAGCGATTCGGCAAGCATGACCGGATCGTTCAGCGAACAGGTCGCGATCCTCGCGGAGCGCACGCGCGAGGCGGCCATCAGCACGGACCAGGCGACGCAGCGCCTGACCGACCATCTCACCAATATCGAGACTGCGGGCGTGTCGGCGACTGAGCGCCTGAACCAGGCCGAAGCAAGTTTCTCGGGAGCGCTCGACGGACTGCTCGATCGGACGACCGAGACGCTCGACACCGTCCGCGCCGGGATCGATGCGCAGTCGTCGGCGATCAGCGCCCTGGTCGAACAGGCCTCGGCCGGCATCGGCCGGGCGGGCGCCGAGGCGGCGGACGCGCTCGCCGGCAACCTCGACCGGGCGAATGGCTCACTGGAGGGACTGTCGAGCCGGGTCGCCGAGCAGGAACGCGCGTCGCAGCGGATGATCGCCGAGATCGACCGGGGCCTCGCCTTGATCGACGAGCGCTTCTCCGAGCTTGCCTCGCAGGGCGACGAGCGCGCCAACCGGTTCCTCGAATCGCTGACCAGGGCTCGGGCCGAGCTCGACCAGATGAGCGCGCAGGCCGGCAACCAGGACAGCGCAATCGGCGCGATCTTCGAGCGTACGTCGGCGCTCCGCGAAAGCATCGACCGGCTTTGCGAGGACGTTCGCGACCGCGTTGGCCTGGCGATCGGCGAAGCGCAGGGGAGCACTGACCGGCTGATCGCAACGGCGGCGTCGGCTCGGCCCGAGATCGGCTGGATCCGCGATGCTGCGGTCGAAGCGAGCGACCGCATCGGCGATACGGCGAGCCAGATCGGCGAGCAGCAGGATCGCTTCACGCAACTGCTCGCAAGCCTTGATGACGGGGTCGGCAGCGCAACCTTCAAGATCGGCGAGCTCAGCGCCGCGATCGCCGGCGCGAAGGACGAGGCGGCCAGTCTCAGTGCCGAGACCGGCCCCGCGCTGGTCGCTGCACTGGTCCAGGTCAAGGACGCGGCGTCGCACGCCGCGGACCGGGCGCGGGAAGCGATCGAGGCGATCATCCCGGAGAGCGCCGGCAAGCTGTCGCAGGCTTCGCGCGACGCTCTCGAGCAGGTCATCCGCGACAGCATCGAGGAGCGGCTGCGCGAGGTCGAGACCGTTGCCGAGCGCGCGGTCGAATCGGCGCGCACCGCCTCCGACCGGCTGACCCAGCAGGTGCTCAGCCTCGGTCAGAGCGCGGCAGCGCTCGAGCAGCACATCGAGCGGACCAGCAAGGACCAGCGCGAGAAAGATAGCGAAGCGTTCGCGCGGCGCGTGTCGCTGCTGATGGATTCGATGAATTCGGCCGCGATCGACGTTGGCAAGATCCTGTCCGACGAGATCGACGAGCGGGCCTGGGATTCGTACCTCAAGGGCAATCGCGGCGTGTTTACACGTCGCGCCGTGCGCCTGCTCGGCGGCGGCGAGAGCCGGGCGATCCGCGCCCATTACGAGGCCGAGCCCGAGTTCCAGCAGTCAGTGAACCGCTATGTCCACGATTTCGAGGCGATGCTCCGTCGCGTTCTCGCGGAGCGTGACGGCGGGATCATGGCCGTGACCCTCATGTCGTCGGACATGGGCAAGCTCTATGCGGCGCTCGCCCAGGCGCTGGAACGGCGGCGCTAGAGCCGGCGATAGATGTCGAGGTCGTCGGCGGTGATCCAGCCCAGCGACCAGTTCAGATAATATAGCCCGAACAGCAGCGCCGCGACGATCGCCGACTTGATGAGGTGGCGCCTGAGGTCGAACCGATGCGGCGCGCTGTCCGCCTGGCCGCGTACCTTCGGCGTACCGGCCTCTTCGTCCGTCTTCACTCCGAATGGAAGCAGGACGAAAGCGGTCGCGCTGATGAACAGGAAATAGATGGCGATGATCGAGGTCAGCTTCATCCGGCCCACCTCTCAACGCACAGCGAGCAGGGTCACGTCCACGAGTGGCTTCTTGCCAGTCCACAAGGTCGCGCAGCGGCGCACGGCGAGGCGGACGGCCTCGCGCGTGCGGGCTTCGTCGCCGCCGGGGCTGTAGGCGCGGGTGGCGGCGTCGGTCGCGTCGGCGACAAAGTCCTCCCGGTCCTCCTCGACGGGAACTCCGAACGGGCGCACCAGCGGCGGCCCGGCAAGCTGGCCTTCGCGGTCGACGGCGACTGCGACCGTGATGAGGCCGCTGTAGCCGATGCGGCGGCGCTCGTTGATGGTCGCGCCATCGGCGGGAAGGATCACATCGCCGTCGAGAACGAGCTGGCCGACGCGGGCCTCGTCGACCTTCTTCGGTTCGCCGGGCGCAAGGCGAATGACGTCCCCGTCCTCCTGGACGATCGACTTCGGGACGCCGTGGGACAGCGCAAGGCGGGCATGCTCGCGAAGGTGGCGGGCCTCGCCGTGAACCGGGACGACGATCTCGGGGCGCACCCATTCGTACATCTGGACCAGCTCGGGACGTCCCGGGTGGCCGGAGACGTGGACGTGCGCCTGGCGTTCGGTGACGATCGTCACGCCAAGGTCGGATAGCTGGTTCATGATCCGGCCGATCGCTGTCTCGTTGCCGGGGATGACGCGCGAGGAGAAGATCACCGTGTCGCCCTCGCCGAGTTTGAGATCGTGGGTGCCGCCGGCGATGCGGCCCAGAGCGGCGCGCGGCTCTCCCTGCCCGCCGGTGGCGACGATCAGAACTTCAGTCTTGGGCAGACGCATTGCTTCGTCGAAGCTGATCGGAGGCGGAAAATCGATCAGGTAGCCGGTCGACTGGGCGACGCGCAGGATGCGGTCGAGCGAGCGGCCGGCGATGCACACCTGCCGTCCCGTCTCACGGGCGACCCTGCCGATCGTCTGGAGCCGGGCTGCGTTGGACGCGAAAGTCGTTACGAGGACGCGCCCCTTCGCCTCTGCCGCCTGGGCGAGAAGGCCGGCGTGGACGCTGTCCTCCGACCCGGACGGCTTGTCCTGGAAGACGTTGGTCGAATCGCAGACCAGAGCGAGGATGCCATCATCGCCGATCTCTCGAAGCACCTCGGTGCTCGGCGCCTCGCCGATCACTGGCGTCTCGTCGATCTTCCAGTCGCCCGTGTGGAAGACGTTGCCGAACGGCGTTTCGATGAGCAGGCCGTTTCCTTCCGGAATGGAGTGCGACAGGGCCACGAAGGTGATGCGAAACGGACCGAGCTCGATGGTGCCGCCGCGTTCGACGGGGTTGAGCTTGACGTGCCCGGCCAGCCCCTCCTCCTCGAGCTTGCCGGCGATGAGGCCTGCGGTGAACGGTGTGGCGTAGAGCGGCGCCTTGAGCTCTTCCGCGAGATAGGGAAGCGCGCCGATATGATCCTCATGCCCGTGGGTCAGGACGATCCCGGCGAGCCGGTTCTGTTGAGTCTCGATGAACTCGAGCTCGGGAAGGATCAACTCCACACCCGGGTAGCTTGGATCCGCGAAGGTGAGCCCCAGGTCGACCATGATCCAACGGCCGCGGCAACCGTAGAGATTGACGTTCATGCCGATCTCGCCGGAACCGCCAAGCGCGCAGAAGATGAGCTCCTCGCCGGGAATCATGCGCTGCCCCTCGTTGCGATGGCGTGGAGCAGGCTGAGCCCCTGGATCGTGAGGTCAGGCTCGATCGCGTCGAACGCTTCGGTGTGCTTGTCGAACAGGCTCGCGAGACCGCCGGTCGCGATAACGGACGCGGGGCGCGCGAGCTCCGTCTTGATGCGCTGCGTCAGACCCTCGATCATCGCGACATACCCCCAGTAGATGCCGATGCTCATCTGGCTCTGGGTGGTTCGACCGATCACCGAAAGATCGCCGGTCGGCGCCTCGATCGCGATGCGCGGGAGCTTTGCAGCGGCGTTGACCAGAGCATCGAGCGACAGGTTGATGCCGGGAGCGATGATGCCGCCCTTATAGGCGCCCGACGCATCGACGACGTCGAAGGTGGTTGCGGTGCCAAAGTCGATGACGATCAGATCGCCAGCGTGCCGCGCATGAGCGGCGATAGCGTTGAGCGCTCGGTCCGCGCCGACATTCTGCGGCTCGTC
>NZ_JAFAVR010000062.1 GCF_019242355.1 Sphingomonas sp. | reverse complement strand
GCAGGAGAGCCTTGGGTGAGACAGCGATGTTCCGCTACAAGGCGCTCATCGGTCCCGGTCTTCGCGCCCGGACTCTGGCCGCCCAGAAGACCGAAGCCCGGGTCGGCTGCGCGGTGCTGAACCGGATGACCAGGCTCGGTCGCCGGTGTCGCAGCGCATCGCTTGAGAGCGGCCCAGCTACCAGCCTGCGGCAGCCATCGGAATTGCGCACCAACGTCTCGGGAAGGCACTCTCGGGCGGTGGTAGCCTGATGCTCACAACACCCCGTTGTCGTTCTTCCGCATGTCTGGTGGCGGGATTTGCTCGGGAAAGCCCCAATGCTCAACAAGCTTTGAGTCTTCGACTCGATATAGGTCGACGTAGGCGCACGGAGCGCCGAGGTGCGTTCCCAAGGCAGCGATGAAGACGAAGTCTCCTTGCCCGAGCAGGAGCTTGATCTGGTCGATGGTCCTGTCGCGCGTGAGCACCGCCAGATCGCGCTCGAACGCATCGACACCGTCGGCGACGCCGGGCTCGTGGCGAATTTGCAGATCGGCGGACAGGAAACGGCGGATTTGGTCGTGGCGGCCTGCCAGATGGACAGTCTCATAGTACTCACGGACCAAAGCCTTGTTCTGGTCCGTGTCTTCTGGACGCCGGTGCTCCGTCGGACCGTCGACCTGTGTATGACCGCTCTTGTTGGGCGGACCGGCGGGAGCCGAGAAGCCCCAGTGCTCGACGATGAGGCCGTCCTCGAACCGGAAAACATCGAAGAAGGTGCCATCGCCCTGAACATGCCCGTCCGCCTGGGTGACGTCGTAGGCGCCGTCCTCGAACGCCCGGATCACTTTCAGTTCCCGGTCGTCCAGGGGATTGTTGTTGATGTACTGCCGCACGCCTTCGACGCCGTCCCCCACATGAGGGGCGTGCTCAAGGTAACACCCCGGATGGAGGTACTTCGTCGCCAGGTCGGGGTCGCCGTCCGACAATCCTTGCAGAACGGCTACGGCCTTTTCGATATTGCTCATGTCCTCGGACCTCCGCTTATTCGAAGCGCCCGGCTTCCTCGAAGGATAGCCGAGGATTTCGGGGAAAGATCGACTGCGGGTCGCCGTGGCCGATGCTGCAGATGAAGTTCGAGCGGATGCGCGTGCCTCCGAAGAAGGCGGCGTCGACGCCGGCATTGTCGAAACCCGACATCGGCCCGCAATCCAGCCCGAGCGCACGCGCGGCGATGACGAGATAGGCCCCCTGCAGGGTCCCGTTGCGCATCGCCGTCACCTCGGCGACCGGCGGCGGGGCAAAAGCCTTCTGCATGGCCTCGTAGTTGTGAGGCATGAGCTCGGGAAGCCGGTCGGCGAAGGCGAGGTCGTTGCCAACGATCACCGTCAGCGGCGCCGCAAGGACCTTGGGGCGGTTCCGCTCCCACGCCAGTTCGGCAAGCTTCGCCTTACCCTCCGGACTGCGCACCCAGACGAACCGCGCCGGGCTCGAGTTGGCCGACGTGGGGCCCCACTTCAGCAGCTCGTAGAGGTCGCGAACGGATCCCTCTTCGACGGGAGCAGCGGTCCAGCCGTTGTAGCTGCGTGCGCTTCGGAACAGCTGGTCGAGCGCGCCAGCGGCAAGGGTGTTGGTCATTTTGGTCTATCCTCTGATGTTGCCTGGGCGAGCGGCGGCGCTTCCTCAACCGGCGGCTTCGCCCCCGTCAGGCCAGGAAGCGGACCACACCGCCATCGACGCGGAGCGCCGCGCCGGTGGTAGCCGACGCCTGTTCCGAGCAGACGTAGACGATCATGTTGGCCACCTCGTCCGTGGTCGCGAAGCGCTGGATGAGGCTCGTCGGACGGGCGGACTTCAGGAAGCCCTGCTCCGCTTCCTCCTGCGTGACGCCCTGCGCCTCGGCCTGCTTTGCCATGAACCCGCCCAGGATCTCGGACCGGGTCGGCCCCGGCATCACCGCGTTCACGGTGACGCCCGTGCCGGCGACCGCCTCGGCCAGACCACGCGAGACGGCGAGCTGCGCCGCCTTAGTCATCCCGTAGTCAACCATCTCCTTTGGGATGTTGACGCCGGATTCGCTGCTGACGAACACGACCCGTCCCCAGCCGCGGCTCACCATTCGCGGCAGGTAGTGACGCGCCGTACGAACCCCGCTCATCACGTTGATCTGGAAGAGCCGCAGCCAATCGTCGTCGGGAATGGCCGCGACATCCTCGATGCCAGTGAAATCGCGAATGAAGGCGGTGCCCAGATTGTTGACGAGGATGTCCGCGTCCGGCGTGTGGGCGATCAGGGTCCCGACGCCTTCCGGCGACGAGAGGTCGGCGGCCACGCCCGAGACGTCGCTCCCGGGGACGGACTCGCGAATCTCCTGGACAGCCCGATCAACGCGCTCGTTCCCGCGACCGCTTACCACGACCGCTGCCCCGGCCCGCGCCAAGCCCTCCGCGGCTGCCCGGCCGATGCCGGCGGTCGATCCCGTCACGATGGCCTTACGGCCCGTCAGGTCTATCTTCATAAAATGCATCCTTCAGTCGTACGCGGGTCAGGCGGTGGGCCGGCGTTTGGTCACTTGTCATCGAACTTCACGAAGTCCTGGAAGATCAGTTCCGCCCAGTTCTTGTCCCGCGCTTGGACGAGCGCCCCACCTTCCGCGAGCTTGCCCAGCCACACCGGGGCAAAGCCGAGCTGTTCGGCCAGTGCCTTGACCGGCGCCGCCGTCTCCTCGTCGTCGCTCGACAGGAAGACGACCCGGCGGCCGCCGTTGACCGCCGGGTCGGAGCCCAGCACCTTGGCGGCGAGATGGTTGAACCCCTTGACCAGCCGTGCACCGGGCAGGCCGCGGGCGACGAAGGCTGAAGACGGGAGACCGTTCAGGTCCTGGACGGGCACGCCGAAGGCGTTTGTCACATCGACCACGACCTTGCCCTGCCATTCCTTGCGGGCCTTCGCGACCGCCGCGTGCTGCGCGAACGGCACGGCGAGGAAGACGATGTCGGCGCCGAGCGCCTGCTCCAGGCGTGTTGGAAGGATGGTCGGGCCGATTGCGTCGGCCTGGGGCGCCAGCTCTTCCGCCGGCCGCCTGCTCGCGACCATCACCTCGATGCCTTTGCGCGCGAATGTCTTGGCGAGCGCCTGGCCGATGCCGCCGAAACCGATGATGGCGTAGGTCATGATCCCTCCGGCTCCGGTAAGGCGCGAGGACGACAAGCCTCGGCCTTGAAATGTCTGCCGCAAAACTGGGAAGGCGGATGCGGTCGCGCGACTGACGATTTTCTGACATCGGATGTGTCGTTACGCACCACCTACGGACCGTCGGCAACGAGAGCTCACCTACCTTCTTTTGCTCAATCCGGCGCTACCGCCGTGGCGAGGTAGATCATCAGCGGTCATCACTCGCCCGGGGCGCGTCGC
>NZ_JAFAVR010000242.1 GCF_019242355.1 Sphingomonas sp. | reverse complement strand
CAGCCACTCGTCCAGCGGCTTGTCTCAGTGAGATGTCTGCCTGCTCGATGAGTCGAACGACGTCCCGCGACAGGAGCAGGGACTCGCGCGAGCCCGAGCCGCGTCGAACGGCCTCGACAAAGTCACGCAACTCGACGGCAAGCGGCTCGGCGGTGTCGAGCTTCGGGATCACGATGTCTCCGGTGCGGGTCGATAGCTGATACTCGCCGAAGCCTTCAGGCTTCTCGTAGTCGAAGCCCTTGTCGAACAACTTGACCTGTTCGGCGGCCCCGTCCTCGTAGACCACCATCTTCTTGCTGCCGACGATCACGGTGCGGCGCAGCTTGCTCGGCGCGATCCAACTGACTTCAAGGTTGGCGACCACGCCCGACGCGAAGGTCATCGCGATGAAAGCAACGTCCGGAATCCCGTTGCGGATCGCGTCCTTGCCGATTGCGCGGATCGAGTCTGGCATCTCCTCCATCCAGTACAGCAGCATGGAAAAGTCATGCGGTGCCAGATCGCAGACGACGCTGACGTCCTTGCGGTACGGGCCGAGATTGACGCGGCTCGAGGAGATGAAGTAAAGGTCGCCGAGCTCGCGCCGAAGCAAAAGTTGTTTGATCGCCCGGACCGCCGGGCTGTACAGGAACGTCAGCCCCGACATCAGGACCCGATCCATGTCATCCGCAAGGGAGATCAACGCATCTGCTTCGCGTTCAGTGGAGGCGAGCGGCTTCTCTATGAACGTGTGTTTGCCGGCTTCCAGGCAGCGGCTCGCAATCTCGAAATGCGACTGCACCGGGGTAGCGACGAGCACGGCATCGATGTCCGGATCCTCGAGCATCGTCCGGAAGTCGGTGGTCGGCTTGGTGTAGGGGTGACGGCGGCAGAAGCGATGCAGGCGATCCTCATCGAGATCGCAGATTCGGATGACCGCCACGTCCTCCATGTCGGCGAGCACACGCAGGAGGTTTGGTCCCCAGTATCCGAGGCCGATCAGGCCCACGTTCACCATCGATTGCGGTTCGCTGTGACCGCTCCCCCGGCGCCTCAGAAAATCGGCCGCCGTCCTTAGCTGATCACTGCGCTGGCCGCCATCAGGTGTGCGCGCGTCAATTGTGCTCACAGCGAAGCTCCTTGATCGACTACATCGCCCGTCATGTTGCTAACGAACGGTCGTCACCCCGCTTGACGCTTCGACAGCTGCCAAGCACCGCTCGGCAATCATCAGTGCCTCCTCGGGGCGTAGCTCGGGGTAGATCGGCAGCGACAGCTCTTCCCTGGCCCAGCGTTCGGCACGGGCCAGCTCGTCGGGGTCGCGCTGATCCAGGGCGAACGGCGGCTGCTGGTGCACGGCGGGCGTGTAGTGGACCGCGCACGAGATCCCTGCCCGGGCAAGGCGCTCGAGCACCCGATCCCGGTCGGGGGTGCGAATCGGGAACAGGTGGTAGATACAGGGACTGTCCGGCCTCTCCTCGAGCAGCGCGAACGCGCCGTTGAGCGAATCGCGGTAAATCGCGGCCGCCGCCCGTCGGCTGTGATTCCAACCGTCGAGGTGCGGGAGTTTCACTCGCAGGAACGCCGCCTGGAGGCCGTCGAGCCGTTCGTTGAAGCCGGTAATCAGATGCTGTCCCTTCCGGCGCTGTCCGAGATGACGTAGCTGACGGGCCCGTTCAGCGATTGCCGGGTCGCTCGTGCAGATCGCGCCTCCGTCCCCGAGCGCCCCAAGGTTCTTGCTCGGGTAGAAGCTGAAGGCGGCCGCGGCGCCGAACGACCCAGCCCGCCGGCCGGCACAGGTGGCGCCGTGTGCCTGTGCCGCATCCTCGATGACGAGCAGGCCATGCCGGCTCGCGAGCGCGCCGACCGCCTCCATGTCGCATACCTGGCCATACAGGTGAACCGGCAGGATCGCCGCCGTCCGGGCCGTGATCTGTTCTGATGCCGAGTCGACGTCCATCAATCCGGTCCGCTCGTTCACGTCGCAGAAGACCGGCTTTGCCCCGGCGTGCACGACCCCCAGGGCCGAGGCGATATAGGTGTGGGCAG
>NZ_JAFAVR010000190.1 GCF_019242355.1 Sphingomonas sp. | reverse complement strand
CTAGCAAGAAATTCATCATATCCTCCATTGCAGGAGGCCCAATATTGCTGGTTGCGCGTCGAACATGCTCGCGGGGTTCGACCGACCGGCGGCACTCCTCGACATTGACCCTTTGTCGGTCTGTTCGGTACGTTCGTCGCTCTGCAGCGACGTAATTTGACACAGTCCGGCGGCAGACGACCTTGGTGGGACGACCAATTGCAAGCGTGCTCTTGCCCTGACGCCCGAGCCCACCATCTTCCCCATGGCAGCACGGATGCGGGATCGCGCGAATGACCGAGGACGCCGGCAGCAAAAAGGAATTCGAGCGGATGATCGCTCGGCACAAGGTCGACATCGAGCGTGCTCAGCTGGAGGCTGAGCGGTTCCGGCGCGAGTTCGACGAGCGGCTGGAGCGAATGCGCGACGAAATGGACGCCGCCCGGAACGAGATCGAATGCGCGATTGGACGCGGGCAGGATCCGTTGCATGCGGCGCGGCGCTATCTCGACCGCTGGGGCATCTGGCCCGAGCCTGTTCGGCGAAAGAGGAAGCCGCCGCGGCGCTTCGACGGCGGCGAGCCGGTTCCGGTAGAGCCTCGTCCCAAGCCGAAGCCGTTGATGGACGGTGCTGAAGCGCCGATTGAATAGGGGTGGCTCGCGGTTGACCGTCCGGCGGTGCATGGCTATGTGCCCGCCGGTCCGAGCGTCGCGTGACTCACTCGCGCCGGGCAAGAGCTGAACATTGCTCATAAGCGCGTCGCCGTGTGGCCGTTGGCCGCAAGGCTCCGCGCTTTTCATGTTGAGCAAAGTAACCGCGGGGAGTTCCCGCAATGAGGCTCCCACGAAAGTACTACTTTCGTGGGACCCAAGGAAAGGTGAAGGGCTTCATGCCAACGATCAACCAGCTGATCCGCAAGGGTCGCGAACCGCAGAAGGCCAAGTCGAAGGTCCCTGCGATGGAGCAGAACCCGCAGAAGCGCGGCGTCTGCACCCGCGTCTACACGACGACCCCGAAGAAGCCGAACTCGGCTCTGCGCAAGGTGGCAAAGGTTCGCCTGACCAACCAGCGCGAAGTGATCAGCTACATCCCGGGCGAGGGCCACAACCTCCAGGAGCACAGCGTCGTGCTGATCCGCGGCGGGCGTGTGCGCGACCTTCCGGGCGTCCGCTACCACGTGCTTCGCGGCGTCCTCGACACCCAGGGTGTCAAGGATCGCAAGCAGTCGCGCTCCAAGTACGGCGCCAAGCGTCCCAAGTAACCACGAGAGTAAGCCCCGGGCGCTCCCGGGTTCCCGTCAAAGTACCACTTTGATGGGGCCCTCAAGTCCCGGAACAGGCTGAAGAGAAAGGAATTTTCCAATGGCTCGTCGTCGTCGCCCAGAGAAGCGCGAAATCCTTCCCGATCCCCGGTTCGGGGACGAGGTCCTGTCCAAGTTCATGAATTCGGTGATGCTCGACGGCAAGAAGTCGGTTGCCGAAGGCATCGTCTACGGTGCACTCGAGACCGTCGAGACCCGCTTGAAGCGCGAGCCGATCGGCGTCTTCCACGACGCGCTCAACAACGTGAAGCCGGGCATCGAGGTCCGCAGCCGCCGCGTCGGTGGTGCGACCTACCAGGTGCCGGTCGAGGTTCGTCCCGAGCGTGCCCAGGCGCTGGCGATCCGCTGGCTGATCTCGGCGGCGCGCGCGCGGTCGGAGAAGACGATGGCGGGCCGCCTGTCGGGCGAGCTGATGGACGCTTCGCAGAACCGCGGCAACGCGGTGAAGAAGCGCGAGGACACGCATCGCATGGCCGAAGCGAACCGCGCCTTCAGCCACTACCGCTGGTAAAAAAGCACCCTATATCAGTGGGAAGCTGGCCCCGTGCTGGCTCCCTACATTGCTAAGGAACTGACGATCATGGCCCGCAGCCATCCGCTCGAGCGCTATCGCAACATCGGCATCATGGCGCACATCGACGCCGGCAAGACGACGACGACCGAGCGCATCCTCTACTACACCGGCAAGTCCTACAAGATCGGCGAGGTCCA
>NZ_JAFAVR010000180.1 GCF_019242355.1 Sphingomonas sp. | reverse complement strand
AGGTTGCGATCGTAATAGCGGCCCGCACCGCCAAAAACCGTTAAGTCGCGGTCGCCGTTGACGTCGTAAGCAACGCCCAAGCGGGGCTGGAATTCGCCGTAGAACGGTTTGCGATTGTGACCATTCGAAATGTAGTCCTCGGGATTGATCCCTCGCGCCGCCCAGCCAGGGTAAGCGCGGAGCGCGGTGGCGATCGCCGTCGGTGTGACATAGTGCTTGTTATTCGGGTTGCTTTCGAAGTCCCAGCGCAGGCCGGCGTTGACCGTCCAGTGCTCATCGGGCTTCCATTCGTCGGAAACGTAAAGCCCGACCTGCGTATCCTTTGCGCTCAGTCCCGGCGCCGGATTGATGTTGATCCGCCCTGCGATCGGAGTCGCTGTCGTAATGTCGAGCGGACCGCAAGTCGGCACGGTCTGATCGCACGGGTTGGCGACGAAAAAGGTCCCATTGGTGTTCGCCGCTTCAATACGCGACAAATCGTAGAAGACGACCTGAGCGCCGGCCTTGAGCGTATGTTCGCCGTGTCGCAGCGTGGCGTCGTCGCGGATCGTCCAGTTCTTCTCGATGTCGTTCTGCTGGAAGCCGTTGGCGCCGAGCTGCGCCCGAATCGACCCAGTATCGAAGCCGTTGGTGAGGAGATACTCCGGACCGGTAGAAACGTCAGGCGTACCTTGATTCGCCTTGTCGTGCGCGACGTTGAGGAAGTTGAGGAAATCGCCTGAGCTATGCCGCCACTGTAACTGGTACCGATCCTGATCGGTCTGCAGGAAGTGACCGTGCTCCTGAGCGGCGTTGCCGCCGAAATCGGCCAGATTGCTCTGCTTACGCTTGTATCCGGACAGGTTGATCGTGTCGTTCGGCGTGGCGAAAAAGGTCAACTTGCCAAAGTAAAGGCGCTGCTTGAACTCGAGGGAACGCGAGCCGTTGATCTCCGCTTGGATATTTGACGGGATCGTCGCAGTAACCGCGTCGAACTGCGCCGGCGGACGCTTTTCGTTGGTGCCTTCGAACGCGACATAGAAGCTGAGCTTGTCGGGGATGATCGGTCCGCCGAGATCAGCGCCGAATTGCTTGCGGTTGGAATCCTTCTTGGGAACGCCGTTCTTCTTGTCGAAATAAGGCTCTTCGACGAAAGATTTCGGCTGATAGTCGATGAATGCATCGCCGTGGAACTTGTTGCCCCCGGTCTTCGTGATCGCACTCAGCAGGGCTGAGGCGGATTGCCCGTTCTCAGCGCCGAAATTCTGAGTTTGAAGCTGGTACTCCTGGATCGCGATTTGCGGGAACGGGTTGCCGAAGTCGCCGAAGTTCTGCCCCAGCATGCCCCCGTGGTTGATCGGATTCTTGAAGCTAAGGCCGTCGAGCAGGATATTCGCGTTCTGCGGCGCGAGCGCGCCGGCCTGCAACTGGGCGGCGCCGCTCGGCGAGATTAGAGAAACGCCCGGCGCAAGAGCCGCGAAGCTCAGGAAGTTGCGCGAGTTCTGGGGCAGATTCTCGATCTGCGCTGGTGTGATGTTCGTCGTCACCGCCTGAGCCTGCGCCGGAGCCGCGCGACGGCGACCGGTGACCACGATGGCGCCCTTAGCAGGCCTCGCTTGAATGAAGTCGACGTTGACCGTCTGGCCGACAAGCACGGTAGCCGTCTGCGGCGGCTGGTTGGCGACCGTCACCGTGTAATTCGAGGGGCGCAACCCGAGGATCGAGTAGTCGCCTCTGGCGTCGACCGTACCTACCGAACGCTGGCCCGTGTTGGCGTCGACGGCAACGACCTGCGTTCCCGCGGCGGCGCCGTCCACATGCCCCTGAACGCTGCCATATTCCTGCTGCGCATAGGCAGGTGAGGCAAACGACAAGGAGACAACGATCGCGGCAACCGAGATGCCTGACGCGAGGCCGCGCTTGTTCAGATTCATGCTCACTTCGCACCTCTCCCCTGTTTGCGGTGGCCTGTAACCGGTTACATTAATGTTCTGACAGTTTCGCCCTTTGTGGCGACACAAACTCCTTCGTTCCGGGAGAGTCAATCGCGGGCCCGGCCGGCGTTGCAGGCTGCTCTATCCCTGTGGCTTTGAGGCCACGCGTCACGCGCCGCGGCCGGACCGCAGAGTGAAGTCGACCGCGGGCTGGCCGGGCGCGGCCTGTACAGCGGTGCTTTTGGGGAGGCGAGCGATGAACTCCGCGTGGTCGGGCATCTTGTCGGCGACGTCCTCGATCACCTCGGCAATGTCCCCCATGAACTCGGCGATCGCTTGGTCTGAAACGAACTGCGTCACCGGATCGGCCCGCATTTCGAAGCCCTGGCCGATCAGCACCTGGACCCAGCTTTCCTCGGCGAACAGCTCCTGCGCGCCGCGCTTGAAGAAGCGGCCCGACGCGGCAAACAGTTCAAGCCGCTCGGCCAGGCTGTCGGGCACGTCCATGGTTCGGACATGGTCCCAGAACGGATCGCCGGCGCGGCGGGTCACCTTGTAGTGCGCGATGATGAAGTCGCGCACGTCCTCATATTCGAAGCGCGCTTGGCGGTTGAACTCGTCGATGTCGGCGGCAGAGAAACCCTGCGACGGGAACATGGCGAGGAGCCGGTGGACCGCGGTCTGGATGAGGTGGATGCTGGTCGATTCCAGCGGTTCCAGGAAACCCGACGAGAGGCCGACGGCGACGACATTCCTCTCCCACGATTTGAGCCTGCGTCCGGGCGCGAAGCGGACGGGGCGCGGGTCGGCCAGCGGCTGGCCGTCGAGATTGCCAAGCAGGGTTTCGGCCGCTTCCTCGTCGCTCATCAGAGCCGACGAATAGACGTGGCCGTTGCCGATCCGGTGCTGCAGCGGGATGCGCCATTGCCAGCCGGCCCGCCGCGCCGTCGAGCGCGTGTAGGGCGTCAGCGGCGCAACGCTGGTGCAGGGCACCGCTTGGGCACGGTCGCAGGGAAGCCAGTGCGACCAATCCTCGTAGCCCATGCCAAGCGCTCCGCCGATGAGTAGGGCGCGCATCCCCGAGCAATCGACAAACAGCTCGCCATCGACCTCGCGCCCGTCACTCAACCGGACTCGGTCGACGAAGCCGCTGTCGGGATCGGTGACGACATCGACGATGCGCCCCTCGATGCGCTGGACCCCGCGCGCCTCGCATTCCGAGCGGAGATAGCGGGCGAGAAGCGATGCATCGAACTGATAGGCATATTCGAAGTCCGCCATCGGCGAGCCCTGTTGCCGCGCATCGGGAAAGGCGAAGCGGTTCTTGTAGGCCGCGACGGCGCTCAGCGAGTAGTCGTCGAAGGAGCCGACCGAGCCCGGCGCCCGTTCCCGCGCTGAGAGCCACAGCTGGTGCGGATGAAGCCACAGCATGTCGCGGCCGATCTTCCCGAAGCCGTGGAAATAGCGCTCGCCAGGTGCGCCCCAGTCGACGAAATCGATGCCGAGCTTGAACGTCGCCTTGGTTTCGGAGATCATCCGCAGCGGGTCGAGCCCGGCGAGCGGCATGAACGTGCGGATGTGCGGAATGGTCGCCTCGCCGACGCCGATGATCCCGATCTCGTCGGATTCGATCAGCCGGATCTCGACCTTGCTGAGCCATTGCGACAGTATTCCGGCCGTCATCCAGCCGGCCGTGCCTCCGCCGACGATCGTCACCTTCGTTACCGGCTGGTCCGCGTTTGCCATCATCTCTCCCGCCGCTTCCGCCGTGCGCGGCTGCCGCGCCCGTTTACGCGTTCTGGGAAGCGTTGCGACTGTTCTTTAGACGTCTTGCAGCGATCACGAGAATGAACGCGGCGGCAAGCGCCAGCGCCGCCAGCACGGCGAAGAAGCGCGAGAAGCCGAACCTCGGGACGATCGCAACGGTTAGCCACGGCATGATCAGCGACGGCGCGGTGTTGGTCAGGTTGAACAGCCCCAGATCGCGGCCGCGGCGTTTCGCGCAGCCGAGCACGCGCAAGGTTTGCGCGGAGTGCAGCGACAGGAAGATCGTCGTCGCGAAACCGAAGACCACATAGGCCGCGGTCGCGGCTTCCGGGCCGCGCGCCGCCGCCATCGCCATCAGCGCCAGCGCCGCGGTCAGCGCCGTGACGATGAGCGGCGCGATCGGCCGAGCACGCTTGTCGGACCAGCGCCCGATGAGCAGTGCGGCCGGAACGGCCGTGCAGACAACGATGCTGAACAGGCGCGCAATCGAGCTCGCATTCCACTGCGGGTCGATCGACCGAAAATAATAATAGAGATAGGCGAAGAGGGTCGCCTCGCAGATCTGCACGAGGAAGCGCGCGACCCACATCGCTCTCGCCGCTCGGCCGGGCGGCGTCCGGTGATGTTGCTCGACCTTCGCCAGAAGCGACGTGTCGAGCGGATGGGCGAAGACCAGCGCGGGAAGCACGCAGGCACAGACCAAGACGCCGACCAGCGCGAGGCTGCGATTAGGGCCAGCAATGGCCGGAATCGTCACCAATGCACCCGATGCCGACCCAAGCGCCGGCGACAGCGCTAGAAGGCCGCCGAGCACCCCGAGCTGTTCGGGTGGCACGTGATCGGCGGCCCAGGCCGACAGCGGCCCGAGCATCATGTTGAGCGCCAGCTGCCAAAGCACGATCAGGCCTAGCAGCTGCAGCGGCTGGCGCATGAACGGGACACACAGCATCAGTGCGACTGCGCCGACCAGTCCGGCGATGATCCACGGCCTGCGAACGCCGCTGCGGTCGCTGAGCCAGCCGAACAGGACGCCGCCGGTGCTCGATGCGACCGCGCCCCAGAAAGTCATATAGGCCAGCCACTGGACGCGGTCCGCGCCGACCATCGCCGAGACGCGGATCGGCAGCAGGATGGTCAGGAACGGAACGTAGGCGACCGCGCCTCCTGCCCAGGCCAATGCATACAATAGGAGGAAAGCCGGCGATTGCCTCGTCCGGGTCGGCCGGTCACGAGGCACAGGGAGCAGCCGTCGAAGAGCGTTCGACGAGCCCGGCCTCGATGATCACCGGCTGGTCGGGCAATTCATTGCCGCGCAGGGACCGAATGATCATGTCAACCGCCAAGGCGGTGAGCTCGGCGACCGGCTGGTCGACGGCGGTGAGCGGCGGCTGCGTAAACCGGACGACCGGCGTATTGTCGAAGCTGAACAGGGACAGGTCGCCAGGGACGGCAAGTCCGCGCCGGTTCGCGACGGCAAGGGCTGCTAAAGCCATGCGGTCATTGCTGGCGATGATGGCAGTGGGCGGATCCTTCAGGGTCAGAAGCGCTTCGGTGGCGCTCGTGCCCGAGCCGAAGCTGAAGTCCCCGCTTGCCAGCAAGTCGTCGGTCGGCAGCTTCTCGCGCTCCATTTCCGCGCGCCAGCCGGCAACGCGGCGCTTGCTGAGCGAATATTCAGGCGAGCCGGAAATGAATGCGATCCGCTTGTGACCGAGACTCGCGAGATGTCGCGTCGCGGATGCGGCGGCGGACTCCTCGTCCATCGCGACCGCGACACCCGGCCCCCCCTGCAGCGCGCCAACCCGCGCGAAGGCGATTCCAATCTCGTCCAGAAGCTTGATGATGTGCGGGTTTTCCGAGTGCGGCGGCGTCAGGATGACGCCGTCCGGCTGCAACGCGGCGAGAGTAGCTCGAAGCTCGCGCTCGACATGATCGGCGTGGGTGTCGACCAGCTCGAAGATCAGGCGATATCCATGCTCGGCGGCCTTGAGCATGCCGCCGAGCAGCATCTGGTCGATCCAGTCGGTGCCCTGCCGCTCGCGCCAGTCGGCGATCGTGCGGTCGCGGTCGTTGAGCGCGAGGATCAGGTAGGATCGTGAGCCGCCCATCCGCTGAGCAGCAATCGACGGGACATAACCGAGTTTGTCGATCGACGCCTGAACTCGGCGCTTGACCTCCGGGCGGACGTTGGGCGCATCGTTGATGACGCGGCTCACCGTTTGGTGGCTGACACCGGCATCGGCAGCGACGTGACGGATCGTCACGCCTTGACGCCTGCCCTTGGAAGATGTCCCCCTCATTCTTCGGCTATGCAGTCTGCCGAGCGACGGCCGCGGCTCGCGGCTGGCCGCAATAGCCGGCAACGTAGACGTGGTGCGGAGGCATGGAGCCGACCGTCCGCGAGATCGACTCCTCGATGCCGCCAAGGAAATGGTTCAGTTCCTCGTCGCTGAGCTTGGCGGCGATCGGATGATGGGATCGGGGTATGATGCCCTGCCCAAGCATGACCTGGACCCAGCTGTTCTCCTGGAACAGCTCCTCGTTCCTCCGGAAGACTCGGCCGGTTTCGCGGAACAGCTCGATCTTGTGAGTGAGGGTCTGCGGCACCGCCATGTCGCGGCAGTACCGCCAGAAGGCGCTGTCGTCCCTTTCGGTAGCCTTATAGTGAAGGACGATGAAATCCCGGATCTGCAGCATGTCCTGCAGATGCTGGTCGTTGAACTCGGCAATGTCGCGATCGCTGACGTCCGTCATCGGCAGCATCCTCAGCAGGCGCAGGACCGCGCGCTGGATCAGATGGATGCTGGTCGATTCCAGCGGCTCCATGAAACCGCCCGACAGGCCGACCGCAAGGCAATTGCCGACCCATTGCCGCGGCCGCACGCCGGCCCTGAACCGAAGCAGGCGCGGCTCGGTGGTCGGCGTGCCCTCGATCCTGCCAAGCAGCCGCTCCCTCGCGGCGTCATCGTCGAGATACTTGCTGCAATAGACGATCCCATTGCCAGTACGGTTCTGCAGCGGGATCCGCCACTGCCAGCCGGCATCGTGCGCCATCGCCCGTGTGTAGGGGCGTGGCGGCTCGACCGATTCCGTCTGCACCGCAATCGCCCGGTCGCAGGGCAGCCAGTGGGTCCAGTCGTCGAACTCCGATCCTAGAGTATCGCCGATCAGGAGGGCGCGAAATCCCGTGCAGTCGAGAAAGAAGTCGCCTTCGATACGCTCGCCGCTTTCAAGAGTCAGCGCCGCGATCCGGCCATCGCTGGCGCCGTGTTCCACCGACGCGATCTTGCCCTCGCGGCGAACGACCCCTTCGCGCTCGGCAAGCGTCCGCAGGAAGGCGGCGTAGCGAGTGGAATCGAGCTGGTAGGCGTAATTCAGCCCATCGCCCGGCAGGTGAACGAACTTGCCCGCATAGGCTGCACGAAGCTCGAGGCAGTAGTCGTCATACGGCCGGCCTTGGCCGCGCTCGCGACCGTTCAGCCAGAAATGCTGGAAGCCGGCCGACCAGTGATCCTTGCCCGTTGTCCCGAAGCTGTGGAAATAGCGATCTCCGAGGCGCGCCCAGTCGTCGAACTCGATGCCGAGCTTGAAGGTCGCCTGCGTCGCGCGCATGAATTCGGCTTCGTCGATGCCGAGCAGATTGTTGAACGTGCGCATCGGCGGGATCGTGCTTTCGCCGACGCCGATCGTGCCGATCGCATCGGATTCGACGAGGGTGACGTCGGCAAGGCTTCCGAGCGTCTTGCCGAGCGCCGCGGCCGCCATCCACCCGGCGGTGCCTCCGCCAGCGATGATGATCCGCCGCATCGGCCATGCGCTCACTGAGACAGGGTCCGAAGGAGAAAGGCACGCAGCCGCCCGGCCGCTTCCGGATCCAGCGGATCGAGGATACCCCGCTTGCCCTCCGGCAGGTGGTCGCCGGCCCCCGCCCCGCCTGAGAAGACATAGTGGTCGAAGAGCGTTCTCCAGCGTTCGCGCGCCGCGTCGGGCAGGTCCCGGACGGCAAGGATCGCGTGGAGGAGCGCCTGCTCCGGATCGCCAAGGTGGAGCGGCGTTTCCCGCCACCAGTAATTCACGAGCACGTTGAACGCGTCGAGCCCCTCGACGTGATGATACCACATGGATGGGATGAACAAGGCGTCGCCGGGCTCGAGCACGGCGGCCTGAGCCTTGGCGAGCGCAGTCCGAAAGCGCGGGAAGCGGCCGAAATCGGGGTTCGCGAGATCGACCATGCTGACCGCTCGCCCGGCCGGCGTATTCTCCAGCGGCCCGAGATACAGATCCGCGAAACTATCAGGCGGAAACAAGGTGAAGCGGCGTCGACCGACCGCGCAGACGGCAAGATTGTGAGGCAGATCATTATGAGCGGCGATCTCGGTCCGGGTGCCGATCCAGATGCTGTCGCGCGTGCGGCGCTCGCCAAGATCGATCCGGTTCGCGTCGTCGAGCCCGTCGAAATAGTCCCGGATCGCCAACGACGAAAGATAGATGACCGGCGCGTCAGGCTTGTCGACGTTGGCGTCGATCCCGGCAAAGATGTCCGCCAGGCTGGCGCGCCCCATGCGGAAGTTCATCTGCATGTCGGAGTCATAGAACAGGCGACCGCCCCGGCCCGGCTGGCCGACGTTGACCTCGAACGAACGATCGCGCGCGTAACCGAGTAGATAGTCGCGCGCACCTTTGCCGCCGCCCTCGACTCCCGAACGTACGAGCGGCCAATCCCGGGCGATGCCGCGGGCCACGAACGGCGTCGATGAAGACTTGAGGCGCGCGTTTAGGTCGACCGGGGTCAGATCCCGAACCACGGGGATTGCAGCCATCCTTGCGGCGCGAGGCGCGGCGTCAGCCATGAGCCTCGGCGCGATTCTTGCGCTCGATGAGGTCGGCCAGGCTCGATAGCGACGCCAGCGCCATGAAGATCGGAAGCAAATGCCCTTCGCGGTGCAGTTCGGCAATCGCTCCGGGCTCCAGAGCGAGCAGCTTCTCCTCGTTGATCAGATGGTATCCGACCATGCGATGGCTGCTTCCGTTCCTCAGCGTCACATCGAGGAAGAAGGGCTCGATCAGGTCATATCGCTCGAGCGCGGCGAAGAAGCGGCCGCTGGAACGATAGCCCTCATCGAGATCGCCCAGCATCTCGCTCACGCGTTCGAGATAAGGCGTTGGACGGCCGTGGACGTCAAACAGCAGCGTGCCATCGTCGGCCGTCGCAATCCGCGGATGATCGAGGTCGATGTGAATCTGGCTCGGTACATCTGCGCCGGCGGATCGGCCCACAAGGAAGGGCTGAACGGCCAGTGCCATCGGCTTGTAGTCGGCGTCCCAGCGATCGCCGTCGAGGAAGAGGTTCTCCCCAGCCTCGAAGCCGAGCAGAGCAAGGGCAGAAAACGCCCCGGTGGCTTCGTTACGCCGGAACAGGATCGGGAAGCGGTGCTGAAGGCTTCGGAATTCAAGCGGGACCGTGAAGCAGGACATGACCGCATCGCCAAGATCGGCGCTGCTGTCGGTCCGGATGCGAAGGTCCCGGTGATCGTCAGCTGTGAGAACGGCGTGACGGGTCATGCGGTCGCTTCACGTCCATTCGGAGCACCTGAGCACAGGCCATCGAAATAGGAGCGGTTGGATGGCAGGGATGCGAGCAGGGCGCGGCCGCGCTGCTTCATTTGGTCGAGCTGGATCATCAGGCTGGGAGCGGGCTCCGGAAGACCGGGCGGAAGCGTCCCGCCCATTCCGTAATAGACATATTGGTAGCTCGCTGCAGGGAAAATCTCCTCTGCCAGGGGGAAGTCATAGCTCGACGGCGCCTGGCCCTTCCATAACTCCAGAAGCTCCGACAGGCGTTCGGGAAACGAGCTGCGCTCGCGATGCGCGCGCCAATAGGGTTCGGCGCGTCTGCTGAGCACATAATGGAGCTTCAGAAACTCGGCGATGCGCCCCCAGCGTGTGGTGAATAGGTCGTTGAAGCGCCGTCCGATGATCCTCATTGCGCACCGGTCCGCCGGGAAGTTGTCGATCAGCGCCTGCAGCGACAGCTCGACAAGGACGATGGCCGAAGCTTCGAGCGGCTCGGCAAATCCCGAAGACAATCCCACTGCAAGGCAGTTGCCTGCCCAGAAGTGGCGCCTGTGACCGGTCGGGAAGATCAGTCGCCGGGGCTGCACGTCTCCTGCGTCGGGGATGCTTTCGCCGATATAGGCGCTGAGCGTTTGCTCCGCCTCACCATCGGTCATGAACTCACTGGAATAGACGCAGCCGATCCCGCGCCGGTCGGGAAGCCCGATGTCCCATAGCCACCCGGCCTTGTGAGCGGTCGAAATGGTCTGGGAGGCGATCGGCGATCTCGCAGCCACCGGAACCTGAACGGCGAGCGCGCGATCGTTGAACAGGACGCTCGACAGGTCGACCCAATCGGACTTGCAATGACCCTTGATGAGGATGGCGGCGTGGCCGGTGCAGTCGATGAAAAGGTCACCTGGCAGATTCATTCCGGAGCCTAGTTTTAGGCCGGCGATTTCGCCGGTGTCCGTGCCTTCGACAGAGGCGATGCGGTCAGCAACATGGGTCACCCCCAGCCGATCGACTGCGTGACTGCGGAGCATCGCGACGAATCTCGCCGCATCGAGGTGATAGGCGTAATTCAGGGCGCCGGCGAACGAAGGCATGCCTCGTTGCTTCGGAGCCAGATGGATGGCCGCGACTTCCGGCTGCGGGGTCATCGCAGTCGCAAAGCTCTGGTCTCCCTGTCTTCTCCAGGCTGCGAGCAACTGACGCGGGTCCGGAGCGGCAGGCGGCGGCGTGAATGGATGCAGGTATGAGTCGTTGGCCTGCCCGGTGACCCATCCGTCGAAACGCGAACCTTGCTTGAAGGCAGCATCTGCGTCGCGGAGGAAGTCGGCCTCGTCGATCCCGATCTCGGCAAGCGTCCGGCGCATCGTCGGCCAGGTCCCCTCGCCGACCCCGACCGTCGGAATATCGGGGGCTTCGACAAGCGTGATTGTCAAGCCTCGCTTCTCGGCCTTGGACCAGGCGGCGAGGCGGCAAGCGCTCAGCCATCCGGCGGTACCTCCGCCGGCGATCACGATGCGCTTGATCGGCTCAGACATGACCCTGGACCCATAGCCTGCCGACAGTGTCGCAGCCGCACCGCCGCCTAGCAAGCGACAGGTCGTTCCGGCACGCTCCCATTCGAAGACCGCGTTGGCCTAGAAGCCGAGCCGAACTCCGAGCGAATAGCGCGCGTAACCCGGCGCCGCGAAGGTGACCGAATGGCTGTTGCGCTCGTGCCCGCGACGGTCCGAATTGGTGATGTTGATGCCTTCCGCGAACACCGTCACACCCTTGCGGAACTCGTAGCTCGCGCTGGCATCGAACTGGCCATAGGCATCGACATATTGCGGATCGTAGGGCGCGTAACCTGCCAGGAACCCGCCTCGCCAATTGTAGGCAAGACGCGCCTGGATGCCGTTCTTGTCGTAATAAACCACCGCGTTCGCACTGTCGCTGACACCGGTGACGGCGAACTGAGTGACCGTATAGCGAAGCGCATTGTTGTACCGCGTATCGCTATGCACCTTGGTATAATTCAGGATGGCGCCAAAACCACTGTTCCAGAAGCTGTGCTGAAGCCCGAGCTCCCACCCTGACAGATGGGCGATCTGGTTGCTGTTGATCGGCGACCCAACCGTGAACACGAGCGATGGGTCGTTCGGGGCTCCGAGGATTGCGGGATCGGTGCCGACGGTCGTGTAGAGCTGCGGATAGTGAGCCTGGATGTAAGCGCCGATTTGCGCCGCAGTCGCGTTGGCGCCCAGTGCGGCAAGCGCCGCGTTGTAAGCGACGCCCTGCGCCGGATTAGTCAGCCCGTAAAGCGGCTCCTGAGTCGCTGTAGTGCCGATGAAATTGCTGACTGTCTTGTGGAAGTAGCCGACCGAGATGTAGCTCGAAGGCCCGTAATAATATTCGGCGGACAGATCGATGTTCTTCGACTTGTACGGAAGCAGGTTGGGGTTGCCCAACTGCCCGGTACTTCCGCCGTCCGGACGCGCCGGTGAATTGACGGTCAGGCCGCCTTGCAACTGGTCATAGGCCGGACGTGTGATCGTGTGGCTATAGGACGCGCGCAGCTTGAAATTGCGGGTCGGCGAAACATCGAAATCAATCGCGGGCAACCAGTTGTGATACTCGCCCCTCACCGTCTGGACGGTCGTATCCCCACCGTAGCCGATGGACACTTCATTGCCGCCGATTCGCCACGTCGTTGAATTCGGGACCGGCACAAGCGCGGACGAAGTGATCTTCGTCCTTTCGTAGCGTAGGCCCAGTCTCAAGTGTGACGGATTGTTGAAGAAATTGAACGTGTGCAGGCTCTGGATGTACGGAGCGAACGTCTTCTCGCGAATGTGCCGATCGACCGTGTACTTCGCAAGGCAGGTGCCGGGCTTCGCCGTACCGGACGCCGGATGGCTGCAAATCCCGAGCTTGTCCTCGAGCAGGCTGATCTCGCCCTGCGTGTCGACCTGGAAATAGTTCGCCAGCAGTGCCGGATCATTCGACCCCGACATGCCTGCAAGGGCGGGCGGAAGCGGGGTGATGTGAAATAGGTCGTCCGGCGTATCCGCAGCCGACAATGTTCCGCCCCAGGTGTCGTTCTGAATGAACCCGTAAGCCGAATGAACAGCGTTGTCGGTATAGGTCGCGCCGAAATCGATGCTCTTGATGAAAGACGAATCGAAATCGTAGCCAGCCTTTGCCGAGACCTCGTTGATGCGGTCGCGCATGTAGGCGTTGCGGAATGCGTTGCCGGCCGGGCGGATGTTGCTCGCGGCGATCTCCGACCCCGGATACATCGACACCGAGATGACCGGCATGTCGTGCGAAAAGTCGATCGTCTGCCTGTCGACGCCATAGATCGCACTGCCGACGGCGATGTTGCTGCCATACGGGGTCGTAGGCTTGGTTTCTGCGGTCGAATGGTGCGCATCGAGCTCGAAACGCAGGCCGCCAAGGCCGTGCCAGGCGAGGTTTCCGCCGAGGGATCTGTTGATCGATCGGTTGGCCGCAATGGCGCCCGTGATCGCGAGGTCCTTGAGCTCGCCCGGATCGTCCGGCCCATTGGTGCCCGCAGCCCGGAAATGCTCGGAATAAAAGAGCGGTCCCGCCGCGGGGCCGTCCGTCCAGGCACTGCTGGTGTCGTTGTGGTTGAACCAGACGCCGATGCTGTTGGTCACCGCATGAATGGTGTTCTGAGAATAGGTGTAGTCGAGCGTCGCGGTAAGATTGTCCACGGGCCGCGCCTGCAGCACCGCCTGGCCATTGATCCGTTTGCGATCGATGGTCGTGAAATCGTAGCCGCCGTTTTGCGGCACCTGATACACATCGTTAGGCCCAGGGCGATTCTCGATGTTCGCGTACCGCGGGTCGCCCGGGAACGCGAGCGATCCCCAGTTGCTCTCCGAACCGAGATACCCTTCGCGCCACCCGCCGGTATATTGCGCAAGGCTCGCCTTGCGCCGCTGATAGGCGCCGCTCACCAGGATGCCGATCCGATTGTCGGCGAAGGTGTCACTGATGATCCCGGACACTTCCGGCGCGATCTTGTGGCCGTTGAAGGTGTGATCCATCACGGCCTTGGCGGAGACGCTCCCGCGCAGGCCTGGCCGATCCAGGGGCCGGGGCGTCAGAATGTTAATCGTCGCGCCGATGCCGCCGGTCGGCAGCGTTGCACGGCCGGACTTGTAGACTTCGACCGCCGCAATGCCCTCAGACGCGAGATTGGCGAAATCGAAGCTGCGCGACGCGGGGGCGCTGCAGCAATCGCCAAAGCTGCTCGCCGGCATCTGGCGGCCGTTGAGGAGCACGAGGTTGAAGTCCGGACCGAAGCCGCGCACCGTGACCTTCGACCCCTCCCCGTTGGAACGGTCGATCGACACGCCCGTGATGCGCTGCAGCGATTCGGCGAGGTTGGTGTCGGGGAACTTGCCCATTTCTTCGGCGGAGATGGCATCGACGACGCCGATCGCATTGCGCTTGATCTCGCGCGACTGACGAAGCGACTGACGGATGCCGGTGACGACGATGGCATTGCTATTCTGCGCGGCGGTTGCGCTCGTCGCATCCTTGTTCGCGGCCGCGGTGTCGTCCTGCGGCGCGGGTGCCGGCGGGACCGGAGGTGCGGCCTGCGCGATGGCGGCGGCCGGCGCCGCAAGCGCGGCGATCGATGCGCTCATCAGAAAGCCAACGGACAAACGCGAGCTACGAATTGACATGATCCCCCCAAATCGATTGTCACCGATCTTGCACTTGAATGATTGTGAACGTTCACTTTGTCAATCCACTGTAATAAAGAGAGGGAGAGTGAGCGGCTCGATCGAGGCACCCGACCGTTTCGGTGATCGTCAGCTTGGGAGAGCGATTATGCAAATCAGACATACTGCTGCGTCAGTCGCGGCCCTCCTGTCGGCAGGCCTCGCGCAAATGGCCCTGGCACAGGCCAATCCAAGCGCCAGCGTCGGCCAGCACGGGACTCCAAACAATCTTGGGACGGGAACCGGAGACATACCGGGGTCGTCCATGGGCCTTCCCGATATCAGCGCAGGCGGCCTGAAGGGCTCCTTTGGCCTCGACCTGTCGCAGCGCATTACGGAGGCCGAGAAGCTCGTCGACCAGGTCGACCACGGCCGGGTGCTCGGCGATGGCGATACGCGGCGGATCCGGAACCTGATGCGCGAGGACTTCGTCGCCTGG
>NZ_JAFAVR010000259.1 GCF_019242355.1 Sphingomonas sp. | reverse complement strand
GAGCATTCGGCCTCAAGCGGTCGAGACAAAATGCCGTCATCGCCTGCCTCTCGGATAGCTTAGACCTGAACATTCGTTTGCTCAAGACACGCTCGAACTACAGGCGTATACGGCTTGGCTACGCTTGCCGGGGGATGTGCACTCGATTAGACTTCGCGATCGTTGAAGCACTCGGGCCTTGCCGAATGGGCCTGATGTTGGGAGTTGTGGATGCCGACCAATCACGACCCGGCATGGCTCGAGCAGCTCCACGAGCGGTTTGTGGAAGCGCTCCGCTGCAACGATCTGAAGGCTCTCGGTTCCTGCTACACGGACGCAGCGGTCCTGTTGCCCCCCGGACGCGCCGTCATTTCCTCTCCTGAGGCGATTGTCGCCTACTGGCAGGGCGCCGAGCACATCCAGGACCTGATCTTCGAGGCGACCGACACGAGGGCGTTCGGCGAGGCCGCGTTGCGCGAGGCCGGCAACCTGCTGATCACCGCTCGTGGGCAGGGACGCGACACCTTCAATACCGCTGCTAAATACGTCGCGGTCTGGCTGCAGGTCGACGGCACGTGGAAGATCGATTCGATGATTTGGAACGGAGCGGGTCGCCCGGCGGGGGGCGGCGGTCGACGGGGGCGCGCCGGCGGCGGTGAGGGCGCGGGCGGCGGACGGGCCCGTCCGGGCGCCCGGCAAGGCGCGGGCGCGGGCGGTCGACAAGCCGGCGCCGGCGGCCGCCGACAAGGGGGCGGCCGCGGGCGACAGGGCGGTGGTGACACCTAAGGCGAGATCCATCCACGCCGCTTGCCGCCTTGAAGTAAGCAGTTGTTTCGGCGGCCTTACGTCGCCGTGAGTTCAGGCCATCAGATCGCTTATCCTCGCCGAGGGCGCGGAGCGGCGGCAATGTGCGAGATGATAAATGGGGCGGTCGAGGAGGGGCGGCCCGCGCGACCAGCGTAGGGCCACAAGGGCCGACCTTCCGGCGTCGCCGAACCGGCCTAGCGCGACGGATCCGATCCGGCGCAAGCCGCGTCGACCGCTGCCGGATTTCACCGGGATGCCGCAGACGACCACGGCAACAGCGTCCGGGTACCGCGACTTCCTTCCGATCGCTTTGCAGATCGTCAACACGCCACCGTCGCGGGCGCGACGTGCGCTTGGCTATCTCGTCTGTGGCACCATCACCATCGCCATCCTCTGGTCGATCTTCGGCTCCTTGCGCCTCTTCGCGATCGCCCCGGGTGAGTTCGTGGCCAGGGGCGGCAATCAGGTGGTTGAACCGCTCGAGGCTGGACAAGTAAGCTCCATTCCAGTCCAGAATGGCAGCCACGTCGCGGCCGGCGCCGTTGTGCTTCAGCTCGATCCAACTGCGGCCGACGCGTCGGAGGCGATCGCCGCGGCCAAGCTGACGAACGCCAGGGCGGAGGCGTTCCGACGCAGCAGTGCGGCGTTCCTCGCTCGCTCTGGCGCCACGGAAGTGAAGGCGCCGCTGGCGTGGCCGCCCGGGATACCCGCCGACGTGGTCGGTCGCGAGGAGACCGTGCTGCGAGCCGATCTGAACCAGCTCCGAGCAACGTTGGCGGACCTCGCGGCCAAGCTGAAGACAGAACAGGCAACGGCGACCAAGCTGGTCGGCAACATCTCCGCGCAAAAGACACTTGTGGACTCGCGCACGAAGCGCTCCGCCATGCACCAGACTCTCGCCGAGCAGGGTTGGGACAGCCGCGCCATCGTCCTGCAATCGCTCGAGCCGCTCCGCCAAGACGAGGTGCACCTAGCCGACTATCAGGGGCAACTCGCGGAGGCGAACGCTGCCATTCCCGTGCTCGAGGACCAGATGAAAGCGGCTCGCGAGTCCTTCATCGCCGAGAACGTCGCCGCCTCGGCCGTCGCGCAACGCGAAGCATCCACCGACGAGCAGCAGCTCGCGAAGGCAAAAATGGCCGTCGCCAACCTCGCAGTGCGCGCGCCGGTCGCCGGAACCGTCCAGGGTCTTGCAGTTACGAGCCTCGGCCAGTCGATCAAAGCCGGTGAGATGATCATGCAGGTCGTGCCCGATAAGGCGCCCCTCGAGATCAAGGCCTACGTCCTCAACACGGACATTGGGTTCGTTAGAGTCGGGCAGCCCGTAACGGTCAAGGTCGACACGTTTATGTTCACCCGATACGGCACTGTTTCCGGCCGCGTGGTGAGCGTCGGCGCGGATGCCGTTACGGGTCAGCTCGCGCTGACCCAGCAGAGCGATGACGCGACCACTCCGTCCAGCGGCGGGCTTTCCGTAACCAATGCAGCGCAGGAGATGAAGGACCTCGTCTTCCCCGTTACGATTGCTCCGGACAGGACGTCGTTGACGGTCAACGGACGTGACGTCCCGCTGACCGCCGGCATGTCCGTGGTCGCCGAAATCGAGA
>NZ_JAFAVR010000163.1 GCF_019242355.1 Sphingomonas sp. | reverse complement strand
CGGCCTCGGGCGCGAGGAATGCGACGACCTCCTCGCCGTGTTGCGGGAGCTGCGGGCCGGCGGCATGACCATCGTCATCATCGAGCACACGATGAACGCGATGCTGCGTCTCGCCGACCGCTTTCTGGTTCTCGATCATGGCGCCGTGTTGGCGGAAGGGCCGCCGCATCAGGTCGTCGAGGATCGCGCGGTCGTCGAGGCCTATCTCGGGGCCAAGTTCGTCGCCCGGCGCAACCCGGTCGGCCAGCATGCTTGAGGTGCGCGATCTCTCCGTCGCCTATGGCGGGCTGCGCGCGCTGCAAAGCGTGTCCCTGAGCGTCGGACCCGGCCAGTTCGTCACCGTGGTCGGCCCGAACGGCGCCGGCAAGACCACCTTGTTCAAGGCGATCAGCGGGGTCGTCGCGCCGGGTTCGGGCAGCGTCGCGTGGGACGGCGCGCCGCTGCTGGCGCAGCCGGCGGCGGCGCGGCCGCATCTCGGCATCGCGCATGTGCCGGAGGGGCGCCAGGTGTTCCGCACCTTGACGGTGCGCGAGAACTTGGAGATGGGCGCCTATCCGCGCGCCGGACGCGAACGCTGGGCGCAGACGCTCGACCGCATCCACACGCTGTTCCCGATCCTCGCCGAGCGCGCCGACCAGCTCGCCGGCACTCTGTCCGGCGGCGAGCAGCAGATGCTGGCGATCGGCCGCGGCCTCGCCGCGGCGCCGCGCCTGCTGATGCTCGACGAGCCGTCGATGGGGCTGGCGCCCGCGGTCGCCGAAATGATCTTCGAGCGGGTTGCGCAAATCCATGCCGAAGACGGGCTGGCGATCCTGCTGGTCGAGCAGCGAGTCGCCGAGGCGCTGGAACTCGCCGATCACGGCTATGTGCTGGAGACCGGCCGGGTCGTGCTCGACGGCTCCTACCAGACCTTGCTGGCCGATGACCGGGTGCGGCGGTCCTATCTCGGCATCGGCGTCGAGTGAAGCTCAACCTATTCACCATCGAGGAAACGCGAGATGACGAAGAGGATCGGACGGCGCACCGCGATTGGGCTGATCGGCGCGGCGGCGCTGGCGAAACCGCATCTGGCGCGCGCTGCGGACGATGTCGAGGTCGCGATGCTGGTACCGCTGTCCGGCCCGTGGGCGGAGCAGGGCATTCTCGAAAAGGCCGGCGCCGAGATGGCGGTCGACGACATTAACCAGGCGGGCGGCATCAAGGCATTGGGCGGCGCCAAGGTGAAGCTGCTCTCGCTGGACACCGGCTCGACCGCGGAAACCGCGAAGAACGCGGCGCAGCGGATGATCTCGGAAAATCCCAACCTGGCCGGCGGCTTCGGCTGCTGGCTGTCGACCTTCACCCTGGCCGCGACCGAGGTGACCGAGCGGGCCGAGCTGCCGTGGCTGACCCTGTCCTATTCCGACGCGATCACCGACCGCGGCTTCAAGTACATCTTCCAGTCGGCGCCGACCGCGAACACGCAGGCCGAGCAGATCGTGCCGTACCTGATGAAGCTGGCGCAGCAGGCGACCGGCAAGGTGCCGACCAAGGTCGCGATGATCGGCGACAACACCGGGGCGTCGGTCAGCTTCATGAAGCCGATCCGCGACCATGTGCTGAAGGACCAGCACCTGGAAGCGGTGGTCGATCAGGTCTATACGCCGCCTCTGGCCGACGCCACCGCGATGGTGCAGCCGGTGCGCGGCGCGAAGCCGGATTTCGTGCTGCTGCTGTCGACCAATAACGGCGACGACAAGATCCTCGCCGACACCTTCACCCAATACGGCATGCCGGCGACCAAGCTCGCGCTGGTCGGCAACGGCGGGCATTGGGTGGTGCCGGAACTGCTGAAGACCGCGGGGAAGGACATCCTCCAGGACGTCATGGTGGGCCTCGCCAACTGGCCCGGCAAGGCGGTCAACGAGCTGTCCGAGCGCTATGTCAAGCGCACCGGCAATCCGTGGTTCGGCCATAACGAAATCTTCGCCTATGCCCATGTCCAGATCCTGGCGTGGGCGGCGAACAAGGCCGCCTCGGCGGACCGGCGCAAGGTCGCCGACGCGATCCGGGCGATGGACATCACCGACGGGCCGGCGATCTATTTCCCCGGCAGCCACCTCAAATTCGACGACAAGGGCCGCCGCGTCGATGCGCAGCTGGTGATCATCCAATGGCAGGACGGCAAGCCGGTGACGATCTTCCCCGAGTCGATGGCCGTGTCGAAGCCGGTCTGGCCGACCTAGGGAAAACGAAAGCGGTTCTGATCACATTCTCGTCGGCAACCCCAGTGCTCTCGCTCTGACGCGCTCAGAAGCGGACAGCGCGTGCCGCCGTGTTCAGTGCCGCTCCGCGATCGGCACGTAATGGCGTTCGGTGGCGCCGGTGAACAGCTGGCGCGGGCGCATGATCTTCGAATCCGAGTCCTCGATCATTTCCGTCCACTGCGCGATCCAGCCGACCGTGCGCGCCACGGCGAACAGCACCGTGAACATCGAGGTCGGGAACCCCATCGCCTTCAGGATGATGCCCGAATAGAAATCGACGTTGGGGTACAGCTTGCGCGTGATGAAATAATCGTCGTTGAGCGAGATTTTCTCGAGCTCCATCGCCAGATCGAGCAACGGCTCGTCCTTGATGCCGAGCTCGTCGAGGACCTCGTGACAGCTCTCGCGCAGCACGCGGGCGCGCGGGTCGTAATTCTTGTAGACGCGGTGGCCGAAGCCGAACTGGATTTCGTGCTCGTTCTTGTTCTTCACATGGCTGATGAAATCCGGGATGTTCTTCTTGTCGCCGATCCGCGCCAGCATCTTCAGCACGGCCTCGTTGGCGCCGCCATGCGCGGGTCCCCAAAGCGAGGCGATGCCCGCGGCGATGCAGGCGAACGGGTTGGCGCCGCTCGATCCGGCGTTGCGCACCGTCGCCGTCGACGCGTTCTGTTCGTGGTCGGCGTGCAGGATGAAGATGCGGTCCATCGCCCGCGCTAGCACCGGGTTGACCTTGTATTCCTCGCACGGCACCGCGAAGGTCATGTGCAGGAAGTTCTCTGCATAAGACAGGGAATTGTCGGGATAGATGAAGGGCTGGCCGAGCGCATATTTGTACGCCATCGCGGCAATTGTCGGCATCTTGGCGATCAG
>NZ_JAFAVR010000152.1 GCF_019242355.1 Sphingomonas sp. | reverse complement strand
CCGGGCCCGGCCGTTGCGCTCGCGAACAGCTTTCGCCGCGGCGACCGTCTGCGCGCGATGGATGCGCCGGCGCAGGGCTCGCTCCTCTGCTCCCGCCCACGGTGCGAACACGTCGACCGGCGTGAGTGGACTGTCGGACAGGCGACTCATTTCGCTCGCGCCTTCCGGTCCTCGGCGTCGAGCGCCGCGCCGGCTTCAAGCAATGCCGCGGCGGCTTCCTCTTCCGAACGAAACGGCGCCAGGTAGGCGACGAACTTTCGCTCGCCGACGCGACCGGTGAGATGGTGCGCGCCGGGATCGATCGCCGCCCATAGCTTGCCATGCTGCGGATGGGTGCCGGTCAGATACCGGCTCATCCGACGTCTCCTTGGTCGACAATCCCCAACCGGAGCTCGTCGCGAAGCTCATGGGCGTAGCCTCGCGCGGCTTTGATGGTGGCCAGCTCCCGGCCGAAATGACGCCCGTCGGGCAATGCCGGCTCCACGCGGACGTCAAACCCGGCTCCGAAGGGCTCGGGCGAGATGACGATCGCGCGCTCGGAAGCGGAGCGGACCGCGATGGCCGGCGCCGGTCGGCTGTGCTCTCGACGCGGCTGGAAACGGCCCCTCATGCTGCGAGTCCCAGCTCGGCGGTTCGGAACCAGTGCTCGGCCAATATCCGCGGTGGTGGTAGCAGCGCTTGAGCGGGCGAGCGCCAAGGGCTATAAAGGCCGGGTCCGTTTGCTTGGTCGCCAATGGATTTGAGCGCCGCCCCTGATCCGGGCGGCGTTCTCTTATGTCTGCTGTTCATCCTTGCCTCCATCATGGGATGACCGGCGCCTCTCGACGCGGGATCGTTCGAACCGGCGGCAGCTGCGCCAGTAAGCGGCGCGCATGGCGAGCAGGCGGTTCTTGCCTCGCTCCTCAAGCCAGCGCGTCACGGTGGTTCGGCGGGCTTGATACCAAGCCTCACACGCGAGCCTGCCTCGCTCGACCAGGATCACGTCGAAGTCCTGGGGTGCGGGTCGCTTGTAAACCGAAGCCATCACGCAACCTGGCGCTCGGCGATCCGCTGATCGAGCCACGCGCGCAGCTCGCTTTCCCGCCACGCGACGGCTCGCACGCCGATCCGCACGGGCTTGGGGAAGGTGCCGGCCGCCATGTCGGCATAGATCCGGGTCGTCGACCGGCAAGTGAGGTCGCGGACCTCGGGAAGTCTCAACAGCTGTTCCATCGTCCTCTCCGCAGCAGGCGGGTTCAGACGGCAATTTGCGCATTGTTGCGGGAAGACGGTAGGTTTAAGCTATACACTTAATGAGCAAAGGCGCCGGCCATGTCATGCGAGCGATCTTGCAGGTCGTCGACGGAGAGCCCGATCGGTCTTTCGACGTCGACGAGCTTTGCCGGCGCGCTTATCCGGACGTCGCCGCGATTGAGCTGAAGCATCGACAGGCCGTGATTCGAGCATTGCGAAGGATGGTGCCGCTTCGGTCGGACCTCGGTCTCAGGGCCGACGGCTATCGACCGGGAGCCCGCGGTACGCGGCTGCTGGTTGTTTACCGGCTGGGCAATCGAAAGGCGCTTGCGCATTCCGAGAGCAGGACCTGGGACAGCTGGTATGAAGCCAAGCAGGCCTCAGAGCGCTAGGCCTGCAAGTGCTTCCGTCGCGGCATGGCGCACCAAGTGGCCGTAATGCTTTTCGATCATCTCCGCGCTCGTGCCGCTGATTTGAGCGACCGTCAGCAGCGGCAGCCCCGACGTCACCAAGTCGGTAATCGTGCTGTGCCGAAGCGTATAGGCCGTGACACCGGCCGGCAGCTTCACCGCTATCGCTGCCTCAGCGATCGGATCATTCCAAGTCTCTTTGTCCCACGCCTTGCCATTGCTTCGCGTGAAGAGCGGTGCGGCGGGCAGCTTGTCCTTTCCGGCCTTGGTGAACAGCACCGCCGCCACTGCGGGCACGAGGATCCGGCGCCCGTTCCCCGCTTTGTCCTTCCCGATGGTCAATTCGGAAGTGCGCTTGTCGAAGTCGCCCGCGGTGAGCGCAGCAACCGCACCCGGGCGAAGTGGCAGCAGGCAAAGGGCGCGAACGAACGGCTCCGCTTCGCTCCCGATCGCGTCCACCAGGCAGCGGCGCTGATCGCGATTGAGGTATAGCGTGCGCCGCTTCACGGCATTCTTGACCGGCCTGAGCGGCTCCTGCCAAGCGGCCTCGGTGTTTGGAGCGCCGAGAGGAAGGACGCCGCCGAGTGCTGTCCGCAGCACCGCCATGTCGCGATTGAGTGTCGCCGGCGACCGGGCGCGCGTGATCGGCTCACCCTTCTTCCGACGCGAAACGAGGGCAGGCGTTTCCTCGAGACGAGTTCGCCAAGCCGCGATGTGCGACCGGCGCAGCTTCGCGAGCTTCACCTTGGCGATCGGATCGGAATAGACGTAGCGCTTGAAGCGAGCTTCCGCATCGCTGCGCGTCTTGCCGAAGCGTTCGCAGGCATCCTGGACGGTCTCGATCTTCTCGTCCGTGACGCTGCCCCGATCGACCTCGCTGGCGAACGCCTCCGCCGCGGCCTTGGCTACCGCGAAGCGCTCGTTGGCCGGCTTCTCGCCGAAGCTGCCCAGGGCTTTGAGGCGGTATCCCCGCTTGGACTCATCATAGGCGCGAGCGATCCATGTGCCGGCGCCGCCTCGAGCGGCGACTCGGAAGCCCATGAAACAGCCCGGCCGCAAACGCTGCCAGTGCGGCTCGCGCCGCGGCTTGAGCGACTCTCGATCCTTGACGCGACTGAGATCCAGCATGATTCTCGTCTCCGCTCAGCAGCTCGACCTGCGGCACCCGATTGTACGGAATGGAATACGGAAAACCTAGCGGAAATTTGTGGAAACTCGCGGTGCCTAAAATCTGCCAATTGCGAGAGAAACGGGAACTGGCGGAAAGCCAATTCTCCGCAATCGCACTGCAGAGGTCAGGGGTTCGATTCCCCTCAGCTCCACCAGCTTGCAAGCCTGATGCGGGACGGGCCCGGATGCTGGTGACGGCCGTTCAGCATGGGTTACGCCGCCGAGACGGATGAGGCGCTGATGCTGTTCATCATCCTGGCCTATCTTGGCGGCGTCCTGACGATCCTCAGCCCCTGCATCCTGCCGGTGCTTCCCTTCGTCTTTGCTCGCGCAGGCCGAAGCTTCGCGCGCAGCACGCTGCCGATGCTTGTCGGGATGGCGCTGACCTTCGCGGTCGTCGCGACGCTGGCGGCTGTCGGCGGCGGCTGGGCGGTGCGCGTGAACGGGATCGGGCGTGCCGTCGCGCTCGTCCTGCTTGCGGTGTTCGGGCTGACCTTGCTGTTCCCGGCGCTGTCGGATCGAATGACGCGTCCGCTGGTCGCGCTCGGCTCGCGCCTGTCGGAACGCAACCAGGGGGAGCAGGAGAGCATCTGGTCGTCGGCAGTGCTCGGCGTTGCGACGGGCTTGCTCTGGGCGCCATGCGCGGGGCCCATCCTCGGCATCATCTTCACCACTGCCGCTATTCAGGGGGCGAGCCTCAATACGACCTTCCTGCTGCTCGCTTATGCGCTCGGGGCGGCGACTTCGCTGGCGCTGGCTCTCCTGGTCGGCGGCAAGCTGTTCGCGCGGATGAAGAAGTCGCTGGGTGCAAGCGAGCGCATCCGGCAGGCGCTCGGAGTGCTCGTCCTAGTCGGCGTCGCAGTGATCGCGACCGGCCTCGATACGCGGGTGCTCGCCAGGCTGTCGAGCGCGCAGACCGCCGGGATCGAGACCGATCTCGCGCGCAAGCTCGGCCTCGGCAACCAGATGGCGGAGAGTGCGACGATCAGCGACCGGAGCGGGCGGCTCGTGCTTCCGGTGGAAGGCCGGCTCCCGTCGCTCGGTGGCCTCGGCCCCTGGATCAACAGCGAGCCGCTGACCGCTGCTCAGCTACGCGGCAAGGTCGTGCTGATCGACTTCTGGACCTACAGTTGCATCAACTGCCTGCGGACCCTGCCTTACCTGAAGGCGTGGGACGACCGCTATCGCAAGGACGGGCTGGTCATCATCGGCGTGCACGCGCCCGAGTTCGCGTTCGAGCGCGACCCCGGCAATGTGCGTAAGGCGGTGGCCGACCTCGGCATCCGCTATCCGGTCGCGCTCGATAACGGCTACATGCTTTGGAACGCGCTGCACAACAGCTACTGGCCCGCTCACTTCTTCATCGATGCTGAGGGCCGCATCCGCTACCATCATCACGGCGAGGGCGAGTATGATGTGTCGGAGCGCGTGATCCGGCAGTTGCTCGCCGAGGCGGGCCACGCTCCCGCTGGAGCGACGGCAGCGATCCGGGCCGCCGGCACCGAAGCGGCGGCCTCGGGCCAGGTGCGCTCGCCCGAGACCTACATCGGCTATTACCGGGCTGAGCGCTTCGCCTCGCCCGGCCGGCTGATGCACGACAAGGCGACCGCTTATGCAGGCGCGCCGCTGACCTTGAACCAGTGGGACCTGCAAGGGCGGTGGATCGACCAGAGGCAGAGCGCGCGGTCGCTCTCGGCCGGAGCGCGCATCGACTTCCGCTTTGCCTCACGCGACCTTCACCTGGTGCTGGGCTCGGCGAGCGGAAAGCCGGTGCGGTTCCGGGTGCTGCTGGACGGCAAGGCGCCCGGCGCGGATGCAGGGATGGATGCCGGTGCCGACGGCACGGGGCAGGTGACGGGCCAGCGGCTCTACCAGCTGGTGCGGCAGAAGGGCGCGGCGCGCGAGCGAACCTTCACCATCGAGTTCCTCGACCCGGGGGCCGAGGCCTTTTCCTTCACTTTCGGCTGAGCGCCTCAGGCCTGGCCGGACCGCATTGCGTCGAGCTGCGCGGCGATCCCCTCGGCCTCCCGAGACCCCGGAGTCGCGGCGAAGATCGTATCGTCGCCGCAGATCGTGCCCACGATTCCCGCAAGCTCCGCCTCGTCCAGCGCGACCCCGACGAGGTGAGCCGAGCCCGGCGGCGTCCTGATGACGACGAGATTTCCCGCGACCGCGACCGACCGCGCCCAGTCGCGCAGAACGGTCGCCACTCGCGAGCGGCCGCCCGGCCGATCGGTGTCGGGGAGCGCATAGCTCAGCCGCCCGTCGTGGCGGACCTTCACGGCCCCGAGCTGCTCGAGATCTCGGGAGACCGTCGCCTGGGTGACTGCAAATCCGAGGCCTGCAAGCTGCTCCGCGACTTCCTCCTGGCTTGCGGGCCGGTGCTGCCGGATCAGGTCCGCGATGGCGCTCCGGCGGTGGTCGGTGCTTCGACTCATATAAACTCTTATGCAGAAACTTGCATGATTATGCAAATCCGCCGATAGGGCGCGCCCTCATGATTCGGACGGCCATCCTCGGAGCCTCGGGCTATGTCGGCGGCGAGCTCTTGCGCTGCCTCGCCGCGCATCCGGCGATTCGCGCGACGAAGGTGTTCGGCGACAGCCGGGCGGGGCAGGCGGTCGGCGCCGTCCACCCGCATCTCGCTCCCGTTTGCGAAGCGTTGGCCATCGAGCGCTTCGAGGAGACCGGGCTGGACGAGCTGGACCTCGTCTTCGCCGCGCTCCCCCATGGGCACAGCCAGCGCATAGCCTCCGCCATCCTGGCGCGCGGCATCCCCTTCGTCGATCTCGGCGCCGACTTCCGCCTCGACGACGCCGAGACCTACGAGCGCTGGTATGGCCACGCCCACGAAGCGCCCGCGCTGCTCGACCGCTTCGTCTACGGAATCCCCGAGATCAACCGGGTTGCGATCCGAGGCTCAAAAGCGGTCGCCGCGGCCGGCTGCTACGCGACCGCGGCCATCCTCGCGCTCAAGCCGCTGATCGACGCTGGCCTCGTCGACCCCCACAGCCTGGTTGTCGACGCGGCCTCCGGAGTCAGCGGCGCCGGCCGAGAGCTCAAGGAGTCGAGCGCGTTCAACACCGCCGCCGGCAGCCTTTCCGCCTACGGCCTGCTCGCTCATCGGCACACGGCCGAGATGGAGATGGCGCTCGGCGGGACATTGCTGTTCACGCCGCACCTGGCGCCGATGACGCGCGGCATCCTCGCGACTTGCTACGGCACCGCGCCGGCGCCGTGCGACCCGCTGCAGGCGCTGCACGCCGCCTATGACGCCGAGCCGTTCGTCCACGTGACGCCGGAGCC
Organism: Sphingomonas sp.; assembly: GCF_019242355.1. Lineage (GTDB taxonomy): Bacteria > Pseudomonadota > Alphaproteobacteria > Sphingomonadales > Sphingomonadaceae > Sphingomicrobium. Next base: position 511 of record NZ_JAFAVR010000152.1, on the reverse strand, counting down.
GCCCGCCACCAAGTGGGTAAGCGGCTCCAACGGCGCGCGAGTCACGGCCTGCTACGATGAGCGCACCGCCCGCGTCCTGGCGCTCTGCGCGATCGATAACCTCGGCAAGGGCGCCGCTGGCCAGATGATCCAGTGCGCCAACCTTATGCTCGGTCTCGACGAGAGCGCGGGCCTTTCCCCGATCGGAGTGTATCCATGAGTGTCACCGCGGCCGAAGGCTTCGTCGCATCCGGCTGCCACGCAGGCATCAAGCGGCGCCGGTATGACATGGCGCTGGTCGCGACCGAAGATGGGGAGGCGGTCCCGTGCGCCGCCGTATTCACCCAGAACAGGTTCCCGGCCCCGCCCGTCGAGCTGGGCCGAGCGACCCTGAAGGCGAACGGCGGCCGGGCGGCGGCCGTCATCGTCAATTCGGGCAACGCCAATGCCGGCACCGGGGCGGCGGGCTACAAGGACGCGCAGCTGATGGCGGCGGCAGCGGGCGAGGCATTGCACGTCCCCAATTCCGACG
>NZ_JAFAVR010000067.1 GCF_019242355.1 Sphingomonas sp. | reverse complement strand
CCGCCGCGGCGAGGATTCGCGGCAGCCGCCGCTCGAAGCGCGGGCTTGGCAGCGCGGCGGAAGGATCGTCCCCGCGAAGCCCTTCGTCCACGAGGAAGCCGAAGAACCGGCGAAGCGCCGCCGAGCGACGGGCGACGGTCGAGGGGGCAAGGTCGCGCCACTGCTCGCCGAGCGTTGCCACCCCGTCGGGGCCGGCATCGCCCAAATGCCCGCCAAGGCCTTCGGCCGCCCGTTCGAGATCGTTGCGATAGGCTGCAAGCGTGTGCCTCGACGCGCCCGCTTCCGCAGCCATCATGTCGAGGAAGCGATCGACCAGGGCGCGGTCGTCGCCAGTCACGGACGTGACCTCTTCCAGAGCCTCACGTGCGCGAGAGGGCCTCGGCCGCGATCATGCGCGCGGTGAAGTCCTGCCCGGTGCGCTCGAGCCCGGCGGCCACGTGAAACAGATGCGATGCCGGGACATCCCGCCAGTCCTGAGTCTGCAGTCCGGTCCCGGCAAGGACGAGGACCGTGGCCGTCTGGCCGCGGGCGGCGGCCGCGTCGATCATCGTCGTCCAGCTGGTGGTATGACCGATGCCGAGGCCGTAGCGGCCGCTGAGGCTTTCGGCGGTCGACGTCTCCATCCGGCCGAGGCCGACGAGCCCCGCGACGAGCAGCGCGCTGCGTACCTTGTTGCGGCTATTGTCGTTGCCGATGAAGTCGCGGACCCGGCCGCTGCTGACATCGACCCGGCCGCCGTCGGGCGCAGCGAGCGCAAGCATCGCCCACGCGCGGTCGCCGTCGTCGCCGCTCATCCGCGCAACCGCCCCTGCCCAGCGTTCGGCCGCACGGTCGTAGCCTGCGGCGAGCATCGCCGAGATGAGCTCCGGCGCGTCCTTCGACAGCGCGGGATCGGGATCGATCAGTGTCGCGGCCCGCCCTATGAGCGCGCGCGTCGCTTCATGGGTTAGCGGATCCTTGGCGCCGTCGAGCAGCTTGCGGATGGCTGACAGCCGCGCATCACGGTCCTTGCCAACGAACGCCTGCCGGACTTGCCACGCGTCGGTCGTTGCGAGGTCGCCGGGATCGGTCGCGTCGTAGATGGTCGAATAAAGGTCGATCAGCGACTGCGAGGAGAAGACGCCTAGCCCGCCGGCGATCAAGGCAGACGGCAAACGCTGGTCCGCGGTCAGCAGCGGCAAGCGGGCCGCGAAGGCTCGGAGTTGCGGCGAGGCGGCGCTGGCGAGCCGGTCGGGAGGTACCAGGCCGGCCGCGGAAGCGAGCCCGAAGCGCCAGGCGGTCAGACTGTCGACCGGGTCCCACTCGATCGTCGTCGCACGGCCGGTGTTGCCACCCGCGCCGACGATCTTCTCGGCGAGCGTGAGGTCAATGCCGCCGATACGACCGTGACGGCGGGCATCCTCGATCTGGGCCGAGGCGCTTTCCGGCTCGCCCGCGAGCGACGCGCACATGGCGGCGACGAGCTGGCGGACGCCCTGGTCGTACTGGCGGATCCCCGGCTCGAGCGGGCAGAGCGCCGCCGGATCGGCATTGGCGAGCGCGGACTGGACCCCGACCTGCACCATCTTGGGCGTGAAGCGGTCGGTGTCGACGCCCGCGACGATCATCCGGGCGGCGCTTGCCTCGCCCATGCGAAGCAGCAGCCAGGCGCGCTCGGCCGCCCAGTCGATCGGGTTGGCGTTGGCCGGCGCGTGCGCCTTCGCAAGCAGAGCGTCACGGAGCGCCATATGCTCCCAGCGCGACGCCAGCGGCGTATCCATGTGGCGCATCAGGCTGGACAGGAAAGCACCGTCCGCCGTGCCCCAGGGCTGGACTCCAAGGCCGAGCGCCGACGGGTCGAGCCGCCCGACGGTCCAGGGATCGCGGCGCGCAAATCCGGGATATTCGACCGGCGGCGGCGGCGGCGGAAGTGCCTGAGCCGAAATCTCCACGATGTTGCTGTCGCCGCTGCCGGGAGAGCTGGTAAGGGCGCTTTCGGGTACCGTCGCCGTCTGGCTTTCAGTCGCGGGCGAAGCAGGCTGCGGAGCCGGTGCCGGGGAAGGCTGAGCCGGTGCCGGCTGTGGTGGCACGGCTTGCTGCGCAAGCGCCGGGATCGCGGCAGCCAGACCGGCCGCGCAAGCGCCGATCAGCAGCCTAGTGCGCATTGGCCGGTTGGGCGACGTCGACCTGGATGGAGTGGGTCGGCTGCGCCCTGGGCAGCGTCGACAGGAGAACGAGGCCGCCGATGACGAGCAAGAGGACGATGATGAGGACGGCAATGCGCGGCATGGCTCTCGTTTCGATCCCAGGGTTATCGCGCGCCAGAAGCGCGGTCGAAGCGCTTTTGCCGGGGCGGCAACGCGCTGTATAGCCCTTTCGGGTGAGCGACCTGTCACGAATTCTCGACCGGCCGGTGGTCCTCGTCGGCCTGATGGGCGTCGGCAAGTCGACGGTCGGCCGCCGCCTCGCCCGCCGCCTCGGCCTGCCGTTCGTGGACAGCGACGCCGAAATCGAGGGCGCCTCCGGCTTCTCCGCCGCAGAAGTGTTCGAGCGGTTCGGCGAAGAGGATTATCGCGACGGCGAGCGGCGCCTCGTCGCCCGGCTCGTGGATGGCCAGGTGCGGGTGATCTCGACCGGCGGCGGTGTTTTCGTCGACCCGCGCACGCGCGACCTCTTGAAGACGCAGACCATTACGGTCTGGCTCGACGCGCCGGTGGATGTGCTCGCCCAGCGCACCAGTCGCCGAAACACCCGGCCGCTGCTGCGGACCGACGACCCCAAGGCGACCCTCGAACGGATCGCCGAGCAGGAACGGCCCGCCTATGCCGAAGCGCATATCCATGTGCGCAGCAGCGACGGCGCCCACCGCGACGTGGTCGACGCGATCGTCAGGGCACTGGAGGATTATCTGCGGGGGCCCGCTCCGCAGCATCAGCAAGCGCAGCCGCGAGCGACCTGAACGGAAGCAGGATCGCAGCGTGGCGCGAGCGGCGCGAGCGAGCGGGAGCAAGCGCGGCGATGCCGGGCCAGTCTGGCTCCTCGTCCAATCCGCCGAGCCAGGCCGACAGTGCAGCAACCGCAAGGCCGAGCTCGTCTCGTGAGCGGCCGGCTGCGCCATGCTCGAGGATCGCGGCCGATGCTTGCCCGAACGCGCAGGCATGGACCTGCTGGCTGATCGCCCGGATACGTCCCTCGGCGTCAACCTGCACCGAAGTCGCGACCCGGCTGCCGCATGTCGGTGACCGGAGCTCTGCCGAGCCATCCTCTCGGTCAAGCGGGCGGGCTTCGGCCAGCGAGGCCGCCAATCGCAGGATCTCGGTCGTGTAGAGCGGCGCGTTCATCCCCGCCGCCAGGTGGTGCCCCCGGGCCCGTCTTCAAGCAGGACGCCCTCGGCCTTCAATTCATCGCGGATGCGGTCGGCGGTAGCGAAGTCTCGGCTGGCTTTGGCGGCGGTGCGTTCGGCAATGCGCGCGTCGATGCCGCTCGAATCCGCGTCGCCCTGAAACCACGCCTCACCGCTGTCGCCCAACAGGCCAAGCAGGTGCCCGCTCGCGCGAAGGGTCGCCGGATCGTCGATCGCGGACAGCCGTGACAAAGCCAGTGGCGTGTTTAGGTCGTCGCAGAGCGCATCGACGACGCCAAGATCGACCTCGCCAGCTTCGGCATCGCCGGCCGCGCGATAGAGGCGATCAAGATTGGTCTTCGACTGCGCGATCAATGCGTCGGTCCACGGCAGCGGCTGCCGGTAGTGCGCGCTCAGCAAAGCCAGCCGCAGCGTCTCGCCCTTGTGGCCCTGCGCCAGGAGTTCGTTGGGCGTCACCACGTTGCCGAGGCTCTTCGACATCTTCTCCGCGCCCATGTCGACGAAGCCGTTGTGCACCCAGAAGCGCGCGAGCGGCGCTCCGCCGTGGGCGCAGCGGCTTTGGGCGATCTCGTTCTCGTGGTGCGGGAAGATGAGGTCGAGCCCGCCCCCGTGGATGTCGATGGTCTCGCCGAGATGGGCGCGGATCATCGCCGAGCATTCGATGTGCCAGCCTGGCCGGCCCCGCCCCCAGGGCGAATCCCAGCCGATCACCCCGTCCGGGCTCGGCTTCCAAAGCACGAAGTCGGCCGGATCGCGCTTGTAGGGCGCGACCTCGACCCTCGCTCCGGCGATCATCTGCTCGCGGTCGCGGCGGCTGAGCGCGCCATAATCGGGATCGCTCGGGACCGAGAACAGCACATGGCCGTCAGCCTCATAGGCATTGCCGAGCCCGACCAGCCGCTCGATCATCGCGACCATCGGCCCGATTTCGTGGGTGGCGTGCGGTGCGATGTCGGGCGGCGAGACGCCGAGCGCGCCCATATCCTCGAGGTAGAAGCGCTCGAACCGCTCGGTAATCACTGACGGATCGACCCCTTCCGCCTCCGCCGCCGCGATGATCTTGTCGTCGACGTCGGTGACGTTGCGGGCGTAGACCAGGCTGTCGGCGCCGAACTCGTGCCGGATCAGCCGGCCGAGCGTATCGAACACCACCGCCGGCCGGGCGTTGCCGATGTGCGCCCGCCCGTAGACGGTCGGTCCGCAGACGTACATCGTCACCCGCTTCGGGTCGGCGGGCATGAAGTCGCGCTTCTCGCGGCTCATCGTATCGTGGAGACGGATCATTTCCTGCGGATCGGCCCCGGCTGCGCTCCCCGCCGGGCCTGCACCCAATCGACGATCGCCCGGCCGCTGGAGTTCAGCAGCGGGTAGGTCCGCGAGTTCAGCATCCAGGCCGGGCGGTCCGACTGCGGCCCCCAGACCATGTCGGTGGCAAGGTTGGCGAGGAGGAAGACGAGCGTCGCGCCTAGCAAGCCCTTGAGCAAGCCGAAGCCCGCTCCGAGCACCCGGTCGAACGGACCGAGCACCGGCGATCGGCGCGTTCGGCCGCCGATGGTCCGGGCCAGCAGCTTCACGACAAGGAAGCTCGGTACGAACAGGATCGCGAAGGCGAGCACCGCTGCCGCCGCCGGGCTTGCGACGACATGGCCCGTCAGCCCGGTCCACAGCTGGCCGTGGAACAGCTTGAGCATCGCGATCGCGACCACCCAGGCGAGCAGCGAGATCACCTCGTGGACGAAGCCACGGATGAATCCGACGGCGCCGCCGCCAAGCAGGAGCAGGACAACGAAGATGTCGAGCGCAGTCACGGCAACGGCGCTAGCAATCTCTTTTCGCCATTGCGAGGCCGGAACTAGTCCAGGATCGGCTTGTAGACCGCAACCCGGCTCGGCGGCTGGACGCGAAGCCGCGTGAGGCTGATGCCAGCGGCGATCAAAGCGGCGATCGAGGCCGCAAGCAGCAGCCGCGGCGTGACGCCCAGGCCGAACAAATGGAAGGCCGCGCCGACCGTGACCGCGCCCGCCGTCTGCCCAAGCAAGCGGGCCGTAGCCAGCACACCGCCGGCGGCGCCCGACCGCGACTTCGGCGCCGAGCTGACGATGGTGCGGTTGTTGGGCGACTGGAACAGGCCGAAGCCGAGCCCGCACAACGCCATGCGCCAGATGATCGACGCATTGTCCGGCGAGGCGCCCATCCGCGACAAGGCGAACAGTCCGGCCGCGAAGATCGCCAGGCCAATGCCGCCGAGCAGCCCCGAGGGCACCTTATCGGCGAGCCGGCCCGCGAATGGCGCTGCGATGCCGACCGCAATCGGCCAGGGCGTCATCAGCAACCCGGTCGCAAACACGCTGCGCCCAAGCACCGACTGAAGCAGGAACGGGATCGCCACGTAAGCGAGCATCTGGGCCGCGAACGAGACGACGGAGGTCGTGATCGACAGGGCGAAGATCGGGATCCGCAGCAGGTCGAGCGGCATCAGGGGGTTGGGCCGGCCTCTCTCCCGCCAGACCAGCGCCGCGCCCGCGACGATGCCGGCGACCACCATCACCAGCCCTACTGCCGAACCTTCGCGCGCGAACCATTCGGCACCGAACGGGACGAGGCCCATCATCGCGCCGCTGAGGATCGCCGAGCCCCAGTCGAACGGGCCGCCATGCCCCTGAGGCTCTGGCAACGACTTCCGGCCGATCATGAGCGCCGCGACGCCAATCGGGAGATTGATCAGGAAAAGCCATTCCCACGGGCCGACCGCAAGGATCAGGCTGGCAAGCGTCGGGCCGACCGCGGCCGAAACCGACAGCACCATCGCATTGTAGCCGATGCCGCGCCCGAGCATGCTCGCGGGATAGGTCGCGCGCACCAGGGCCGCGTTCATGCTCATGATGCAGGCCGCGCCGGCGCCCTGCAGTACGCGCGCCGCGACCAGCAGCGGCAGCGAGTGGCTAAGCGCGCATGCCAGCGAGCCTACGGTGAAGATCGCCAGTCCTGGAATGTAGATGCACTTGTACCCGATCCGGTCGCCCAATGCCGCCAGTGGCAGAAGCAGTATCGTGATCGTCAGCTGGTAGCCGTTGATGATCCACACCGAGCTCGCCGGCGATGCCCCGAGCTCGCGTGCGATGGTCGGCAGAGCGACATTGGCGATCGCCCCGTCGAGGACCGCCATAGTGAGCGCAAGCCAGATGCTCGCCATCGACCAGTAGCGCCGCGGGATCGGCAGGCCGTCGTGCTGCGCAGGAGGATGCTCCGCCCGGGGATTCGTCTGAATGTTCATGGATTGATCGGGCAACGGACTGCCTGCTGAATCGATGCTACGGCTGCCGACTAGCGGCCGAGGAGCTGGTCCACCAGCTGCCGCAAGTTTCCGAACTCCGAAAGCCGCAGCCCCTCGCCGCCCTTGACGCCCTTGGGCACCCAGCCGGCGTCGAAGCCGAGCTTGGCGGATTCCTTGAGGCGCAATCCGCTGTGCGCGACGGGGCGGATTTCGCCGGAGAGGGCGATTTCGCCGAGGACGACGGCTTCGGTCGGAACAGGGCGTTCGGAGAGTGCCGAGACCAGCGCCGCCGCGACGGCGAGATCGGCGGCGGGGTCGCTCAGGCGATAGCCGCCGGCGACGTTGAGATAGACCTCGGCCGTTGCGAAGCTCATGCCGCAGCGCGCTTCGAGGACGGCGAGGATCATCGCCAGGCGGCCGCTGTCCCAGCCGACCGCCGCGCGCCTCGGCGTCGCTCCGGTCGCGAGGCGGACCACCAACGCCTGGATCTCCACCAGCACCGGCCGCGACCCCTCGATCGCCGCGAAGACGCTGGTGCCGCTGACCGGCTCGCCGCGGTTGGTCAGGAACAGCGCCGACGGGTTGGGGACTTCGGTCAGGCCGACGCCTTCCATCGCGAACACGCCGATCTCGTCCGTGCCGCCGAAGCGATTCTTCATGGCCCGGAGGATCCGGTACTGGTGGCTGCGCTCGCCCTCGAAGCTCAGCACCGTGTCGACCATATGCTCGAGCACGCGCGGGCCGGCGATGGTGCCGTCCTTGGTGACGTGGCCGACGAGGATGACCGCAGTCCCCTGCTCCTTGGCGAAGCGCACCAGCTCCTGCGCCGAGGCGCGAACCTGGCTAACCGTTCCCGGCGCGCCCTCAATGAGGTCGCTGTGCATCGTCTGGATCGAATCGATGATGAGCAAAGCCGGCGCATCGTCGCCGACGGTCGTCAGGATGTCGCGCACCGAGGTCGCGCTCGCCAGGCGCACCGGCGCTCCGCCAAGGCCAAGCCTCACCGCGCGCAGCCGCACCTGCTCGGCCGATTCCTCGCCCGAGACATAGACGACCTGCCGCCCGGCGCTCGCCAGCCGGGCCGCGACCTGGAGCAGCAGGGTCGACTTGCCGATGCCTGGATCGCCGCCGACGAGCATCGCCGAGCCGGGAACGATGCCGCCGCCGACGGCGCGGTCGAACTCGGCTAGGCCACTCGGCAACCGCTCGGGCAGCGCCGAGGGGCTTTCGAGTCCGACCAGCTGGATGACGCGTCCGCCGCCCTGAAGATTGTGCTTGGCCGCGAAGATGTTCGACACCTCGGCCGCCTCCTGGACCAGGGTATTCCACTCGGCGCAGTCGGCGCACTGGCCCTGCCAGCGGGTCGAGACCGAGCCGCAGGACTGGCAGACGTAACGGGATTTGGGCTTGGCCATCGGCTCTACCGTCTAAAGACTGGGATGAACCGCGCAACAGGCGCGAGCGCCATTCGTTGACGCCGGGCCGGGGAAATCAGGAGAATTTCAATGCCCTATGCCAAGGCTCGCGATGGCACGAAGCTCTATTACAAGGACTGGGGCCGCGGTGATCCCGTCGTCCTGATCCACGGCTGGCCACTCAGCGCCGACTCGTTCGACGATGCCGCGCTTCGCCTCGTCGAGGCCGGCAAGCGCTGCATCATCCCCGACCGTCGCGGCTTCGGCCGATCGGACCAGCCTTGGGATGGCCATGACTATGACACCTATGCCGATGATGTCGCGGCCGTGCTCGAAGCTGCGGGGGTCGCCGAACCGGTCGCGCTGGTCGGCTTCTCGATGGGCGGAGGCGAAGTCGCGCGCTTCCTCACCAAGCAGGGCAAGGGCCGGGTCAGCAAGGCCGTGCTGATCAGCTCGGTCGTGCCCTACATGCTGCAGACCGACGACAATCCGAACGGCGTCCCGCAGTCGACCTTCGACCAGATGACCCAGGGCATGAAGGAAGATCGAGCCCATTTCTTCAAGGGCTTCTTCAACGATTTCTTCGGCACCGGCATGATCAGCCATCCGGTCAGCGACGAAGTCGAGATGAACGCCTGGCGGCAGACGATGATGGCGGGGCTGAGACCCACTCTCGCCGCCGCCCAGGCCTTTGCGACGACCGATTTCCGGCCAGACATCGCGAGCTTCGATGGCGTGCCGACGCTGATCATCCACGGCACATCCGACAAGACGGTGCCGATCGACGCGACCGGCCGGGTGATGGCCGATAAGGTGCCGAACGCAAAGCTGATCGAATATGAGGGCAGCGCGCACGGCCTGTTCGCGACCGACAAGGAGCGGCTCAACGAAGACCTCGTCGCCTTCCTGACCGGCGACGACAGCCGCATCGACGAGAAAGCGGAAAGCCGGGAAACCGAATCCGCCTATTGAGCTTTGGAAATCGGGCAACGCTGCTTCGCGGCGGCGTTGCCGCTCCCTCGCGGCATCGCTAGGCGCCGCGGGTGAGTCTTCTCCCCGAACCCCTCAGGATCGCCGGCTTCAGAGCCTTCTGGATCGCCCGGCTGAGCACCACCATTGCGCAGATGGCGATGGTCATCGTCATTGGTTGGCAAGTCTACGACATCGCCCGGCATACGATGGGGACCGAGGCAGCGGCGCTTCGGCTCGGGATCATCGGGCTCGTCCAGTTCGTGCCTCTGTTCCTTCTGACCCTGGTCACTGGCTGGACGGCCGACCGGATTGACCGCCGCTGGATCGCTCGGGCGTCGGTCACGCTGGAGCTGCTATGCGCGCTTGCGCTCGGCTGGATGGCGTGGCGGCACACAACCACCCTTCCCGCCATTTACGTGATCGCGGCGCTGCTGGGCGTCGCTCGCGCCTTCGCCGGCCCGGCGCTGGGAGCACTGGCGCCCAATCTCGTGCCGCGCGAGATCCTGCCGCGCGCGATCGCCTTGTCGTCGATCGCCTGGCAGGTCGGGGCGATCGGCGGGCCCGCGCTTGGCGGATATCTGTACGCCCTCGCCCCGGTCGCCCCCTACGCCGCGAGCGCGCTTCTGTTCGTCATCGCGCTTGCCGGCCTGTTTGCGATCCCTGCTATTCCGCGGCCCGAGCTCGACCGCTCGCTAAACCCCTGGCGACAGATGATCGAGGGGCTACATTATGTCCGTCACAACCGGCTGGTGCTCGGCGCAATCAGCCTGGATTTGTTCGCGGTGCTCCTCGGCGGAGCGACGGCGATGCTGCCGGTCTTTGCCCGCGACGTCCTCCACGCGGGACCGGAAGGACTGGGCCACCTGCGGGCGGCGCCCGCGGTCGGAGCGACCCTCACCGCCGCTTTCTTCGCTGCTCGGCCGCTCAAGCAGGATGTCGGCGTGAAGATGCTGGCCGCGGTTGCCGTGTTCGGCCTCGCGACCGTGATCTTCGGCCTGTCACGCTCGATGCCGCTATCGCTCGCCTGCCTTGCGGTCCTCGGCGCGGCCGACATGTTTTCGGTCTACGTCCGCCAGTCGCTGATACAGCTCTACACGCCCGACGAGATGCGCGGCCGAGTCAGTTCGGTCTCATCCCTCTTCATCTCCGCCTCGAACGAGCTCGGCGAAACCGAGTCCGGCTTCCTCGCGGCGCTGATCGGCCCGATCCCGGCAGTCATCGCCGGCGGCATCGGCGCAGTGATCGTCGTTTTCGTCTGGGGATGGAAATTTCCCGAGCTGCGGCTTGCAAGGAGCTTCGATCCTCCCGATTTACAGGCGTCGAAACCAAAGGAGACAGCGGCATGAAGGCGGCGAACGTCCTCGAGACCATCGGCAATACGCCACATATCCGGATCAACCGGCTGTTCGGCGATCGCGCGGAAGTCTGGATGAAGTCGGAGCGCGCCAATCCCGGCGGGTCGATCAAGGACCGCATCGCGCTGGCGATGATCGAGGACGCCGAGCGCTCGGGCAAGCTGAAGCCCGGCGGCACCATCATCGAGCCGACCTCCGGCAACACCGGCATCGGCCTTGCGATGGTCGCGGCGGTCAAGGGCTACAAGCTGGTCCTGGTCATGCCGGAAAGCATGAGCCTGGAGCGCCGCCGCCTGATGCTGGCCTACGGCGCGAGCTTCGACCTCACCCCCAAGGAAAAGGGCATGCAGGGCGCCGTCGACCGTGCCCGCGAGCTGATCGAGCAAACTCCGGGCAGCTGGATGCCGCAGCAGTTCGACAATGCGGCCAATGTCGAGGTCCACCGCCGCACGACCGCTCAGGAGATCCTGCGCGACTTCGGCGATGCGCCGCTGGACGCGATCATCACCGGCGTCGGGACCGGCGGGCACATCACCGCCTGCGCAGAAGTCCTGAAGCCCATCTGGCCGAACCTCAAGGTGTTCGCGGTCGAGCCGGCGCTGTCGCCGATCCTCACTGGTGGCAAGCCGGGGCCGCATCCGATCCAGGGCTTGGGCGCCAACTTCATTCCAAGCATCCTCAACACGGGCGCGCTCGATGGGATCATCGACATCGATGCCGATGCGTCGAAGGAAATGGCGCGCCGGGCGGCTCGCGAGGAAGGCCTTCTGATCGGTATCTCGTCGGGCGCGGCGCTGGCCGGGGTCGAGCAGAAGCTTGGGGACCTCGGGGATCGGCCGCGCATCCTGACCTTTAACTACGACACTGGCGAGCGCTACCTCTCGGTCCCGGATTTCCTTCCGGAACAAGCGGCTTAATGCACCACTAACCACGTCCGTTCGCCGACACTTTAACTCCCCGGGACATAAGCCTTTGCTCCGGGGGAATCGAAGGCCTGGCGTTGAGCCGCGTTCACCCCCTCGCTGAGAGGTGAGCATCAATGCGGCGAACGCTGTTCGGCAAGAATCCCGAGGTCGAGTATATCGGCCCGCGCGACGCGTCGCCCGTCGACGCCCTGCTGTTCGATGTCCGTGAGCATGAATCGAGCACAGACACGCGCCTCGCCGAGCTCCGGGTCGCCGGCTGGACCTACGTGCCCTGGCTGCTGTTCGCAGGCCATCTGGTCGTTGCCGCCAGCCTCCTCGCGGTCCCGGGGCTCGCCTCGTCGATGCAGACGCTCGCATTCACCGGCATCCCGGTCCTGATCGCGCTCGCGCTCGACATCGGCGCGGGGCTGGTGATCAGCCGCTGGCGCAACCTCCAGCTCTCGCCGCACACGATCGGCCGCCTGATGTGCGCCTATGTCACGGTGGCCGGAATCTGCTCCACCGTCGCCAGCGCTGCTTCGACCTCCATCGATTTCCATGCGGCGAGCTTCGCCACGGTTGCGCTCGGCGCCAGCTTCGTCGTCCGCTGCGTCGCCTCGGTCGCATCGCCGCCGCTTGCCGTCATCAACGCCGCGCTGGCCGTCCTGACGACGGCGTTGTTCTCGAACGACCCACTCGCGACATCGGCGCTGAACGCGCTTGCCGGACTCGTCCTCGTCTACACTGTCGCCGTCACCCGCAAGACCATCGCCGGCGGACGCCAGCGGCTGGGCGTCGAATGGCAGGCCAGAAAGGCGCTGAACTTCGTCGACGAGTTCGAGAACACCGGCCGCGGCTGGTTCTGGGAAACCGACCCGCTCGGCACCCTGTCCTACGTCTCGAAGCAGCTTGCCGACGACTTCAATTGCGAACCGGAGGCTTTGCTCGGCCGCCAATTCACTGACCTCCTGTCCGTGGACACCAAGGGTTCCGATACCTCCGAAGAGCGCAAGACACTGGGTTTTCACCTGTCCGCGCGCTTTCCCTTTTCCGATGTCGTCGTCCGCCCGGCGAGCGACCAGGACGTCCATTGGTCGCTGTCGGGCAATCCGATCTTCGACGAGCGCGGCCGCTTCCTCGGCTTCCGGGGCATCGGCACCGACCTCACCGAGCAGCGCCGGTCCGAGCAGGAGATCACCCGCCTCGCCCGCTTCGACTCGCTGACCGGGCTGCCGAATCGCGCGATGATGCGGCAGACGCTGGAAGAGGCGCTTCGCAACGCGACCAACCGCCAGAAGGGCTGCACCCTCTTTTTGATCGACCTCGACCGGTTCAAGAACGTCAACGACACGCTCGGCCACCCGATCGGCGACGCCCTGCTTCGCCAGGTCGCCGACCGGTTGAAGTCCGTGATGGGCGAGCACGGGAAGGTCGGTCGGCTCGGCGGCGACGAGTTCAAGGCGGTGCTTCCGGGCATGGTCGACGTCGGCTTGATCGAGTCGCTGGCCCGCACCCTCATCGAGCAGGTGTCGCGCCCCTACATGATCGAGGGTCACAAGGTGACCATCGGCGCCTCGGTCGGCGTGGCCATCGGCGATCCCGGCCGGACCGGTGCGGATGCCCTCGTCCGCAACGCCGACCTCGCCCTGTACGCAGCAAAGGGCGCTGGCCGCGGCAAGCATTGCTTCTACGAACCGTCGATGCACAGCGAGGCGGCCGAGCGCCAGTTGCTCGAGAACGATCTTCGCCAGGCAATCGAGCGCGGCGAGCTGCACATGGCCTATCAGCCGATCGTCCGTGCCGCCGGCGAAGAAATCTGCGGCTTCGAGGCGCTGGTACGCTGGGCCCATCCGACGCGCGGCGCGATCTCGCCGGACAAGTTCATTCCGCTCGCCGAGGAAGCCGGGCTCATCGGCCGCATCGGCGAATGGGTGCTTCGGACCTCGCTCGAGGAAGCCGCGCGCTGGCCCGACCAGGTGCGGATCGCGGTCAATCTGTCGCCGCTGCAGTTCAACGACCCCGGAATCGTCAAGCTCGTCGCCCGGCATCTCGAGGAAACCGGCATCCGGCCGGACCGCCTGGAACTCGAGATAACAGAGGGCGTG
>NZ_JAFAVR010000039.1 GCF_019242355.1 Sphingomonas sp. | reverse complement strand
ACCACTGGGTCCGAAGACAGCCGGGAACAGCTCGGGCACGATCCGACCAAGCACCAGGTTGCAGTCGGTGATCGTCAGCGGACCGCCGTTCCGGTAACAGGCCGGACCCGGCTGTGCGCCCGCGGACTCCGGACCCACGCGGAATCGCATGCCGTCGAAACGGCAAACCGATCCGCCGCCCGCCGCGACGGTGTTGATCTCCATCATCGGCGCGCGGATTCGGACCCCGCCGACGACGCTCTCCTCGGCAAGCTCGAAGGTCCCGGCATAGTGCGACACGTCCGTCGAAGTTCCGCCCATGTCGAAGCCGATCAGCCGCTCACCCCCATGCGGCCCGCTTGCAGCGACCATGCCGACGACGCCGCCCGCCGGACCGGACAGGATTGCATCCTTGCCGCGAAAGACGCGCGCGTCGGTGAGGCCGCCGTTCGACTGCATGAACTGGAGCTTCGCGCGGGCGGGTAGCCCCGCGGCGAAGCGGTCGACGTAGCGCCGCAGCACGGGCGACAAATAGGCATCCGCGACGGTCGTATCGCCTCGGGCAACGAACTTGATCACGGGTGCGACATCGTGGCTTGCGGAGACCTGGGTGAAGCCGAGAGACCTCGCGAGCTCCGCCACGCGCCGCTCGTGGCCCGGAAAGGCCCAGCCATGCATCAACAGGACGGCGACGCTGTCGAATCCCTGTTCCCGAAGCGCAAGCAACGCGGCGCGCGCGCCTGCCTCGTCCAGTGGCACGACAATCTCGCCCGACGCGCCGACCCGCTCGTCCAGCTCGGCAACGGCGTCGTACAGCATCGATGGCAGGACGATGTGCCGGGCGAAGATGTCCGGCCGCGCCTGATAGCCGATGCGAAGAGCGTCGCCGAAGCCGCGGGTCGTGACGAGCGCAGTGCGGTCGCCCGTGCGCTCGAGCAGCGCGTTGGTCGCGACCGTGGTCCCCATCCGCACCGATGCAACCGACCCGCCGTCCTGCGCGACGATGCGACGAATGCCCTCGAGCGCGGCGTCCGCATATTGGCGGGGGTTATCCGACAGCAGCTTCATGACGCGCTGCAGCCCGTCGGAGCTCTGGCCGACGATATCGGTGAAGGTGCCACCGCGATCGATGGCGAACGACCAGGCACGGCTCATGGGCCGACATCCAAAGACAGCTTCCCCGCGCAACTCAAGAGCGTTCCGCGCACCCCGGGCTGTCGACTGGCGCGCCCGGCAGGATTCGAACCTGCGACCACAAGCTTAGAAGGCTCGTGCTCTATCCAACTGAGCTACGGGCGCGCACGCCACAGACCTAACCGCAATTGACGCGAAGCGGAACCGCGCTACGCCTACGGCTCATGGAGCGGGGCGAACGGCGAGCAGTCGAGGCGCGCGACCTGACGGGCGCGCACTTTCGCGCGTTCGATATCGTGATGGTAGCCTTCGTCGTCGTGCTCCTGCTGTCGAACGTGATCGGCGCGGAGAAACGATCGGTCGTTCCGTTGCCCGGCATCGGGCCATGGCCATTCGGCGCGGGCATCCTGTTCTTCCCGATCTCCTATGTCATCGACGACGTCCTGACCGAGGTCTACGGATATGCGCGCGCGCGCCGGGCGATCTGGGCGGGCTTCGCCGCGCTGGCCTTCATGGCCGTGATGGAATGGACGGTCGTTCGTCTCCCCGTCGCGCCGGGCTGGACTGGACAGCCGGCCTACGAGCGCGTGTTCGGAAGCGGCTGGCGCATCATCCTCGCGTCGATGGCCGCCTTCTGGGCCGGCGACTTCCTCAATTCGGTCGTGCTCGCGAAGATGAAGATCTGGACCAGGGGCCGTTATCTGTGGACCCGGACGATCGGCAGCACGATCGTCGGCGAGGGCGCGGACAGCCTGATCTTCTATCCGCTCGCCT
This sequence comes from Sphingomonas sp., assembly GCF_019242355.1. Classification (GTDB taxonomy): domain Bacteria; phylum Pseudomonadota; class Alphaproteobacteria; order Sphingomonadales; family Sphingomonadaceae; genus Sphingomicrobium. The sequence goes on along the minus strand of NZ_JAFAVR010000039.1, from coordinate 25,366 downwards.
TTTACGGCCTCGCCGACTGGCCCGCCGACGCCATGCTCCAGGTGATGCTCAGCCAGTTTGTCCTGAAGGTCGGGTGGGAAGTGGTGCTGACTCCCGTCACCTACGCCGTAGTCGGATGGCTGAAACGACACGAGGGCGTGGAAGTATTTGACGTGGGAACGAATTTCACGCCATTCTCCGCCCGCGTTTAACGCTCGTTTGATGCGAAGGGGGATTCGCGGATGATCATCGTTCGGCTTGCGCTCGGCGCAGCGTTGCTTGCATCGGCCGCCGCGGCCCAGGCTGCCACCGTCGTCATCATGGTCGACCCGATGACCCTCGATCATTACACCCGGGTGATCGACACGCCCGGCCGCGACCGCGTGCTGATGTGCATGGCGCCGCCCTCGACCAGTGGCTGCACCGAAGTCCCGATCAAGCCGAAGCGCTAGACGCCCACCGTCTCCAGCAGGCCTTCGAACAGGCGGCGTCCGTCGGTGCCGCCGTGGGCGGGCTCGACCACCCGCTCGGGGTGCGGCATCAGGCCGAGCACGTTGCCGGCGTCGTTGAGGATTCCGGCAATGTCGTTCGACGAGCCGTTGCACGCATCGAGATAGCGGAAGGCGACGCGGCCTTCGCCCTCGAGTCGCTCCAAAGTCCCTGCGTCCGCCTGATAATTGCCGTCATGGTGCGCGACCGGGAAGGTGACCCTTTCGCCCGCTTCATATTGCGAAGTGAACAGGCTCTGGCTGTTCTCGACCCGGAGCGGCACCTGCCGGCAAATGAAGCGAAGGCCCGCGTTGCGCATCAGCGCCCCCGGCAGGAGCCCGGCCTCCGTCAGCACCTGGAATCCGTTGCAGATGCCGATCGCCGGCACGCCCCGCGCGGCGGCGTCGCGAACCGCGCCCATCACCGGCGACCGTGCCGCCATCGCCCCGGACCGCAGGTAATCGCCATAGGAGAAGCCGCCTGGCACCCCGATGAAGTCGATGCCTTCCGGAAGCTCGGTCTCGCGATGCCAGACCATCGCCGGCTTGCGGCCCGTCACCTGCTCCAGCGCAACCGCGAGATCGCGGTCGCAATTGGATCCCGGGAAGACGATGACTGCAGTCTTCACTGCTGCGCGCCCTCCAGCCGCTCGATGCGGAAGTTCTCGATGACCGTATTGGCGAGGAGCTTTCGGCACATGTCCTCGATCGCTTTGTCCTCGGTCCCGTCCGCAAGCTCGAGCTCGATCAGCTTGCCGGCGCGCACGTCGTTGACGCCGCCGAACCCGAGACCCTCCAGCGCGTGATGAATCGCCTTGCCCTGCGGGTCGAGCACCCCGGGCTTGAGGGTGATGAATATGCGGGCCTTCATGCCGTCGCCTAGCACTGGTGAGCGTGTCCGGCCGCTATGGCGACGGCGGACGGACGCGGCAAGCTTTACCGTCTTTTTACCTCGCGGGCGCATTCCGGCCCGCAGTCGGGGAAGCTCGTTCTGGAGAAGGCCTTATGGTCGGTGGCATCGCAATCGCCATTTTCATCGCGCTGTTCGGCTTCGGAGCCAAATATTTCGGCTGGGATGATCCCGACGGGAAGGTGCAGCTCGCCCTTGCGACGAGCTTCATCCTCGGCATCCTGAGCGGCTACAAGGCCCGGAGCTGACCGCCGCCCGGCCGTCGCGCCGGCGCACTTGCAAGGTCTTCGTCCGGGTCCTAGCCCGCGCTCTCCCAAGGAGCGCGTGAATGCCAGGCCCGATCTCGACCCGAAGGCACGGCGACGTGCTCATCGTCCTCAGCAACAACCCGCCGGTCAACGCGCTCTCGACCGCGGTTCGTCAGGGTCTGGTCGACGCGATCGCCGAAGCGGAGGCCGATGGCGACGTGCGCGCCGTGGTCATCGCCTGCGAGGGGCAGACGTTCTTCGCCGGTGCCGACATCAGCGAGTTTGGAAAGCCGCCGCAACAGCCTTGGCTGCCGACAGTGGTCGAGGCGATCGAAAACTGCAGCAAGCCAGTCGTCGCCGCAATCCACGGCACTGCATTGGGCGGCGGGCTCGAGATCGCGCTCGGCTGCCATTATCGCGTCGCCGATGCCTCGGCGAAGCTCGGTACGCCGGAAGTCAAGCTCGGCCTGCTCCCGGGGGCCGGCGGCACCCAACGGCTGCCGCGCGTCGCCGGGGTGCGCAAAGCGCTGGAAATGGTCACCTCCGGCACGCCGATCGGCGCTCGTGACGGCTTCGCCTGCGGCCTCGTCGACCGGCTGGTGGAAGGGGACCTCATTCCACATGCCGTCGCTTATGCGGAAGAGGTCCGCGACGTACGCCCGCTGCCCAAATCCTCGGAGCGGCAGGGCAAGATCGAAGAATGCGATCCGGCCCTGTTCGACGACTTCCGCAAGGCGAATGCGAAGCGGTTCCGCGGCTTCGACGCGCCCGAAGCGAACATCAAGGCGGTGCAGATCGCGTGCTCGACACCCTATTCCGAAGGAGTCGTCGAAGAGCGCAAATTGTTCATGGAGCTGATGACCGGCGCCCAGTCCGCGGCGCAGCGCCACCTCTTCTTCGCCGAACGCAAGGCCGGCAGGATCGATCGCCTGCCCGAGAACACGGCGCCTCGCGCGATCGCCAGGGTCGGCGTGATCGGTGCCGGCACCATGGGCGGCGGCATCGCCATGAATTTCCTGTCCGCCGGCATTCCCGTCACCATCGTCGAGATGGGGCAGGAGTCGCTCGACCGCGGCACCGGCATCATGCGCCGGAACTACGAAGCGAGCGCGGCCAAGGGGAAGCTCACGGCCGACCAGGTCGAAACGGCGATGGACTACCTGCAGCCGACGCTCGACTTTGCTGCGCTCGCGGACTGCGACCTCGTCATCGAGGCCGTCTATGAGAATATGGACGTGAAGAAGGAGGTGTTCGAGCGGGTCGACAAGATCGCGAAGCCGGGTGCGATTCTCGCGTCCAACACAAGCTACCTCGATCTGAACGAGATCGCGGCCGTTACCTCGCGGCCGGCCGACGTTGTCGGGCTGCACTTCTTCTCGCCGGCCAACATCATGAAGCTGATCGAGGTGGTGCGCGGCGACGCCACAGCGCCCGACGTGCTCCTCACCGCGATGACTCTGGGAAAGCGCATCCGCAAGGTACCGGTGGTCGCCGGGGTCTGCCACGGCTTCATCGGCAACCGCATGCTCCGCCAGCGCCAGAACGAGGCGACCAGGCTGCTGCTGGAAGGTGCCAGCCCAGAGCAGATCGACCGCGTCCACGTCGACTTCGGCATGCCCATGGGCCCGTTCCAGATGCAGGACCTCGCCGGCGTCGACATTGGCTGGCACCGCGACCCCAGCCGGGTCGAGACGATCCGCGACCAGCTGTGCGCAATGGAGCGCCGGGGCCAGAAGACGGGCGCCGGCTTCTACGATTATGACGACAAGCGCCGACCGACCCCGTCGCCGCTGGTGCAGCAGGTGATCGAGGATTTCTCTGCCAGGAACGGCGTCCAGCGCCGCGAGATCACAGACCAGGAGATCGTCGAGCGCACGCTCTACACGATGGTCAACGAAGGCGCGAAGATCCTCGAGGAAGGCATCGCCCAGCGCGCGTCGGACATCGATGTCGTCTGGGTCTACGGCTACGGCTGGCCGGTCTATCGCGGCGGCCCGATGTTCTGGGCGGACAGTGAGGGGCTTGCGAAGATTGTCGACGGCCTCAGGCGCCAGGAAGAGCGATTGAAGCCGGAGTTCAGCTTCTCCAACCTCCTGCTCGACATGGCAGCGAAGGGGGACAGCTTCACACGCTAGGCGGCTGGCATGGGCTTTTGGGCAGGATGGAACCCATCGTGCCCCGTGTCTCGTTCTTGGCACGACGCAAGGGGAGACCAGGCATGGCAGACCGAACCATCGAGGCCCGGGATCAGCATCCGCTTCGGCGCTACTCGAACGTGGCCGTCACCTTCCACTGGCTGACCGTCGCGCTGGTATTGTTCCAGTTGTGGCTTGGATTCAGCTTCGCCGACCTGGCGCAGGGCCCTCGGCGCACGGATCTCTTCACCTGGCACCGTACGATCGGCGCGGTTATCCTTCTGGTCGCGATTGCGCGCCTCACCTATCGCCTGATGAACCCGCCGCCGCCCTATCCGCCCGAGTTGCCGGCGTGGGAGCGTGCCGCAGGAACCTGGAATCACCGCCTTTTCTACCTCCTGCTGATCGCCATTCCGATCGGCGGGCTGCTCGCGGTGTCAGGCCATACCGAAGGGCCGACGATCACCTTGCTCGGCGGCGTCCAGATTCCGAAGGTGCCGGGAATATCGAAGGATTTCGGTGAGCTCGCAGCGAACATTCACGTCCTCGCGGTCTGGCTGCTGATCCTCCTCATGGCGCTTCATGTCGCGGCTGCTCTGAAGCACCAGTTCATCGACCGGAACCGCGCCGCCGGGCGGATGCCGCCGTTTCGCGACCCGGTCGACGAGCCGGTCGTCATCGGCCAGGGATCGGCGGCTCGTTCAGAAGACTGAGCATCGCCACCGCCACCGCCGCGATTCCGGCGCTGGTCAGGAACGCCGCGCCGCTGCCGCTCCGGTCCCACAGCCAGCCGGCGCCCAGGCTTGCCAGCAGTGAGCCGATCCCGGTCACGAACCAGAAGGCGCCGAAGCTCGTCGCGCGCAAATGCTCGGGCGCGCTGTCGGCGATCATTCGCGAGAAGATGCCTTGGGTCATCGCCATGTGTGCGCCCCAAAGCACAACCCCGATGAACAGGCCGAGCGGAGTCGCCGACTTCGCGAGCACGACGTTGCCGGCGATCAGGACGACGATTCCCGCCATCAGGATCGAGCGCGGCTTCATCCGGTCGCTGAGCGCTCCCGCCGGGTAGGCGAGCGCGACATACGCGAGGTTGAACACTGCGAGCGTCACCGGCGACCAGCTTTCCGAAAGGCCGGCTTCCATGCCCTTGAGGATCAGGAAGCTCTCGGAAAAGCGCGCGAGCGTGAACAGGAACCCGACCGCGAGAAGCCGCCTGGTCTCCTTGTCCAGATCGCGGAAGCCGCGGAAAAAGGGAGAGGCCTTGGATGGCGCGAGATGCTGTTCCGGCTCGCGGAGCGCAAGCCAGGCGAGCAGCACCGACGCTGCTGCGGGGATGATCGCGATCCAGTAGATCAGGCGGATATTGCCGCCGAGAAGCATCATCATGCCAATGGCCAGCAGTGGTGCGATGAGCGCTCCCACCGTGTCGAGGGCCTGGCGCAGGCCGAACGCCCGCCCGCGGATTTCCGGCGGCGTCTCATCGGCGATCATCGCGTCGCGCGGCGCACCACGGATGCCCTTGCCGACGCGGTCGGTGAAACGCGCGACCATCACCGCCACGCCGCTCCCGGCCAGCGGGAACAGAGGTTTCGACAGCGCCGCGAGACCATAGCCGGCAAGCACCCACGGCTTCCGCTTGCGGCTGCGGTCGGACAGCCGGCCGGAGAACAGCTTGCCGAAGCTCGCCGTCGCCTCGGCGACCCCGTCGATTGCGCCGAGGACGCTTACCGGCAGGCCCAGCGCGAGTGTCACGAAGGCCGGCAGAAGCGCGTGATAGATTTCGCTCGACAGGTCCATCAGCAGGCTGACGAAGCCGAGCACCCAGACGGTCCGGGGCAGGGGAGGGCGAGTGCTCACTCGCAGCCTTTGGTCCGGGCGACAGGACGACGCAAGTCTGCGCCCGACAACTTTGCGTCGCGCCGAATATTTGCTATGATGCAAGTTATGTTTGGGGGCTCAACTCCGCAGGCGCTTGCGAACCGGTTCGTCGCCATCGCGCAGAACTGGGTTGCTGACGGACCGGCCGAGCGTGCCGAGCGCGGGCGTCGCAAATTGCTGTCCGCGATCGGGTCGGCAGAACCTGCGACACTCAATGCCGTTGCGGACCGTGTCGGCCGAGGCGCGCCCGCGGTCAGCCGTGCGGTCGAGGGCCTGGTGCGCTCAGGCCTCGTCGAACGAACCCACGATCCCGAGAACCGGCGCCGACTGGCGCTCCGGCTGACGACCGCCGGTCGCGAACAGCTCCAGGAGCGGGCGAACAGCGGCTCCGGTTTTGCCGGCAAGCTCGAGCGTCTCGCTCATAGCGAACTTCGAGCGATCGAGCGGGCGATCGAAATCCTCGAACGCAGCACCTGACGCCCACGCTTCCAAAATAGGGTTTCGATTGCCACGCTGACCTGATGGACATCGTCGCGAAGGTCACAACTGCCGCTGCAGATAGCGAGAGCGAGACCGGCGGACGGAATACGATCGGACGCGACCTTTGTGACCTTCGTCGCGATTCGGCAGGGACCGGACGCTGCGTTGCAACAACGGCCGCGAGCGACTACATGGCCCGCTCACTTTTCCGGAAAAATTGCAATGAACCTGCGTAACGTCGCGATCATCGCGCACGTCGACCACGGCAAGACGACCCTTGTCGACCAGCTCTTCCGCCAGTCGGGCACCTTCCGCGACAACCAGCGCGTCGAGGAGCGGGCGATGGACTCGAACGACCTCGAAAAGGAGCGCGGGATCACCATCCTCGCGAAGTGCACGTCGGTCGAGTGGCACGGCACGCATATCAACATCGTCGACACGCCCGGCCACGCCGACTTCGGCGCCGAGGTCGAGCGCATCCTGTCCATGGTCGACGGCGTCATCCTGCTGGTCGATGCCGCGGAAGGCCCGATGCCGCAGACCAAGTTCGTGACCGGCAAGGCGCTGTCGCTCGGCCTTCGCCCGATCGTCGTCGTCAACAAGATTGACCGTCCGGACGCCCGGCCCGCGGAAGTGCTCGACGAGGTGTTCGAGCTGTTCCTCAATCTCGACGCCAATGACGAGCAGCTCGACTTTCCGACACTCTACGCAAGCGGCCGCGCCGGCTATGCCGGGACCCGCGACGATGTCCGCGAGGGCGACCTGACGCCGCTGTTCCAGGCGATCGTCGACCATGTGCCCGCGCCGAAGCTCGACCCGGAAGGCGAGTTCAAGATGCTCGCGACGCTGCTCGACCGCGACAACTTCCTCGGCCGAATCCTGACCGGGCGCATCGAGAGCGGCACGCTCAATATCAACGACCCGATCCGGGCGATGGACGTCAACGGCAACGTGGTCGAGGACGGACGCGTGACCAAGCTGTTCGCGTTTCAGGGCCTGGAGCGCGTTCCGGTCGAGACCGCCAAGGCGGGCGACATCGTCGCCATCGCGGGGCTCGTGAAAGCGACTGTCTCCAACACCATCGGAACGCCCGCGATCACCGAGCCGCTGCACGCGCGCGAGATCGATCCGCCGACGCTGAGCATGACCTTCGCGGTCAACGACAGCCCATTCGCCGGCAAGGATGGCGACAAGGTCCAGAGCCGCGTCATCCGCGACCGCCTGCTCCGCGAAGCCGAGGGCAATGTCGCCATCCGCGTCACCGAGACTGCCGGCGGCGAGGCCTATGAAGTCGCCGGCCGCGGCGAGCTCCAGCTCGGCGTCCTCATCGAGACGCTTCGCCGCGAAGGCTTCGAGCTCGGCATCAGCCGGCCGCGCGTGCTGTTCCGCGATGGCCCCAACGGCCGCGAAGAGCCGTACGAGACCGTCGTCGTCGACGTCGACGACGAGTTCTCCGGCACCGTCATCGACAAGATGGCGATGCGCAAGGCGGAGATGACCGACATGCGCCCGTCGGGCGGCGGCAAGACGCGCCTGACCTTCTCGGCGCCGTCGCGCGGCCTGATCGGCTACCACGGCGAGTTCCTGTCCGACACGCGCGGCACCGGCATCATGAACCGGCTGTTCGAGAAGTACGGGCCGCACAAGGGTCCGATCTCCGGCCGCCAGAACGGCGTGCTCATCTCGATGGAACAGGGCCCGGCCGTTCCCTACGCGCTCAACGCGCTGGAAGATCGCGGCATCCTGTTCGTCTCGCCCGGCGAGATGCTCTACGAAGGCATGGTCATCGGCGAGAATGCAAAGCCGCAGGACCTCGAGGTCAATCCGCTGAAGTCGAAGCAGCTGACCAACTTCCGCGCGTCCGGCAAGGACGAGGGCATCCGCCTGACTCCGCCCAAGCGCATGAGCCTGGAGCAGGCGATCGCCTATATCCAGGACGACGAGCTGGTCGAAGTGACGCCCAAGGCGATCCGCATCCGCAAGCGCTTCCTCGACCCGCACGAGCGCAAGCGCGAGTCCCGCAAGGCCGAGGCGGCCTGACGCTCCGCCGCTTGGCAAAGCTCCCTTGGCCCGGCTAGTCAGTCGCAAGCGGGGAGAGGCTTATGCTCAGCAGGATGTTCGTGATTCTCATGGGTGTCGGCGTTGCTGCGTCGCCGGCACTTGCGCAGTCGACCGGCGATGTAACCTTGTTCAGCAAGGGGAACTTCCGCGGCGGCGGCATGGTCCTGTCGGGTCCGCGCGAGAAAATGGATCCGGTCCACGTGGAAAGCCTCCAGTTGCCCCCGGGCAGCGCCTGGGAATTGTGCAGCGGGCGCACCTTCACCGGCTGCAAGCAATTCTCGCAGTCGCGCAAGTCGATGGTGATGACGATCCGCTCGGCCCGCCCGGTCGAGGGCGCCATCCCGGAGAGCGCCAGCGCTTCGGTCGGGGCAGCCGGCGAGGGCGGCCTCAGGGGCTCGGGCGCATCGCTCCGCGGCCTTGCCAGCGAATTCTTCGTCATGCCGGACGAGGGCGGCAACCGGGTCGAGGTGAGTGGCACCGCGGGGGCCTTGTCGCAGCGCGCGACCGATTTCTGCCGCGCACATGGTTGGCGGCAATCCCCCTACCAGCGGGTGCAGTCGGTTGGCGGTCGCAGCTACCTCGCGGATGTGCTCTGCACGAATGCTGACCGCTAGTTGCGGCCGACGTCCGTCCGGGCCTGCGGTGAAAGATTGCTCCGGAATGGACTTTTCAGCGGCCTGTTAATGAATCGGGTTCATCCAGGTTGCATGACCTGGACGAGCGATATGGCACTGACTGCAATGGAAGCCGACGCAGCGGATGCGCGAGCCGTTGCGAGGTCGAGCCTGTACCTCGGCGCGGCGCTCTACTGCGATGGTCGGTCAACGCCGGCGCGGATCAGGAACCTCTCATCGGGCGGCGCGCTGGTGGAAGGCGCAGTCGTCCCGGAAGCGGGCTCGCTGGTTCAGCTGGTTCGCGGCACCTTGATCGTCCACGGGCTGGTGATCTGGTCGGCGGAGGGCCGATGCGGATTGAAATTCTCAGGCTGTGTCGATGTCCAGAAGTGGCGATCGTCTCCGACCAACGCCGAACAGCAACGGGTCGACGATGTCGTCAGGCTGGTGAAAGCCGGTGCCGTGCCCTTGCCGGTCGCGGAGCATGCCGAGTCTGCGCGAACCGACGCGGCTTCAACGAGAGGACAGGAGATGGCTGCCGACCTGTTGCGCGTCCGCGCGTTGCTCGATCGGCTCGCCGATGTCCTTGCCGAAGACGCTGAGGTTGTCACTCGACACGGCACTGCGCTCCAGAACCTGGACATCTCCATGCAGTTGATCGTCGCGCTGCAGTCCATCTGCCCCGGCGAACACTCGGACGGTGGCCACGACCCCAAGCTCGCGGGGCTGCGGAGAAGTGCCGACCAGGCGCTGAATCGCGTCTGATCGAGCACCTTTGCCGACCACCTGAGGCGGGCATCAGCCGCTCGCCATCTCCAGCACCATTGCCCATTCGTCCTCGCGCACGGGCGCGACCGAGAGCCGCGACTGGCGAATCAGCTCCATCTGCGCGAGCGCGGGCTCGGCCTTGATCTCGGCCAGCGTCACTGGCCGAGCGAGGGCGCGCGCCGGCTCAACCCGGACAGATACCCAGTTCGGGTCCTTTGCGTCGGGCTGCGCCTCGCGAGTGATGCGCATGATGCCGACCACCGCCTTGTCGGACATGCTGTGGTAGAGGAATGCCTCGTCGCCGACCTTCATCGCGCGCAGGTGGATTCGGGCCGTGGGATTGCGAACGCCGTCCCATTCCGTCCCGCCGTCGCGCACCAGGTTGGCCCAGCCATAGCTTTCGGGCTCCGATTTCATCAGCCAAAGTGCCATTGGACAGCTCTAGCGCCGCGGACGTGTCGGACAAGCGCCGTAAACCGCCGGAAAAGGGGCCGGTGAACCGAGTGACTCCGGCGGCGAATCGAAGAAATCCAAATTAGTTCCGACGCTTATCCCACGCACCCAACGACTCGTCGCCGCTTGCCTAGACTCCGGATCGCCCATCTCTATCTGGCAATCAGCGATTGAGAGCGAGTGAGCCAAAGGCCGGTAAACGGGCCGGCGGCTCCAGGGCAAGACGGAACCGCCGCTGCATCACGGGAGAGCGCCAAGGCGCTGTGCAGCGGCCGGTTTTCCGCCAACCAAGGGCAAGAAACTAGTGGTTAAGTTGCTTGGAGGCCGCGGCGCGTCCGCGGTCATGGGGATTTTCATGCTGGCGCTGGGCTGCTCGAGCCAGGCGACGGCACAGAGCATGTCGGCACTGAACGTTCCCGCTGTGGTTCGTGCCCTCGATGTCGATTCCACGGCCCAGCCGTTCGGCGCAACCCGGGTCGTCACCACCCAGACGACCAGTTCGAACGTCACGGCCATCCTGACGCCGCAGAGCAATGTTACGCTCGACAATGGCGCCGTCGTCCCGGCCCAGCCGGCGCGCAGCGTCACGGTCCAGTTGCCGCCGAGCATCGATCGGGAAGCCGCGTGGCTCTACAAGAGCGGCTGGCCGCTCTATGCGCTGGTCAACAAGTACAGCACGGGCGCCCCGCTCAACGACGAGGCGACCTGCGTCGCCACCGCGGTCTATTTCGAAGCGCGCGGGGAGTCGCTCGAAGGCCAGATGGCGGTTGCAGACGTGGTCATGAACCGCGCCTCCTCGGGCCGCTATCCGGCCAGCTGGTGCGCGGTGGTCAAGCAGCCGGCGCAGTTCTCGTTCGTTCGCAACGGCCAGTTCCCGACGATCGACACTGCTTCGGCCGCGTGGGCGACCGCGCAAGGCGTTGCCCGCCTCGCGATTGCCAAGGCGACGCCGGCCCTGCCGAGCGACGTCCTTTGGTATCACGCCAATTATGTCGCGCCGAACTGGCGGCACAATCTGCGCGAGGTCGAGCAGATCGGAGCGCACATCTTCTATCGCGCCTAAGGGCGGCTTTTCGAGATCAATAAGGCGTCCCGGCTCCGGCCGGGACGCCTTTTTCGTGGGCTCAGACTCGTTTCGGCCCGGTGCCGAGTCATCCTGCCGATAATTCGCCGGCTAGGGATTCGCATTGCCGCCGAAGGGGAGCAGCATCCAAGTTGCGGGTTTTCGGGGGAGAATCCCGAGAGCCAGGGGAGGCTTGCGACGTGCTCAGGATACTCATCGTCGAAGATGATTCGCAGCTTGCGGCGACGCTCAAATATCTGGTTGAGGACAATCCGCGCTATCGCGTGGTCGCCACGGCCGATGACGCGGAGGGCGCCATCGCCGCCGCCGAGGCGAACGATCCCGACCTCGTCCTCCTCGACCTTCACCTCGCGCACGGCAGCACCGGCTTTCCGGTGGCGGTGCGGCTCAACGAAATGGGCGTTCCCTGCCTGCTCGTCAGCGGCAAGGCGCCAAGCTTCCCGATGCCGGACGTCGCTCTCGGCTGCCTGGTGAAGCCCTTCACGGCGGACGAGGTGCATCGCTCCCTGGCCATGGCCGAGGATCTGCTGCGCGGGCGCGAGACCCTGCGCCCTAAACCGCCCCAAAATCTCACGATCTACGATGTCGAGCCGGCCCAGGATGTCCCCGAAATCGGCTTCATCCCCTCGCGGCGGTCACTGTGGACTCGGATCGACCATTGGCTCTCGGGCCATCCGGCGTCGCGGACCAGCCCGATCGCGCGCTGACCTCAAGGCGGGCGCCGTCCAGAAGGATTTGACGCGCTGCAATTGTAGCGCTACATCTGTAGCGAGACAATCAGGGGGAAGTTCCCATGCGCACTGTCCTACCCATGTTCGCGCTCGTGCTGGCAGCCTCGATCCCGGCGCTCGCCCGCGCTCAGCCCGTTTCGCTGCCGCCATTCGACGCGATCGAGCTGCATGGCGGCGGCGATGTCGAGATCGTCCCTGGACCCGTGCAGCGAGTCACAATCCTCAGCGGCAGCACGCAGTTCACAAGCTTCCGATTGCGGCCCAGCGCAAAGCTCGAGATCGACGCCTGCAACGCGCGGTGCCCGACAAACTATCCGCTCCGGATCCGCATCGAGAGCCCGCGCGTGCCCACCTTGGCGGTGCAAGCGGGCGGCACGATCGTGGTGCGGCCCGGCTTCGCCCCGCAAAACCAGGCTGTTGCCGCCGTGTCGGCAGGCGGAACGATCGACATGCGCGCCCTGCAGACAGAGGCGTCGGTTACCGCCGTCAATGCTGGCGGGGACATCTATGTCCGCACGCGGTCGAGCCTGACGGCCGCAATCAGCAGCGGTGGCAGGGTTCATTATGCCGGCCACCCCAACGTCGAGATGGCGGTGCACGACGGCGGCGACGTCGTCCGCGACGACTAGGCCAGTTCCGTAACCCGGGCGCGGCCGTCCCGGAACTCCAGGCCGACCGTCAGGAGTGCCCGGAACGCATTGTAGCCGCCCGTGCCGGGGTGAAAGGCGTGGAAGAACAATTGCGGCCTCCCATCTAGGCCGGGCGCCACCGAGGCATGGCCGGGCGCGACCCACTCGTACGTCGAGCGTAGAAGCGGCTCGCCCTGCTTGACGTAGGGGCCGAGCGGATGGTCGGCGACCGCGACCCCGATGCCATAGGCCGGACTCGCGAAATCGTTGCCGGCGTAGAAAAGCCAGTAGCGTCCGTCTGCGCAGGTCACGAACGGGCCCTCGATCAGATGGCCCTCCCAATCGAGGTCGTTGGTGAGAACGGTGCGCTCCTCGCCGACCAGAGAGCGTCCGTCGTCGGCGAGGCGTCGCGCCTTGATCGGCGTGGTCATCGCATCGACGATCGCTCCTGCGTCGCCCGAAGCCTCGAGTTGCGGCTTCACGCGGCGCCAGTTGGCGAGGACGGCCTCGATCAGCGGCTGCATCAGGAAGAAGCGCTCCATCGGCCGGCGCTGGTTGGCCCAGGACACGATCGCGGCGGCGAACCGGCCGGTGCGGCGATCGGCTTCGGTCGCGAACAGGCGGTCGACCAGCTGCGGCTCGCGGCGCAGCAGCATGGCCAGCGGCCGCGGCCAGATGCCGTTCGTGTCGTCCTTCCAGAACAGATAGCGGTCACCATTGCCGTCCACGAAAATGTGGGAGTCGATCACGCCGCCGCTCATTCGCGGCTTGGCCGGATCGAGGCCGAGGCCGGTCGTATCGATCGGCTTGCCGGTGATCAGCGGCGCGCCGTTGTCGATCCACGGCCCCTCCGGACTCGAGCTGCGGGCAAGCCCGATCGCGAGCGCGTTGGATTGCTGGCGGGCGGTGAAGCACAGCCAGTATTCATCGCCCGCGCGGGCCATCTCCGGCGCCCAGAAGTCCGCCACCGAGCGGCCCGTCGCCGCCCAGCCGGGCTGCTGTCCATCCGGAAAGACAAAGCCTGCATGCCGCCAATGCTGCAGGTCGTCGGAATGGAGAATGGGAAAGGCATCGGGCGCGTCGTTGGACGTCGCGACAAGATAATAGCCCGTGTCGGTCTTCAACACTGCCGGGTCGCCGTAGCCGGCCAGGATCTGCGGGTGGATGTTCTCGGTCAGCAGCGGCCGCCAGCGGAGGCTCGGGCGCGGGTGTTCGGCCGGCGCATCGAGCACATGTGGGATGCGGGTTCCAAAATCGCGGGCGAGTTCGCCGAAGAATGCGGCGTAGTTCTGCTGGCTGTTCCCGGGCAGCTCGTAGGCGCGGCGCTGCCCGTCCGGGCCAGCGACGGCGATGATCCGGCGCTCGCCGTCCTCCCTCGCGTCGACGGTAAAGGCGGACGGGAACGTCGTCATCGGCGGCGCGGATAAGCTCCGCCCGCGCCGGTTGGAACCCCTATCGACGGCGCCCGGCGCCGCTTATGGTCAAGGCGGGAGCAGCAACGCGCGGGTACCAATGGAGCCTGATCATGTTCTCGCCATCGATCAGGGCACGACATCGACCCGTGCGATCCTGTTCGACCGCGAGGGCCGCCCGGTCGCGGCTGCCCAGCGCGAGCTTCGCCAGCACTATCCGAAAGCAGGCTGGGTCGAGCATGACGCGGAGGACATCTGGAGCGACACCCTCGCGGTCGCTCGGGAGACGCTGGCGGCGAGCGGCCTCGCGATCCGTCGCGTCGCGGGCGTCGGCATCACCAACCAGCGCGAGACGGTGGTCGTCTGGGATAGGGCAACCGGCGAGCCGATCCATCGCGCGATCGTCTGGCAGGACCGAAGGACGGCCGGGGATTGCGGTCGGCTGAAGGCGGACGGCGCGGAAGCGCTGGTTCGGGAGCGGACGGGGCTCCTTCTCGATCCCTATTTCTCGGCGACCAAGATCGCGTGGATCCTGGATACTGTTCCGGGCGCAAGACAGCGCGCGGAGAGGGGCGAGCTTGCGTTCGGCACGATCGACAGCTTCCTCCTGTGGCGCTTCACCGGCGGCGCCGTCCACGCGACCGACGTCACGAATGCCAGCCGCACGTCGCTGTTCGACATCCGATCGGAATGCTGGGATTTGGAGCTGTGTCGGCTATTCCGCGTGCCCGACGCGATACTTCCCGACATCCACGGCAACAGCCGCATCTTCGGCACCACCGCGGCCGGCCTGCTCGAAGCGCCGCTGCCCATCGCGGGCATGGCGGGCGACCAGCAGGCCGCGCTGTTCGGCCAGGGCTGCTTCGAACCGGGCATGGTGAAGGCGACCTATGGCACCGGCGGCTTCATGCTGCTCAATATCGGCACGACGCCCGTGCAATCGCATCATCGTCTTCTCGCCACGCCTGCCTATCGTATTGCGGGCCGCACGACTTACGCCCTCGAGGGTTCGATCTTCGTTGCCGGGGCAGCGATCAAATGGCTGCGCGATGGGTTGGGCGTGATCGCGGACGCAGCCGAGACCGAAGCACTTGCCGCCGGCGTGCCGGACAGCCACGGCGTCACGATGGTCCCGGCGTTCGTGGGGCTCGGCGCCCCGCACTGGGACCCAGGCGCGCGCGGCGCCCTATTCGGCCTGACATTCGATTCGACTCCGGCGCACCTCGCTCGAGCCGCGCTCGAAGCCGCCGCCTTCCAGACCCTTGACCTGGTCGAGGCGATGCGCGCGGACGGGACGATCCGCTCCGGCCCGGTGCGGATCGACGGCGGCATGGTCGCCAACAGCTGGCTATGCCAGTTCCTTGCCGATATCCTCGAGGCGCCTGTCGAACGGCCGCCGATGCTGGAGACGACGGCTCTCGGTGCTGCCTTTCATGCGGGGCTCGCGACGGGGCTGTGGCCCGATCTTGCCGCCCTGGCTCGCCTGTCGAAGAGTAAAGACGTCTTCACACCGCGCATGGACCGCAAGGTTCGGGAGCGCATGGTGGCCGGATGGAAGGATGCGGTTGCCCGGACGACCGCGGAACATTTCGCTGCGCCTTAGCTCAGGCTCTCAATCGCGCGAGCACCATGTCGAACACGGCCGGGTAGATCGGTCGAACGAACTCCAGCCCGCCGTAGAACCCGTCGACCCAGCGCACCGTTGCCTCGAAGGCGTCGAGGCCGTCGAATTTTACCCACAGCCGCTCTTCGGGACGTGGCCGCTCGATGAATTCGACCCTGCAGCCGGTCGGCGTGATGTCGAACAGCCGGGCCGCATATTGCTGCCGCCCCGCGCGTCGCAGCGACAATTGGGCGGTGAGTTCGATCCGCTCATGATCGCGGGGGGTCTGCTTGGGCGCCGGTTCGGGCTCGGGATTGAAGCGGAGGCCCGCGACGCCTTCCTTGTACCAGCGCACGACCGCGGGTACCGCGCCTTTCGCGCCGAGGATTGAGACCTTGAGCGTCAGGCCGGGAATGAGCGCGAGGTCCGTCTGAACCTTGCAGCCGTCGTAGGACAGGTCGACGACGCTGATCGCGAACGTCGTGCCGTCGTCCAGGACCCCGAAGCCCTTCAGCTCGACCACGCGCCTCGGCTGGCGGTCGTTCGAAGAGGGCTCCGACTGCATTGCGCGCAGGCGATCGGTGGAAGGCCGAGCGTTCACCAGCGCCCCGTCGGCTGACGCGACGCCGTCGCCGGGGCCCCGTCGGACGCGCCGCAATCATCGTTCCACTTTGCCATGCGTCGAAGTCTAAACCTCCGTGGTCAATTTCCCGCTAACGCGCCTGGTTAACGGCAGGCTCGCTCAGCCGCCGCGGTCGTTGCGCGGCCTTTAGTCGCGAGGGCTTTCCCGAGCCTCAATCGTCGGACCGTAATGGAGCGGGTTGGAGGTGTTGCGCGTCGCCGACGGAATTGCCGGGCTGGCAGGCGTCACGCGCTTTGCATGGCTGGATGGATGCCCCGCGTGGATTCGAACCACGATTGACGGAGTCAGAGTCCGTAGTCTTACCATTAGACGACGGGGCAGCGCCGCTCGGGCGAGGGGCGCGAGATAGAAATAGGCCAGCGCACTGTCAACGCCGCCTCCTCCCCTGCAGCTTGCTCTTTGGCGGCAAACTATGGTTTAACGGGCTCAGGTCAGCCGCGCATTTCCCCGCGCGGTGAAGGAAAGAAGCGGGCGTTCAATGGCGCAGGATGTCGCCAGTGCGCCGGTCCTGCGACAGGCGAATGCCGGGCAGGGCGGGCCGTCGAATCCGGAGGCTCCGCCCCGGCGCGAGTCCGGACGGCATACCTATGGCGCGATCGACCTCGGGACCAACAATTGCCGCCTGCTGATTGCTCGGCCGATCGACGGCACGTTCACTGTCATCGACGCCTTCTCGCGGGTCGTGCGCCTCGGCGAGGGCCTGACGCGGAGCGGCGCCTTGTCCGACGCGGCGATGGACCGCGCGGTCGATGCCCTGTCGATCTGCGCTGACAAGCTGCGCCGCCGCAATGTCTCGCTATCGCGGTCTGTAGCCACCGAGGCGTGCCGCCGCGCGAAGAATGGCTCCGCATTTGCCGAGCGCGTTCGGGACGAAACCGGCATCGTCCTCGACATCATCGCACCGCAGGAGGAGGCCCGGCTGGCCGTGCTCGGCTGCCACAAGCTGCTTGAGCCCGGCGACGGCCCGGCTTTGATCTTCGACATCGGCGGCGGCTCGACCGAGCTCGTGCTCGTCGACCAGCAGGAGGGAACACCTCGCATTCGCAGCTGGTGGAGCGCGCCTTGGGGCGTCGTCTCGCTGACCGAAAGCGAGGGCCGCGAAGCGCTCGAAGGGCCCGACCGGGTGCTCGCCTATGAGCGCATGCGGGAGCGAGCCCGCCGCGCTTTCTCGCGATTCGCCGCGATGCTGCCCGAGATCGAGGACGGGATCCGCCTGCTTGGGACGAGCGGCACGGTGACCACCCTGGCGAGCGTGCACCTGGCGCTGCCCTCCTACGACCGGCGCGTGGTCGACGGGCTTCACGTGCCGATCGAATCGATGCGGCGGATCAGCAGCATGATCGCGGCGATGGACCATGCGCAGCGCGCCGCCTTGCCATGCATCGGCAACGAGCGCGCCGACCTCGTCGTCGCCGGGTGCGCAATCCTCGAGGCGATCATCGAGATCTGGCCGGCGCGAAATCTGGGAGTCGCCGACCGCGGCATCCGCGAAGGCATTCTCCGCTCGCTCATGGCCCGCGACGGCCACCAGCTGTGAGGCGCCTGAAGACGGCCAAGGGCCGCAAGGTTTCCTCGACGCGCTGGCTGGAGCGGCAGCTCAACGACCCTTACGTCAAGCGAGCCAAGGCCGAGAATTATCGCAGCCGCGCAGCCTACAAGCTGCTGGAGCTCGATGAGAAGTTCGGGCTGCTCCGCGGCGTCACGGCGGTTGTGGACCTCGGCATCGCGCCCGGCGGCTGGAGCCAGGTGGTCCGGCGAAAGTCGCCGCGGGCGTCCGTCGTCGGCATCGACCTCCTTCCGACCGACCCGATCGACGGCGTCGCGATCCTGCAGATGGATTTCATGGACCCCGACGCGCCGGCCCGGCTCAAGGACGCGCTTGGCGGCCCCGCCGACCTCGTCCTGTCGGACATGGCGGCGAACACCGTCGGTCATCCGCAGACCGACCACCTGCGCACGATGGGTCTCGTCGAGGCGGGCCTCGAGTTCGCGACCGAGGTGCTTAAACCGGGCGGCGCTTATGTCGCCAAGGTGCTCGCCGGCGGCACCGACAACGCGCTTCTCGCGGAGCTCAAGCGGCACTTCGCCGCGGTCAAGCATGCCAAGCCGCCGGCAAGCCGCAAGGAGTCGAGCGAGTGGTACGTGATCGCCCAGGGCTTCAAGGGCGGCGCGACCGAGAATCCCGGCGAAGCGGCTAGAAAAGGCGCCTAAGCGCCGCACTTTGCTGTCGAAATAGCGCTCCTAATCCCGTAGCAAACAGCAATCGGTCTTCCTGTTCGCGCAGGCGAGGGCGGGGGATCAGCGACACGTGCAGCCGCTTGGAGTGACCGAGATTCATTCGTTCCCGCATTTTCTGGCTGCGCTAGTCGTGCTTGCGTCTGGCACCACTGCTGCTGCGGGTGCCTCGGAGGTTTCCGCCGCGGTGCCGCCGCTGCAGACCAGCGCTGTGCCTGATATGGCCGAGACGGGCGGCCAGACCTACGACCTCAGTCTCGACGACGCCGTCGCCCTCGCCCAGCAGCGCAGCTTCCGCACCGCGCGCGCAAGCCGCTCGCTCAATCAGAACGAACTTCGCGTCCAGAATGCGAAGGCTCAATATCTTCCGTCGCTGAGCAGCAACGTCGGGGTCAGCCAGCAGGCCCTCGATCTCGCCTGGAAGGGCAACACCTACGCCTACACGGCGCCCAGTGCGTTCGGCGGTAATGCCACCGCCAACGTTTCGATGCCGATCGATGTCGGCGGCGTCATCCACCGCCAGGTGGTCCAGGCGGACATCTGGCGCGAGATCACGGCCCAGGACCTTTCCAATACCCAGCTGGATGTCACGCTCGACGTCGAAACCAGCTATCTCAACGCCCTGCGCGCGCAGAACAATGCCGATGCGGACGAGCGGGTCGCCAAGGAGATCGAGGACCTGCTGGCCCGGGCTGGCCCGGCCTCGGGCCTCGGCAACTTCCTTCAGGTCGAGCTCGCCAATGCCCGGCAGACGGCCCAGACCAGTCGCGAAAATGCCGACAATGCGCAGGACGGCCTGAAGCAAATCCTTCGCGTCCCGCCGGAGGCGCGCCTGCGGCTGACCAGCGACCTTCGCGGCCGCAAGCAGCCGGTCGATCGCGACGGCCTGCTCGAGCGGGCGCTCAGCCGGCGCCCCGACATCCAGTCGGCGCTGCTTCGCGTAAAGCAGGCGCAGACCTCGCTCGAGCAGGCGTCCGATTCGCGCAAGCCCACGATCCGGGTCGGAGTGTTCGCAAGCCAGCAACTGGCCGGCGCGGCGGTTTATGACGGCCATTTCGACCGGCTTCGCCAGGAGGGGGGACTGGTCAACATCAACGTGCCGTTCGTGCAGTGGGACGATGGCCAGCTGCGCCGCAACAAGGAAGTCGCGCGGATCCAGCGGGACCAGGCCGACGCCGACGTGGAAGAGCTTCGCGAGCGGGTCGCCTATGACGTTCGCCAGCAGGTGCTCGCGGTCAGCCGCGCCGAGAACCGGATCCGCAACCTGCCCGACCCGAGCCAGGCGCTCCAGGCGCTGCAGCGCGCCGAGCAACTCCTGCTCGCCGCGCCGCCCGAAACCGCCCAGGGGCTCGTCGCTCAGGTCTCGAACGCTCGCCAGGCATGGCGCTCGGCCGAAACCGCGACCGCCGACGCCTATATCGACTATAACAATGCGGTGTTTCGGCTGAAGCGCCTGGTCGGGGACCAAGACCCACCCGCAGCCGAGCCGTCGACCGCGGCGATCCCCGTGCAGACGGTCGGCCCCTCGTTCGGCCAGTAGACGAGCGGGTTCAGCCCTTCGCGCGGGCGGCGGCGATGGCGCTCTTGAGCGTGTCGTAGCTGACGGCGCTGTTCATCACCCGATTGCCAATGACGAACAACGGCGTGCCCGTCGCGCCGAGCTGTCCCGCGAGCTGGAAATTGCGCTTGAGCTCGGCCTCAACCGCGGGATCGGCGGTCGGCTCCGGCGCGAGGCCGGCGGCCTTGGCGGCGACTGCGATGGTTTCCGGCGCTGGCCGACCCGTCGCCCACAAGGTGTCGTGGAAGGCCGCGAACCGTCCTGCCCTGGACGCTTCTAGCGACAGCCGCGCCGCGGTGACGCTGTTCGGACCGAGGATGGGCAACTCCCGGAACACCACGCGCAGGCCCTTGTCCTCCTGCACGAGGCGGTCGACCGCGGGATTGCTCGCCTTGCAATAGGGACACGCGTAATCGAAGAACTCGACCAGCGTGACGTCGGGCGCCGACGAACCCTTCCACGAGCTTGCGAACGGCGTTTCGATCGCCGTCTTGTTGGCGGCGATGACCGGCGCATACTGCGAATCGCGGAGAGCATCCGCGGTGTCGGCGAGAATCTGCGGATCGGACATCATGCCCTGCCGGACAATCTTTCCGCTGAGATAGTGAGGCAGCGCGAACAGGATCAGGGCCGCCATCAGAGCGGCTCCGATCAGGCCGCCGATGACGCCCGCCCAAAAGGTCCCGCGGCTTCCCGCCGCAGCTGTATCCGTCACTTGTCTCCCCCGTCCTTCTTTTTCACATGTTGCCTGGCTGCCATGGAGATGTCCTGCGCGCGGAGCCAGTCCGGAGTTCCGGAGGGAATGCCCTTCATGGCAAGATTGGCACTCGCGAGGGCGAGCTTCGGATCATTCTCGAGGCTGCTGCGCTCGGCGGTCGCAAGCGCGGCACGGCCTTCATCGCCCTCATTCTCGTAGATGATCCCGAGCTGATACCAGGCGAACGGATTGTCATCGTCGCGAACCACGGCGTCCTTGAGCACGCGCTTGGCCTCGGCGAAATTCTTCGTGTCCTCGGTCGCGACCAGGGCGTGACCCAGCATCGACGCGATTAGCGGCGCGTTGCCGGACCGCTGCGTCGCCTCGCGGAGAGGTGCGATCGCATCGGCGGGTTTGCCGGTTTCGAGCAGGATTTGCCCCTTGAGTTCGAGGAAGAAGGGGTCGTTGGGACTGGTCTTCAAAAGCGCGTCCGCTTCCGCCAGCGCTTTGTCGGCATAGCCGCCCACGTGATAGGCGTAAGCGCGCGCATAATGGGCCGGAACGCTGAGGTCGGTTTCCGGATATTTCGACACCGCATGCTTGGGGTCGACGAAGCCGATCAGCTTCGCCTTCACCCGCTGGAACCGGGCGTCGAGCGCCGGGTCGGGCGGCTTGCTCCAGGCCGGGTCCTTCTTCAGCAATTGCTCGAGGGCCTGGATACGGTCCGCCGACAGCGGGTGCGTGCTCGCATAATCGTCGGTCTCGTAGTTGCCGAGCCGATATTCCTCGTTCTGCAGCTTGGCGAAGAAGTCGAGCAAGCCCTTGCCGCTGATGTGCGACTTCGACAGGTAGGTCGCGGCCGCCTGGTCTGCGCTGGCCTCCTGCGTTCGCGAGAAAGCGAGGAGGTGGCCCATCGCAACCTGCTGTCCGGCCATCATCAGGCCCATGCCGGCTTCGCCCGCCCCGGCGGCCATCGCCAGGGCGCCGAGGATCAGCGTCGCGACGCTGATCTTGGTCGCCTGGCCTTCGCCCTCGTGGAAACGGACCGAGTGGCCACCGGCGATGTGGCCAAGCTCATGAGCGATGACGCCCTGCAGCTGGTTGACGTTGTCGGCGGCGATCAGAAGCCCGGACTGGACGTAGACCGTCTGTCCGGTGGCAACGAAGGAGTTGATCTCCGGGTCGTTGAGAAGGACGATGTTGACGTTGTTCGGATCGAGCCCCGCCGCCTGCACGAGCGGGCGCGAGATGTCCTTGAACAGAAGCTCCGTCTCGGTGTCCCGAAGGGCGGCCATCTGGGCATCGTCGTCGTCCTGCGCCATCGCCGGCTGCCACGCCGCCATTGCAACGAGCAAGGCGGCCATGAACAGCCGGAGAAAGCGGGACAGCGCCGACTTCATCGCGCCCGGCTTAGCATTTCAGGGGCTGAACGGCCGATGAAAACGGCTTCGGGCGAGTTCAGGTGTCCGGGACGGTTTAGCCGAACGTGCGCTGCCACCAGCCGCCGCGCCGCGGCTCTCCCGAATCGTCAGCCTCGGCCGAATCGCTGTTGGCCGGCGGTGGCGGTGCAGCGGGCTCAGCCTCGGTCGAAGCGGCCGGCGTTTCGGTAGCGGGCGCTTCGGCCGCGGCGGCCTTGCCGCGGCGCCTGCGAGCGGGCTTGACGGGTGCTGGAGCGTCTTCGGCAGGTGCGACCTGGTCGACCGTCTCGGCCGGCGGAGCCTCGGCGGGCGCGGGCTCCGGAACCGCCAGGTCAGCCTGCGTCTCGGTGCCGGCTTCCATCTCTGCCGCGCCTTCCTTGCGGCGGCGGCGGCGTTTGGGCTGCGGCTGCTCTGCAGGCTCAGTTTCCGCGATCGGCGGCTCCTCGCTCGTCGGACGCTCGACCAGCGGCGAGCTATCCGTGTCGATCGCGGCCTCGCCGGGCGCAGCTTCGGCTTCGGCGACCTCGTCAACCGCAGGCTCGATACGCTCGCCCGGTTCGCCCTCGCGGCGGCGGCCACGACCGCCACGGCGACGGCGGCGGCGCTTGCGACCGTGCCGGTCTCCTTCGCCTTCCTCCCCGCGCTGGCGGGCAGCCCCGGCCTCGGGAGCCTCCGCGTCGTCTTCGCCGTCGTCCAAGGAGTCCTCGATCTCGTCGACCTCGGGCTCGTCGAACGCCTCCTCGGTCGGTGCGATCGGCTCCGGGCGCGGGCGCGCGACCGGGCGCGAGCCCGAGCTTTCGACCGTCATGCGCGCGCCCTCGAGCGTTTCGTCGATGACGACGTCGATGAACACGCCATAATGCTGCTCGATGTCGGCGAGCTCGGAACGCTTCTTGTTGAGCACATAGACCGCCGCCTCGCGGCCGGCGCGGAGGCGCACGCACTCGCCGCGGCCGCGGGCCGCCTCGTCCTCGATCATGCGCAGCGCGGCGAGGCCGGCGGACGCGGCGGTCCGCATCAGCCCGGTGCCCTCGCAATGCGGACAAGGCTTGGTCGACGCCTCGAGAACGCCGGTGCGAAGCCGCTGCCGGCTCATTTCCATCAGGCCGAAGCTCGAGATACGGCCAACCTGGATGCGGGCGCGGTCGTTCTTCAGCGCCTCCTTCATCGCCTTTTCGACCTTCCGGACATGGCTGTTCTGTTCCATGTCGATGAAGTCGATGACGACGAGGCCAGCCATGTCGCGAAGGCGCAACTGGCGGGCGATCTCGGCGGTCGCCTCGATGTTGGTGGCGAAGGCGGTCTGCTCGATATTGTGCTCGCGCGTCGAGCGGCCCGAGTTGATGTCGATCGAGACCAGCGCCTCGGTGGGGTTGATGACGAGGTAGCCGCCGGACTTCAGCTGCACCGTCGGCTGGTACATCGCCGACAACTGGTCCTCGACACCCGAGCGCTGGAACAGCGGCGTGCTCTCGCTGTGCAGCTTCACGCGCTTAACGTGGCTCGGCATCAGCAGCTTCATGAAGCCGCGGGCCGACTTGTAGCCCTCGTCGCCCTCGACCAAGACTTCGTCGATGTCGCGGTGATACAGGTCGCGGATCGCGCGCTTGATCAGGTCGCTGTCGCGATAGATCAGCGCCGGGGCCTGGCTGCCGAGGGTCCGCTCGCGGATCTCGTCCCACAGCCGCGCGAGATAGTCGAAGTCACGCTTGATCTCGGTCTTGGTGCGCGACAGCCCGGCAGTGCGGACGATCAGGCCCATGCTGGTCGGAAGCTTGAGGTCCGACATCACCTGCTTCAGCCGCTTGCGATCGGCGCCGTTCGAAATCTTGCGGGAAATGCCACCGCCGTGGCTGGTGTTGGGCATCAGCACGCAGTAGCGGCCGGCGAGCGACAGATAGGTGGTCAGCGCCGCGCCCTTGTTGCCGCGCTCTTCCTTGACGACCTGGACCAGCAGCACCTGTCGGCGCTGGATGACGTCCTGTATCTTGTAGCGGCGGCGAAGCGCCTGGCGACGCTGGCGGAGCTCGTCGGCTGCGGATTCGTCAACCGGCGAGCGGTTCGATTCCGTGCCGGTCGCGGCGACGGGATGATCTTCGTCATCATGGTCGTGGTCGTCGATAGAGTGATCGTCGGCCGCGTGGTCATCCTCGTCTCCGTCGTGACCATCGTCGGCCGAGCCCTCTACTGACTCTTCCTCTTCATCATCGTCATACTGGGCGGAGCGGAGCCGCTCTTCCTCGGCGGCATGCTCGGCTTCTTCGCGGAGCAGCGCTTCGCGGTCGGCCTTGGGAATCTGGTAATAGTCGGGATGGATCTCGCTGAAGGCGAGGAAGCCGTGCCTATTTCCGCCATAGTCGATGAACGCCGCCTGCAACGACGGCTCGACCCTGGTGACCTTGGCTAGATAGATATTGCCTTTGAGCTGCTTGTGCTCGGCGGACTCGAAATCAAACTCTTCGATCCGGTTTCCCTTGACGACGGCTACCCGGGTCTCCTCCGGGTGGCGCGCGTCGATCAGCATGCGCATGGACATTGAATGTTCTCCGGGCGCGCCGAAGCGCCGGGTCATGCCGGCGGCGCGCGGTAATTGTAGCCGCGCCCGACGGCTGGAAGCCGATGGCGCTGGCGGATGTCAGTGAAAGTGCCTCTGCCGCAATCGCCATCCCGCGTTCCCGCGCGGAAAAATCGCCCGTGGCTTCGTTCTGAAGCGCAGCCGGGGCGTTCTGTGGCATCGTGCGAGCGTCAACCTCGTGGGGGCCGCTGTCCTTCGCACCGACAGTCGGCAAGTGTGCCGGCGGGAAGCCGACCGCAGGGGGTTAGCACCCCCCGGTTCGACCCGCAACCGGCAGAGGGGGAATGTGCCACCCAGGATCATAATTTTCCATTAACCATATCCACGTGATAAACCTGCACGCAGGGAGGGGCGGACGCCGGGTGGTGGTGCCAAGGATCAGCAGGACAGTGGCCGCAGGCGCGGCGGTTGCAGGAGCGATTACCGTCGCTGCGCTGCTCTTGCTTGGCGGCGCTCGCGGCGGCGCGACGCCCGCTGACGACGATCGCGCTGCAACCATCGGCGAAGCGCGCGCCGGCGCATTGACCGTCCCTCTACCTGGGGCCGTGAGCGACCGGATTTACGCGGCGCCAACCGCGGCCGGTCGGCCGATCGTGGTGATCGATGCCGGCCATGGCGGGTCCGATCCCGGAGCGACCAGCGTCTCCGGACAGATTCACGAGAAGGACCTGACGCTTGCGCTCGCCCGCGAGCTTCGCGATGCGCTGGTCGAACGCGGCCGGGTCCGGGTCGCGATGACCCGGGACGACGACCGTTACCTGACACTC
>NZ_JAFAVR010000227.1 GCF_019242355.1 Sphingomonas sp. | reverse complement strand
GTCGGCAGCTGCGCGCAGATCGGCCGCAACGTCCATATTTCAGGCGGCGCGGGAATTGGCGGCGTGCTCGAGCCCCTACAGGCCGGTCCCGTGATCATCGAGGACGGCTGTTTCGTGGGCGCGCGTTCGGAGGTCGCGGAGGGGGTCATCGTCGAGGAAGGCTCAGTGCTCTCGATGGGCGTGTTTCTCGGCGCTTCGACCAAGATCGTCGACCGAGTGACCGGCGAGGTCCGCTACGGGCGGGTACCGGCCTATTCGGTCGTCGTGCCCGGCACGCTTCCGGGCAAGGACGGGGGGCCAGGCCTGGCTTGCGCCGTCATCGTCAAGCGCGTCGATGAGCGGACCCGCTCCAAGACCAGCATCAACGAGCTCCTGCGCGACTAAGCTTGCGTCGATAAGCCTGGCTTATTGCGGCGGGAGCCGCATTTGTTGGCATCCGGCGCCGCGCTTGCATAGTCTCGAGATCATGAAGCCGCTTGATCCCACTCAGTTCGACCGCAATCGCGCGGAAGCGGCGACGGCCGACCGCACCTATGCCGGCGGGATGATCAGGACGCAGATGAACAAGCGGGACTGGGGCATCATCCTGTTCCTCGCCGCGATCTGGGGCGGCGCATTCTTCTTCATCGGAGTCGCGGTGCGCCATGTGCCGCCTCTGACCTATGTGTGGCTGCGGCTGACGATCGCTTCGGGGGGCCTGTGGATCTACCTCTGGCTGAAGGGCGAGCGCCCGGGCCTGCCGCGCCACATCTGGGCGTCGATCTTCCTTCTTGCGCTGCTCAACAACGCGGTCCCGTTCGTGCTCATCGGCTGGGGCGAGATCCACATCGCCAGCGGCCTTGCCGCGATCCTCAACGCGACGACGCCGATCTGGGGCGTGGTCGTCGCGCATTTCCTGACACACGACGAGCGGATGAGCCCGGGCAAGCTCGGCGGAGTCCTGCTCGGCGTCGCTGGTGTCGCGGTGATGGTCGGACCGTCGATCCTCTCCAACATCGGCAATGATGCGCTCGCCCAGCTCGCTTGCGTGGTCGCGTCGCTAAGCTACGCGCTCGCCGCCGTCTGGGCGCGCCGTTATCGCAAGATGGGCATTTCCCCGTTCGCCGTGACCACCGGCCAATTAACGGCCGGCGCGGTCATCCTGCTGCCGTTGTCGTTGGCCTTTGATCGGCCGTGGACCTTGCCGGCCCCGCCGCTTGGCGCCTGGGCAGCGATCGCCGCGCTTGCCCTCGTCTGCACGGCCTTCGCCTATGTGCTCTATTTCCGGCTGATCGCGCAGGCGGGCGCGACCAATGCGATGCTGGTGACGCTGCTGGTTCCGCCGATCGCGATCTTCCTCGGCGGCCTGTTCCTCGATGAGGCGCTGACGGCGGGCGACTTTATCGGCCTCGGCCTCATTGCGCTTGGGCTCGCAGCGATCGACGGGCGGCTGCTCGGCCGGCTCCAGAGCCTTAGGGGTAGCTCACGGTTTTCGGCACTTCCGGAAACGGAATGAACTCCTGGTCGTCGCCGGGCACGGTCGGGAAGCGCATCGCCTTCCAATCGTCCTTCGCCTGGTTGATGCGGTCGCGCGATGAGGACACGAAGTTCCAGTAGACGAAGCGCCGCGTTGCGAACGCTTCGCCGCCAAGCAGCATTGCCCGGCCGCCGCTCGCGCTGCTGAGGCGCGCTGCATGGCCAGGGCGCATCACGTATAGCGCGAACAGGTCGAGCGCCGTAGCGTCGAGGTCGGCGGCGCCGTCCACAAGCATCACCGCACGCTCGTCCGCCTCCGCATCGATCGGGACCGACGAGCCGGCGCCAAGCAGCACGTCGGCATAGATGGTCTCGGAATCGCAGCGGGTCGCGGCCGTCGCGCCCCACAGGCTTCCCATCAGCACCCGTGCCGACGACGCGCCGTCCTCAACCAGCGGCAGCTCGTCACCTGGTACATGTTCGAAGGCCGGGTCGACCTCCTCGCCTCCGTCGGGGAGCGCCAGCCATGTCTGCATCCCGTAGAGGGTCGGGCCGGCGGGCCTGAGTTGTTCCGGCGAACGCTCGGAATGGACGATGCCCCTTCCGGCGGTCATCAGGTTGATCGCGCCCGGCTCGATCACCTGGTCGGAACCGACGCTGTCGCGATGGGCGATCGCGCCTTCGAACAGATAGGTCACGGTAGCGAGGTTGATGTGCGGATGCGGCCTGACGTCCATCCCGCGTCCGGG
>NZ_JAFAVR010000102.1 GCF_019242355.1 Sphingomonas sp. | reverse complement strand
GTTCTCGCTGATTGCCGTGAGGGATGAGCATTCAAACGCCGAGCGAACCGGAGCGATGCAGCGAATGGTCGGTTGTCCCGCTCGTCGGAGGTCGAGGTGACGGATTATAGATGGCGGCCGCTCAGAGAAGCCGATCTTGACGCGGTGGCGGCGATCGCCGCCCTTACCTTCCCGCAGCACCCAGAGGATCCGGCCTGCTTCGTCGAGCGGCTTGCGCTCAGCCCAGCGTGGTGCTTCGGCCTGGAGGATGAGGCATTTACGCTCAAAGGTTACCTGATCGCCTACCCGTGGCCGCTCGGATCGATACCACCCCTCAACACGCTTTTGGGCTCGTTGCCGGAGCAGGGCGACGCGCTCTTTCTGCACGATCTCGCAATCCATCCAGATGCCGCAGGTTCAGGACAGGGCGCAAAGGTCATCGACGAACTTGCCGGGAAGGCCGTCGAAGCCCGCTTTACGGATATCGCTCTTATCGCGGTGAACCAAACGACGCCCTTCTGGCAGCGTCAGGGCTTTCGCGAGGAAGCGCCATCTGCGGGTCACAGCGCGAAGCTCGCCAGCTACGGCGCCGGCGCGCGCTACATGCGCCGCCACCTCGCTTCTGCCATCTGGGCCTGAAATGGGCTGCCGTGTCAGGCAGCGCTGAGCATTTCGCTTACCTTGCGCTTGAGGTCGTCAAGCGTGAACGGCTTGGTGAGCAGGGACATCCCCGGCTCAAGCAGCCCGTTACCAACGGCAGCGTTCTCTGCGTAGCCAGTGATGAAGAGGATCTTCAGATCAGGCCGGATCACGCGCGCCGCATCGGCGAGCTGCCGACCGTTCATGCCGTTCGGCAGGCCGACATCGGTGATGAGCAGGTCTATACGCGAGCCCGACTGCAGCACCTTCAGCCCGGCGGCGCCGTCCGCGCCGCCGATCACCGTGTAGCCCATTTCGTCGAGCACCTCGTCGATGAGGTGCCGGATGGTAGCCTCGTCATCAACGACCAGAACCGTCTCGCCGCTGCCGCCGCCGTCCGTGCTGGTCAGCGCCACCGCCTCGTCGCCCTCGGCATCGCCGATGTAGCGGGGTAGGTAGATGCACATGGTCGTGCCCTGACCCAGCTCCGAGTAGATCCGCACCTGCCCACCGGACTGGCGAGCGAAGCCGTAGATCATAGATAGGCCGAGGCCGGTGCCCTCACCCAAAGGCTTGGTGGTGTAGAATGGCTCGAACGCCCGCTCGATCACCTCGGGCGTCATCCCGGTGCCGGTGTCGGTCACGCATACCGAAAGGTACTGGCCGGGAACCAGGTCACGCGCTGCGGCTGCCCGCTCGTCGAGCCATTTGTTGGCGGTCTCGACCGTGATCTTGCCCCCGTGCGGCATCGCATCGCGCGCGTTGATGCACAGGTTGAGCAGCGCGTTCTCCAGCTGACCCGCATCGATCAGCGTGGTCCACAACCCGCCGGCGCCGACCACTTCGATGTCGACGGTCGCGCCGACCGTCCGGCGAAGCAGTTCCTCCATGCCGGCGATCAAGCGGTTGACGTTGGTGGGCTTGGGATCGAGCGTCTGCCGGCGCGAGAAGGCGAGCAGGCGCTGAGTGAGCGATGCCGCCCGCCGGCCTGCGCCCTGCGCCGCGCTGACATGGCGATCGACGTCCTCGAACCGGCCGCGGGCGACCCGAAGCTGCAACAGCTCGAGATTGCCCATCATGCCGGTCAGGAGATTGTTGAAATCATGGGCAAGGCCACCCGTAAGCTGGCCGACCGCCTCCATCTTGTGCGCCTGGCGCAGCGCATCTTCGGCCCTGGCGAGGTCCTCGGCGGCCTGGCGCTCGGCGGTCACGTCTCGACCCGTCGCATAGATCACGTCTCCGGCAGGAGCCGCGGCCCAAGAGATGCGACGGATCGAACCGTCCTTGTGGCGATAGCGGTTCTCGATCCGCAGTGAACCACCCTCGGCCGCGAACTCATAGGCGCCCGTCGTCTCGTGATGGTCTTCGTCCACCACGAACTGGTTGACATGATGGCCGACCAGTTCGCCAGCTGTATAGCCTAGCACGGCAGTCCAAGCGGGGTTTACGCGCCGGAACACGCCGTCGAAGTCGACCACCACCATGAGATCGGGCGACGTGTCCCACATGCGGTCGCGCTCGGCGGTGCGCTCCGCCACGCGCGCCTCGAGTGTTTCGTTGAGCTCGCGCAGCTGGACTTCGGCCTGTTTGCTTGCTGTGATGTCGCGCGAGATCGAAAGAAGTTTCTGCGGTTCACCATCCTGGCGGCCCATTGCGGTAACGATGACGTCCCACCATCGTGGCGTTCCGTTGAAGGTTTTGGCGAACCCTTGGAAGCGGCCGGTGCCGCCCTGCCTGGCCTCGTTGATCGCTTGGAGAGCCTGGGCGTGCTCCTCGCCGCTCCAGAAGTCGGGCCAGCACGCACCTTCGACGTCGCCGAAATCCTCGACCTCCATGATGCACATGCCGCCCTCGCTCATGAATTCGAGGCGGCCCTCCAGGTCGAGCACCTTGATGCAGTCCGCCGAACTCGCGAGGATCTGCCGGTTAAACTCTTCGCTGGCGCGAAGCTTGGCCTCGACAGCGCGGCGTTCGGTCTCGTCCCGCGCGATCTTGATGAACGCGGTGATCGTGCCCGTCGCGTCGTGGAGCGGCCGAACGGAGCCATCGACGAAGAAGCGCGACCCGTCGCGTCGCAGGTGCCAGCGCTCGTCGTTGGCGCAGCCTTTCTCGCGGGCGGTCGCGAGCTCCTGCTCTGGGACACCTGCGGCTCGGTCCTCAGGCGTGAAAACGAGATCGGCGGGCTGGCCGACGATCTCGTCCGCAGTCCAGCCGAAGACCGCCTCGGCACCCGGTGTCCAGTCGATCACCGCTCGATCCGGGGAGATGGTGAACACCGCATAGTCCTTGATGCCCTCGACGATCCGACGATTACGTTCCTCGCTGCTGCGTAGCGCGGCGTCCGACTCCCGCAGCCGCGCGATAATCGCTTGCTGTTCGCGGGCGAGGTGGTCACTGGCCTCCGCTTCGCCGCGGAGTCGGACGAGTTCGGTGACCTCCTCCACCCTATGGATGACGAGCGCGACCTTGCCGTCACTGCCGACGACCGGCGAGTTTATCGGCGTCCACCATCGCTCAACAAAGCGCCCGGACGCGTCGCGGACCGGGTAGCGCTGGACCGGCATGATGTCGGTCGCGCCGGTTGCCACGACGCGCTCTAGCGACTTGGTGAGGTTGCGGACACCGTCCGCTTCGGGGTCGTCGGGATCGTCGGGGTAGAGATCGAACAGCTTCCGTCCGATCTCCTGGGCACGCGTCGAGCCGGTGATCCGAAGGCGGGCATCGTTTGCCGCAACGATAGTCCATTCGGGCGGCGCCACGACGACGAAAGGGGTCGGGGCCGCCTCGAACAGGGCACGGAAGTCGGACGAAAGCCCCGCCGCCTCCATTGCCGCACCGAGCCGGCTCTCAGCCTCCACCCGGGCGCGCTCAGCCAGAACCTGCGCGGTGGTCTCGACCGCAGTGTTCAGGATGCCGACGACCGAACCGTCCTCGCCGCGAACCGGTGCAAAGGTGTAGAGCCAATGGGTCTCCACTTCTTGCCCGGCGCGGTTCAAGACGAGGCGCTGGCTTTCCGTTACGAAGCCACGGCCGGTCCGAGCGACCTCGGCGAGCTGCCCACCTAGTAGGTCGCTGATCTCCGACCAGACCTCAACGATCGAGCGGCCCAGGGCCCAGGGATGGCGATCGGCGAGGGTGGCCGCGTAGCCATCATTATAGAGGAGGCGGTATTCAGGACCCCAGAGCACTGCCGTGACGAGCGGCGAGGCGAGGCAGGCCGAGAGCGTCGACCGTAGCGATTGTGGCCAATCCTCGATCGATCCCAACTGGGTCGGCGTCCAATCGTGCGAAGCTATCAAGCGGCTCATCTCGTAACCGCCGGACAGAAACCCAAGGTGCGCGTCTGGCTTAGCTCCGTCAGTTTCGTGCATGCAAACGGTAGATCCCCGGAAGACAGCTCTCGCTCTTGACGAGCTTCGTTCGAGAAGAACGGTTGTTGGGCGGTTCCGCTCCGGCTCGGACAAGCCACCTCCGGTGCCCACGCCGGCCCGGTTCAATATAGCGATGGCCAATCATGCCGGCTAGCGATCGCCAGCATAAGCGTCGCGTGGTCCCAACCTGAATCTGGCCCTTGGGGCCAAGACGCGTATCACCAACGCCCAGGCGATGATCTACTAGCGAGCTGAATTGCGCAGATGCTCGCCGGGTGCTGAACACGGTCGGCATCACTCCGCGAGGAGGAAGCGAGCCCGTCTTACAAGTCAAGTCCGATATCCGGCTGCAGCTTCGAACAACGAAAACCGTGCGAACGGCCGCAACTGATAGGTATCAACCCGACCGTTTGCGAAAATCCCACAGCCGGATGCCCATCTTGCGCGCCTTGTCGGCGAGATTGTTCTGGATGCCGGTACCGGGGAAGACGATGACGCCCTTCGGCACAGCTTCAAGCATCGCGTCGTTACGTTTGAATGGCGCAGCTTTCTTATGGCGCTCCCAGTCGGGCTTGTAAGGCTTCTGCGGCACGTTGCGGTCGCGTGCCCAGCAGGCGGCAATCCGTTCGGCGCCCGTCGGTGTCGCGCCATGCAGCAGGATCATGTCCGGAAGCTGCGCGTGCACCCTGTCAAGCGTAGCGTAGATCAGCTGATGGTCGTTGAAGTCGGCTCCGCCCGTGAAAGCGATCCGCACGCCATCCGGATTGAGGACACGAGCATCCTGGTAAGCACGCTTGTCGATCTGCTTGCGGCTATCGAGGACGGCTGACGTCAGCATGTTGCGATTGACCATCGCGCCAGAGCGCGGGAGCCACGCCTTGCGAATGTGGGTGCGAAACTGGTCGGCGGCCGCGTCGCGCAGGAATTCCATGGTGTCGCGGCGTTCGATCATCGTGATGCCCTCGGCGATGCGACGTTCCAGCTCGACCGATTTGACTTCGCTGCCGTCCTGCTCGCGCTGCAGGCGCTGCTGCGCTCGCTCATTGTCGTCAAGTTCGCGCTCGACCCGCTCGCCGGCACGGTGGAAGACATTGACGATGCCCCAGGCAAGATCCTCGAGATCGGGTTCGATGCGCGTGTCGATCAGTGAGGAGACCAGAGCGTCGAAGATATCTGAGATCGCGCCGGCCGTTGTGCGGGCGTCGGGCAACGGGCGGTGATCGGGTTCGTCCTCGAAGGGGCGATGTCCGTAGAGCTGCATTTCCTGCAGGAGATAGGCGGTGGAACCTGGCTGCGGTTCGTCCGCGTCATCATGGGTTTCGATCGTCATGCGAGCCTCCGTCGATGGAGCCGCGCCTCTCGCGGCCTTCCTGGCGACGCCCGGCGGCGGGCGGTTCGGGCTTGCACCGCGCGCTCGCGGCGCGGCCGAAGCGCAGCGGAGGATGGCGGAGCGCGGCTATTTTGCTTCGCGCTGCAAAGGGGCGCAGCCCCGGCGGAAAATAGCCGCGGCGGAGCCATTGCCGGCCCGAGCCGGTTGCCGCAGTCGCCCTCTGAAGGAAGGCCGGGCGCGGCAGGCCCTCACGGTGGTGGTCTGGCGATGGTGCCGTCCACGAGGCGAACGCCGTCTCTGGCTCATCTTATCTTCAGGAGATGCTCGACATCTTCGGCGCGAAGCTGGGCGCGCACGCTCGCCGCCAACCGTTCCCGGCCAAAAGCACGCAAGTCGCTGTTGAAGTCGTCAAGCCGCGGTTCGAGCGGCACAATCTCGATTCGGGTTTCGCCTGCACGGTCGGTCAGCGTCGCCAATGCGCCCGTGCCAGCGGGATCATCATCGCGGGCGACATAAAGGCGTTTCAGATTGGCCGGGAACAGGATCGCGGCGAGATGGGCGGCGGACAGGCCCGCGATCGTCCCGGTGGTGGGCATGACCTGACGGAGCGACAGCATGGTTTCGATGCCCTCGCCCGCGAGCATGACCCGTCCGCTTCGCCCGAAGCGAACGCCGTGGCCGAGAAGATGGCCCATCGCACGCCGCGGATAGGCGACCGGCGCCTTGTCGGACCCGTCGAGCGTCAGCCAGGTGCGATGGACGCCGGTGACGGTGCCGTCGAGATCGGTGACGGCCGCGATCATTGCGGGCCATGCCGGCCGAACGTCGGGATCGTCGTCTTCAGATGCGCGATACCAGCAATGCGGATGATAGCCGAGCGCATCGCAGCCGGTGAGGTCGGTGATGCTCCGAGTTGCGAGATAGGTCGCGACAAGGCTGCGGGCGATCGGCTTCGACGCAGCGCGCAGGCGACGGGATGCTTCGGGCGTGCCGGTCGGCACCTTGCTTCGACGCTCCGGCTTCTCCTCGACCGGTGGTGGCAACGGCATGCTGAGGAAGCGGCGAGCTTCGTCCAGCGTCTCGCGCATCGTGCGGCAATCGCCAGCGGCGGCGATGATGTCGAGCAGATCGCCATGATCGCCGCTCTGCGCATCAGTCCACTTGCCGGCGGCGCCGCGCCCGTCGGTAGACGCGGACAGGCGGACATAGAGACTGCGTCCGGGCGTGTTGTGCACGTCGCCAACAAGCCAATAGCGGCCTTCCTTGCGACCCTTGGACAGATAGCGCCGGCAGACGGCCTCGGCATTGTCGGCGAGCCGCTGGGAAAGGTTCGAAGCGATGGAGGCCATATACGTCTCCAAAGATAATGGGGCCTGCCGATCCGACAGGCCCCAAGGTCACAAGGCCGTTATTCAGCCGCGATGGCAAAGGGCTCCTCGACCCCCTCACCATCGTGCTCCGGCTCCGCTCCGGACGCCACGGCTGGTTCACCGTCGATTGCCGCCGGTTCTTCGAAGGGGTCGGCAGACGGCGTGCGCAAAGGCTCGGCAAGCCAGCCGCTGTCGGCAAGCAGGCGTTCGGCTTCTTTGGCCATGTCGGGCTTCTTCAGTCCGGCGATGCGGGCCGAAACGTCCGCACCTTTCGCTTCGCCGACGGCGCTGAGGATGCGAACCTTCGTTACGCGACCAAGGTAGTTGTCGACGGTCGCGGTCCAACCGGCAGCGACCATGTCGAGGTCCGCAGCGCGGCCGAGGACGTGACTGTGGTCGATCCGCCCCGCGACGGCCCGCGCGGAGACGCGGCCCTCGTTGAAGCGGTTGGCCGGTTCCCACACGGCATTGACCCCGAACGACGCGCAGTGCGCGAAGAGCGCCGCCTGGTCGTCGGCGCTGAGCGCGGTCAGCACCTCCCACAGGTCTTGCGGCTGGTCGGGCAACCGTGCCGCCCAGCTCTCGTGCCGTTCGTCGATCGCACGCGCCGACGGACTGTCGTTGAGCCCCGGCGCATGCGTGCCGAGGCTGCCGCCGCGAACCGAGATTTCCACGCAGCTCGTGCCCGACGAGTAATGATAGAACGTGTCGAGCGCGAGCGCGTGGAGAACGGCCGCGAACGCGACCTGCGGATGCGACGCCACCGCATTGCGCAGCGCGAGCGTGCGGTGGGTGGTCAGCTCGGTGACCAGCCGGTCGGGCAGCGGCCGCAGCAGGTCGTCATGCTCGTCCTCATCGCCACCGTCCTCGGCACCGGTGGCGCCGCCGACGGATACGATGGCGGGACCGTAAGCGTCGTCTTCCGTCCGATCATCAGAGTCGTCTATCCCCGCGGCGGCCTGCTCGTCGCGTTCAACGGTTTCCTCGGCCGGCTCATCCTCCGGGCGGATGTAGCCGCGCTCGATGTAGAGCGAGCCGTCGATGTCGATGCTGACGAAGACGCCGGCACGGGCCATCTCGGTCGGCTGGTAGACGAGCGGTCGCGAGACGATCGCGCTGATCTCCTCGTCGATGGCGGTGACGCGGGCATCGACCTCGTCCGGCACGTCGCCGGCGCCCGACCATTCCGCTTCGAGTGCCTCGGCTTCCTCGCGAAGGGCGGCGAGCCGGACCTCATCCTCCTCGGTCATCTCGGGCTGGTCGCCGTCGATCGCGCGCATGCCGTCGTCATAGTCGTAGGGAAAGTCGACCGCGACCGCGACCCACTTCCAGCCTTCCTCGCCGATGCGCGCGCCTTTGGCCTTCAGCTTCTCGTCGACCATGCGATCGAGCAGGGTAATATCCTGCAGCCACCCGCCCTGATCGTCCTCGAACAGGTCGCGCAGAACGTACCCGCCGGCCGCCTCGTAAGCGTCGAGGCCGACGAAGCGGACGCGCTTGTCGGTCGCGCGCACCGCATCCTCGGTGAGCTTCGAGCGGATCATATAGGGCTGCTTGTTGTAGCTCGACTGCAGCAAGTCCCAGACCTGCTCATGTCGCTCATGATCATTAGAGACCGAGAACGCCATCAGCTGCTCGAGGGTCATGCCGTCTTCGGCATAGACATCGTGCAGCTTTGGCGAGACGGAAGCGAGCCGCAGCCGCTGCTTCACGACAGCCGGCGTCGTCATGAACGTGGCGGCGACGGTCTCGATGTCGGTGCCCTGGGTCACGAGCTGCTGCATCGCGCGGAACTGGTCGAGCGGATGCAGCGCCTCGCGATGGACGTTTTCGGCGAGCGAGTCTTCCTCGGCCGAGATCTGATCATCGTCGCGGACGATGCAGGGCACCGGCTCGGTCTTCGCCATCCGGCGCTGCTTCACCAGCTTTTCGAGCGCACGGAAGCGGCGGCCGCCGGCCGGCACCTCG
>NZ_JAFAVR010000091.1 GCF_019242355.1 Sphingomonas sp. | reverse complement strand
GACATGATCCGCCCGGACGTCATGCAGGCCTTCGTCGACAGCTTCACCGGCGCCGGCTTCCAGGCATCCGCTTTCTGCCCCAGCTATGGTCTAGCCGAAGCCACGCTCGCGGTGTCGCTGATGCCGCCGGGCGAAGGCATTCGGGTCGAGCTGGTCGAGGAAACCGAGCTATCGGGCGGCACCAACGGCAGCGGCCGGCCCAAGCGTTACCGCGCCGTCGTCAATTGCGGCCGCCCGGTGACCGGCATGGAAATCGAGATTCGCGGTGCGGAGGGCGAACTGCTGCCCGACCGCGGCATCGGCAAGGTGTTCGTTCGCGGCACCAGCGTAATGCACAGCTATTTCCGCGATCCGGAATCGACCGACGCCTGCCTTGTCGACGGTTGGCTCGACACCGGCGACATGGGCTACATGTCCTCGGGCTACATCTTCATCGTCGGCCGCGCCAAGGACATGATCATCATCAACGGCCGGAATCACTGGCCGCAGGATATCGAGTGGGCGGTCGAGCAGCTTCCGGGCTTCAAGTCGGGCGACATCGCCGCCTTCGCCATCACCGGCCCGTCGGGCGAGGAAACGCCGGCCGTGCTCGTCCATTGCCGGGTCTCCGACCCCGAGGAACGGGGCCGGCTGCGCGACGATATCCGCGAGCGCGTCCGCGCGATTACCGGTATCAGCCCGGTGGTCGAGCTGATCCCGCCACGCACGCTGCCACGCACCAGCTCTGGCAAGCTCTCTCGAACCAGGGCGCGCAGTCTGTATCTCTCGGGCGAGATTCAGCCTTACGACATTGCTGCATAACGTCCGATGCAGTCTTAACCCCTCCTTCATCGACACTGATCTAGGTTAACGTCCTGTTCGGATGGTGTGGGGAACAATGCACAGAGGCCAAGGATGGGTCGGCCGCAAGGACCGCCATGACGTGGACTTCAACGCGATCGTCGTCCGCGACGACGGCGCGCAGCTTACCGTCAAGCTGACCAACCTGTCGCCCGACGGCTGCCGCCTCGTGACCGATGAGACATTCCGGATCGGCGAGCATGTCAGCATCGCCTTTTCTCGCGTTGGACATTTGCGCGCCCGGGTCCGGTGGGCCCTTCCCGGCTCAGCGGGGACCCAGTTCATCGACGAAGACGGCGGCAGCAGCAGCAGCAGCTAAGACTCGCTCTGCGCCAGAAGAAAACCGAAGCCTCAGCTGGCTGCATGCGCTGACATTGGGAAAACGTATGGATTCCGACATCGGCAACGAACCCGGTATCCGTTAGGCAGCGGCTTTCCTCAATGGAAGGACCATTGTCATGCGTACTTCATTATCGCTCATCGCCGTCGCCATCGCCATCGGGGCCGGAAGCACCGCCATTGCGGCACCGGCACCGAAGATCTCCAAGGCCAGGGCCCAGGCGATGGCGCTCAAGCTCGCGCCGGGAAAGATTACCGACGCCGAATATGAATATGAAGGCAAGGGCTGGCGTTGGTCTTTCGATATTCAGCAGAAGGACCACGTCCAGGAAATCGGCATCGACGGCCAGACCGGCAAGGTGGTCGAGAACAAGTCCGAAGGTAAGGTCGACCACGACTAACTAAGATTGGACGCAATTGCGCATCCTCATTGCCGAAGACGACAGGGACACGGCCGGGTTCGTGCAGCGAGGGCTGCGCGAGCTCGGCCATAATGCGCAGGTCGTTACGAGCGGGCTCGATGCCGTCGCATTGCTCATCAGCGAGGATTTCGACGTCGCGATCCTCGATCGCATGCTGCCCGGCCTCGATGGCGTCTCGATCGTCCAGCGGGTGCGCGCGGCCGAGCTCGACACGCCGGTCCTGCTCCTCACCGCGCTTGGACGGATCGAGGATCGCGTCGACGGACTCGAAGCGGGCGCAGACGACTATCTCGTGAAGCCGTTCGCATTCTCAGAGTTGGCGGCGCGTATCAACGCCATCGCGCGGCGCCGGCCGCTGCACCAGCAGGTGACCTGCTACGAGCATGGCGGGATCACGCTCGACCTGCTGAAGCGGCAGGTCTTTCGCGATGGCCGGCACATCCACCTCCAGCCGCGCGAATTCCGCATCCTCGAGGAACTGATGCGAGAAGGCGGCCGGATGGTCACTCGAACGATGCTTCTCGAGCGCGTCTGGAACTACCACTTCGATCCGCAGACCAATATCGTCGACACGCATATCAGCAGGATCCGCGCCAAGCTTAACGAAGGCGGCCATGGGGACGCGATCGAGACGATCCGTGGCTCGGGCTATCGGATGGCCAGCGATGCCTAGCTGGCGGTCGAGCGCCGCCTATCGCATCGCCTTTGCGAACTTTGCAGCCTACGCGATCGGCATCGCCCTGCTCGGCGCGGTGATCGTCGCGGTCATCCACGCTGCCTTTGCCCGTCAACTCGATTCAATGGTCTCCGATGAAGCCGCAACGCTCGCAGCCGAATATCGCGTGGGCGGCGCATCCGAGCTTTCAGAAACCCTCGCCGAGCGCGGGTCCAGGCCCTCGTCGTCGCGAATGCTCTATGCCCTGTTCGATGCGCACGGCCGGCGCATCGGCGGCTCGCTCGTCGTCAATCGACCCAGGCCGGGGCTCCACGAGATCACCTTCATCGACCCGAAGGAAGGACCCGACGCGGCGCGCGCGATGACCCTCGACATCGCGCCCGACCGCCGCATCGTCGTCGCCGTCGACAGCGACTGGAGCGAGCGCTTCGAGCGGATCGTCATCATCGTCTTCGGGGTCGCCTTCCTCGGCTTTTGCCTCCTCGGCTTCGGCGGCGCGGTAATCCTCGCCCGCTATCTCGAGCGTCGGCTGCGCTCGATCAGCGGCTCCGCTCAGGCGATCATCGGCGGCGACATTCGCCAGCGAATGCCCGTCAGCCCGCGCCACGACGAATTCGACCAGCTCGCGATCACGCTCAACCGGATGCTCAACCGCATCGAGGGCCTGCTCGACAACCTTCGCCAGGTTTCGGGCGACATCGCCCATGACCTGCGAACGCCGCTTGCCCGGCTGCGCGCCCGGCTCGAACAGGGCTGTGTCGGCGATCACGACGCACGCGCGATCATCGAGGACGCGATCACCCAGGTCGACGAGGTTCTGTCGCTGTTCGCCGCGATCCTTCGCATTGCCGAGATCGAAAGCGGCGAGACCCGGCGGTTCTTCAAGCCGGTCGACCTCAGCGCGCTGACAACCGAGCTCGCGGAGAGCTTCGCGCCCTCCGTCGAGGACGAGGGCCGCAACCTGCTGTGGTCGGTCGAGCCCGGCATATCCAGGCCCGGCGACCGCGAGCTGCTTGCGCAGGCCGTCATCAACCTCCTTGAAAATGCGCAGCGCCACACGCCGCCCGGTACAATCATCCGCCTCAGCCTCGTCGATGCCGGGGACATCGCCTGCCTTTCGGTGGTCGATAGCGGCCCGGGCGTTCCACGGGCGGAGTTCGCTCGCGTCACCAAGCGCTTTTCGCGGCTCCAGGCCAGTCGCAACACCGCGGGCCACGGTCTAGGGCTGAGCCTGGTGAACGGCGTCGCCCACCTCCATTCCGGAAAGCTCGTGCTTCGCGACGCGGAGCCCGGCCTCTCCGCTACCCTCGAGTTGCCGCTCGGCGACATTCCAGACATGAACCCCGATCAGGAAAAGGAAAACGCAAGATGACGGATCGCGACCTTCGCGAGCATGCCCTGAGTAAGGTGCCGGCGATCACGCTCGGCTTCTGGATCATCAAGATCCTCGCAACGACGCTCGGCGAGACAGGTGGCGACACCGTCACCATGACCTGGCTCGGCGAGACCACGCCCAACCCGGTACCGAACGGCTATCTGATCGGCACGGCGATCTTCGGCGTCCTTCTGATCGGCTTCGTTATCGCCCAGATCAAGGCCCGCAACTTCAACCCCTGGCTCTACTGGGCGACCATCGTCGCCTCGACGACCTGCGGCACCACGCTTGCCGATTTCGCCGACCGCTCGCTCGGCATCGGCTATCCGGGCGGCTCGCTGCTTCTCCTCGCCTGCGTGCTCGTGTCGCTGTTCGCCTGGCACCGCACGCTCGGCACCGTCAACGTCAACACGATCGTCACGCCAGGGGCCGAGGCCTTCTACTGGCTCACCATCACCTTTTCACAGACGTTGGGCACGGCGCTTGGCGACTGGGCCGCGGACGCCGCGAGCGACGGCGGCTGGGGGCTCGGGTATTCCGGCGGCGCACTCGTGTTCGGCGCCGGCCTTGCCGTGCTCGCGATCCTTTACTTCACCACTCGAACGTCGCGGGTCGCGCTATTCTGGGCGGCGTTCATCCTCACCCGGCCGCTCGGCGCGACGGTCGGCGACTGGTTCGACAAGCCGGTTGCCAAGGGCGGCCTGGCCATGAGCCGGCCGCTCGCCTCGGCGGTTCTCGCGGCCGTCATCATCGTCCTCATCCTGATCCTTCCGCAACGCGCGGGCGAGCATCCGGGACAGGCCGCAGAGCCGGCGTGAGGCTTCGTCATGCGCTCGCCGCGTTCGCTCTTGGCGCGATTCCGGCGAGCGCGGTCGCCGGACCGCCCTATCTGACCGACGATCCGGTCCCGACCGACTTCGGCCACTGGGAGATTTACGCCTTCACTGCCGGTGATGGCCGTCGCTCGACCCTCGACGACGAGAGCGGCGTCGACCTCAACTACGGCGGGTTCAAGGACGTCCAGCTGACCGCGACCGTACCCCTCGCCTTTTCCCACGACCGCGAGAGCGGCTGGCGAACCGGCACCGGCGACCTCGAGCTTGCGGCCAAATACCGCTTCATTCACGACGAGAAGAGCGGCATTTCGGTCGCGGTCTTCCCGCGCGTGATCCTGCCGACCTCGACCATCGCCAATGGCGAACGGGCTCGGCTGCTCATTCCGGTCTGGGCGG
The DNA here is from genome assembly GCF_019242355.1 of Sphingomonas sp. GTDB lineage: Bacteria > Pseudomonadota > Alphaproteobacteria > Sphingomonadales > Sphingomonadaceae > Sphingomicrobium. Next base: position 5,555 of record NZ_JAFAVR010000091.1, on the reverse strand, counting down.
AAAAGGACTTCCCCGGCGGCACCAGCCTGTTCGGCGGTGGTGGCTTTGAGATCAATCCCGGCCCCGGCAACCGCAATGTCTGGCAGGCCGGCGCGGCGCTCACCCAGAACGTCGGCGATACCCTCTCCTTGGGTGCTGAGCTCGCGCGCCAGGGCCGCGACTCGATCGATGGCACGCCGCGCACCGACGCCGGCGTGGGGGCGATCCTCAAGCTGTCGTCACATTCCTCGCTGCTCGCCTCGGGCGGTCCGACCTGGACGGACCATCGCACCGGCTATCATGTCTACGCGGCACTCGGCCTGTTCTTCTAGGGCGCGAGCACGATCATCCTGAAGCTTCCGGGAACTGGCTTCGGCCGCTCATTGCCGACCGCCGGCGCAAGCGTCGCCGAAGGTAGGTAGGCGCGGCCGGTCGAAGGATCGAGAGCAATCGTCCGGGCGCTGGCCGCGGTTGCGACATGGCCAATGACTCGCGGAATGCGGCCCAGGCGGATCAGGGTCACGGTTCCATCCCGCCCAGCCGGCACCAGTGCAATGCCGCGCCGCTCGTCATACGCGGCGCCGTCCGCCCCCTTGCCAGTCGGCAGCGCCGCAATCTGGCGTCCATCCGGCGCCGACACCACCGCCACCGCGCTGTCGCCGCACGCCGACAGGATCTCCCGTGCCGCCGCGTCCTAGGCGATTCCAGTCGGCCCATCGCAGCCCTTCAGCGGGAACCGCGAAAGGACCTTGCGCGCCCGCGTGTCGATCACCGCGACCTCGTTCCGGTCCTCGACATTGACATAGAGCCGCCCGCGCCCGTCGGCGGCGCCAAGCTCCAGCGAGCCGCCGACTGCGACCGTAGCAACCGCCTTGCCGGCCGCCGGGTCGACGACCGTGATATCGCCGCTGCCCGGATTCATCACCCACACGGTCCGCGTCGCCGGATCGTAGGCCGCGGCATCGGGCTTCGTGCCCGTCGGGATTGTCGCCCGGACCTTGCCGCTCAGCCCATCGAACAGCACGGCGGTATTGTTCTCGCCGCTGGTCGCAAGCACGTCGTGCGTGCCGGGAATGACCAACGCCGCATGGCCGCGCTGGAGCGGCACGATCTCGTCCGTCGCCTTGCCGCTACGAAGGTCGATCGCAGTCACGCCGTCGGTTCGCGCGATGTAGACGCGCTGGGCGACAGGATCGACGCTGAGCAGGTCCCAGCCACCGTCCCCAGCGGCAATGTGCCCGGTCACATGAAGCTGCGCTGCGGCAGGCGCCGCTATCGTTACCGCCAGGCCCACCCACCAGCTTCGCATCGACATCTCCGTTTCAGAATTCGGGGTTTCGACTAGCGGCTTCGAACCGCGGCTGCGAATGACATTTTGGACAACTCGACCACCGCTTGCGCAGGCGCTTCGCACCGTTCATTGGCAACGGCTTGGGGAGAGTGAATATGAAGCTCCGGACCGCCGCGACCGCAATTGCTGCCTTGGCGCTCGCATCCCCACTGTCTGCCCAAACACAATCCCCGCCGCAATCACCGAGCGACATTCAGCCGGGCGGCGACATTCCGTCGAAATTCCATCCCGTCCAGGTCGCTCCGATCCCTAAAGGCGGCGACATCCCGACGACCTTCTCGGCCCCGCGCACCGGCTACCAATATACCCGCCGCACGGCGCTGGTGCCGATGCGCGACGGTGCCAGGCTCTACGTCGTCCTGATCATCCCCAAGGGCGTGCGCAACGCGCCGATCATGCTCGACCGCACACCCTATTCGGCCGACAAGCTGACCAGCCGCGGCGCGGGCGGCCCGCAGCTCGACGACATCCTGTTCCCGGCCTACGCCGAGCTTGCCCGCGCCGGATACATCATCGCCGCCGAGGACGTCCGCGGGAAATACAAGTCGGAGGGCGATTACGTAATGAACCGTCCCGTCCGGGGCGCTCTCAATTCGACCGCTGTCGACCATTCGACCGACGCTTACGACACGATCGACTGGCTGGTGAAGAACGTGCCGGAATCGAACGGCCGGGTCGGCACGATCGGCACCAGCTACGACGGCTTCACCACGTTGATGAGCCTCGTCGGTCCCCACCCGGCGCTCAAGGCCGCAGTCCCGATCAACCCGATGGTCGACGTCTGGAAGGGCGACGACTGGTTCCACAACGGCGCCTTCCGGCAGGAGATGATCAGCTACATCTACAGCCAGACGGCGACCAAGAGCTCGGACGAGAGCTGGTTCACCAACGCCTATGACGATTACACCACCTACCTGCGCTACGGCTCGGCGGGAGCCTACGGCAACGCCATGGGCATGCAGCAGCTGCCCTTCTGGAACCGGCTGACCCAGCACCCCGCCTACGATGGTTTCTGGCAGGGCCAGGCCGTTGACAGGATCCTCGCTCGCGCTCCTCTCACTGTCCCGACCCTGTTCGTCGACAGCGAATGGGACCAGGAGGACATCTACGGCGCGCCCGCCGCCTTTGCCGCGACCAAGGGCAGCCCCAACGCCCATCTCGTCCTTGGTCCCTGGCACCATGGCGAGGCCAACAGCTCCGCTTCGACACTCGGGCCGCTCGACTGGGGCAGCGACACCGGCAAGTGGTTCCGCCAAACGGTGATGATGCCGTTCCTCAACCAGTATCTGAAGGACGGCCCGCCTGCCGACATCGCCAGGGTGACGGCCTTCCAGGCGGGCACCAACCAGTGGCAGCGCCTGCCCGACTGGCCGCTCGCCTGTGCAAGCGGCTGCACTGCCCCCCTGACCCCGCTCTACCTGGCGCCCGGCCGTCAGCTCAGCGTCGGCGCGCCGGCCGGCTCCGGCTTCGACAGCTATGTCTCCGATCCCGCGCGGCCGGTCACCTACCGTGCCCGGCCAAACGCCTCGCCTTATTCCGGCGGCTCGACCTGGCGCTTCTGGCTCGAGGATGACCAGCGCTTCGCCGAGGCGCGGCCCGACGTCCTTTCCTACGAGAGCGAGCCGCTGGTCCAGCCGCTGAAGCTCACCGGGCAACCGACCGTCCATCTCGTTGCCTCGACAAGTGGCACCGACGGGGACTGGGTCGTCAAGCTGATCGACGTCTACCCCGACCAATATCCGCAAAAGCCGGAGATGGGCGGCTATGAGCTCGCGATCGCCATGGACGTGCTGCGTGGCCGGTACCGCGACGATCCCGCGAATCCGACCCCGGTGCCGGCGAACAAGCCCGTCACCTACCAATTCGCGCTGCCGAGCGTGGATTACGTGCTGCAGCCCGGACACCGCCTGATGGTCCAGATCCAGTCAAGCTGGTTCCCGCTCTACGACCGCAACCCCCAGACCTACGTCCCGAACATTTTCTTCGCCAAGGCCAGCGACTACCGCGCCGCGACGCAGAAGGTTTTCAGCGGCGCGAATGGGAGTTGGGTGGGTCTGCCGATCGTCCACTGACCTTGCGCGAGCGATACCGCGCCGCTACCTCGCGCGGCGGCCTAGGGGTATAGCTCAGTTGGTAGAGCATCGGTCTCCAAAACCGAGGGTCGTGGGTTCGAGTCCCTCTGCCCCTGCCAACCTTGAAGACTCCGCCGGCAACCGCTAAGTCAGGCGCAGCCCCGCCGGCCGTCAGGTCCGCGGGGCGCTTCTTTATCCGAAACACGAGTAGCAAAACGTGGCGAAAGTCTCCCCCGGCGAATTCGTGAGGCAGGTCCGCCTCGAGGGCATCACCCGGGTCCACTGGCCGACCCGCAAGGAAACGGTCTCGACCGCGATCATGGTGCTCATCATGACGCTGATCCTCGCCTTGTTCTTCACCGGCACCGACGGCTTCTTCTACGCGGCCGTCAAGTTCCTGCTCGGCCTGCTGAGCGGCCCCACCGCACCGGCTGCCCCCCAAGCCTAATCCAAAGGTCAATTCCAATGTCCCGCTGGTACATCATCCACGCTTATTCCGGTTTCGAGAACAAGGTCCGCGACGCGATCAACAGCGAGGCCAAGCGCCTGCAGCTCGAGCCGTTCGTCGAGCAGGTCGAGGTCCCGACGGAGACCGTGACCGAAGTCCGCCGCGGCAAGAAGGTGCAGTCGGAGCGCAAGTTCATGCCCGGCTACGTCCTCGCCAAGCTCGAGATGAACGACCAGGTCTACCACCTCGTCAAGAACACGCCGAAGGTCACCGGCTTCTTGGGGCCGGGCGGCAAGCCGCAGCCGATCCCCGACGCGCAGGCTGCACGCATGCTCGACAGCCACGACGCCGCTGCCGCCGCGAGCCCGAAGCAGAAGATCAACATCGACTATGAGATCGGCGACAGCGTCAAGGTCCTCGACGGCCCCTTCGCCAGCTTCAACGGCCTGGTCGAGGAACTCGACTTCGACCGCGGCCGGGTCAAGGTCGGAGTCAGCATCTTCGGTCGGGCTACGCCCGTGGAGCTCGAGTTCGAGCAGGTCGAGAGAGTTAAGTGACGCCGAGCAGAAGACGGACATTGCGCGGCAATTTTTCGGTTTCTGCCGTAGAGCGTCGCCACTCCGCCTCGCGTCACTCGCGCTTCACTTGCGCCCAGATCACCAGAATCAGCGCCAACCCGAACGCCACGGATATTGTCCGCTTCCTGGCTAGGGATTAGATCGTCCATAGCGCACCTCACGGGAATGGAGGCGACAAAATGGACGTCGACACCGGCTATTTCGCCACGCCGCAACAGGACGCTGGAGCGTTGCCCGCGATCGCGCAGGCAAGCGGCTGGATGGGTGCCGCGCTAGAGGCGGGGCTGACCGTCGGCATCGGCGCGGACATCCAGCAGGGCGCGCCCGACGACACCCACCGCGCGGACGAGAAGTTCGGCGTCTATCGCGAAACCCTCTTCGACTTCCGCGACTACGGCCTCGACTGATCGACTGCGGCGCACCCGACGGCCTCGGCGGTCGGGCCATCGCCTTTTGCGTTCGAAGTCTGCCTTCAATCCATCGCTGCCATGAGCGCCCTGGTTCGGTGATCGGGCAGTTCGTGCTATGGATCGCTCGCGATGGGAGGCGTTATGCGGGGTTTCCTTCTGCTCGGGCTTCTCTGCTTTGTTGCGAGCGCCGTTGCGTCGAGCGCGGCAGCAGCCTCGGCACGCGCTCATTATCTCTTTGTCTGGACCGGTGACCAGCAAGGCAAAGGCACAGACTTTCTCGCGGTCTTCGACGGCGATCCAGCTTCACCTCACTACGGGAAGCTGCTGACTACACTGCCGACGGATCAGGTCACCGTCCGCATTCACCATACGGAATATGAGATGCCGGCCAGCGGCATGCTGTTCGCCAATGACCACGATGCCGATCGCACTTTCATCTTCGACCTTCGCGACCCACTCCATCCAAGGATTGCCGCCTCGTTCTCGGATCTCGGCGGCTTCGCGAACCCGCACAGCTTTGTCCGGATTCCCAATGGCCACGTGCTCGCGTCATTCCAGCACGTGGCAGGAGCACAGCACCATGGCGGGATGCCGATGGGCGGCGGACTCGTTGAAATCGACGACAGCGGTCGCGCCGTGCGCTCCGCGGGAAATCTCGATGCCGCGTTCCCGAATGCCCTCATGATGCCCTACAGCCTGGCCGTCCTCCCCCGGATC
>NZ_JAFAVR010000089.1 GCF_019242355.1 Sphingomonas sp. | reverse complement strand
CCGGCTTCAATCTTTGAGAAGTCGAGAATGTCGTTGAGAAGCCGCATCATCGCTCTCCCGGAGCTGTCGATCAGCTCGGCGCGCTTGCGCTGCTCGAATGACAGATCGTTGGCCAGCAGCAGCTCGGTGAAGCCCAGCACGCCGTTCATGGGCGTGCGAATCTCGTGGCTCATATTGGCGAGGAAGGAGCGCTTGGCCTGCACTGCGGCCTCCAGCTCCTGCTTGGCCGCCCACAGCGCCCGGATGCGCTCGCGGCGCTCCGGGAAGACAAAGATCGTCATCAGCAGCGCCAGGAACAGGCTGGCGACAAGCACCAGCGAGGCGAGATAACGTAGGCTGTCGGCTCGGCGAACGCGCTCGGCGAGGAGACGGACCTCGATGGCGCGAATAGCGTCCATGTCGCTTCGGGCTCGATCTATGACCGATTGCATCTGAGGCGCGACGATCAGCCGGGCCGCTTCTTCGACGCGACCGGCGTGGCGGCTTGCCGCAGCCTGGCCGAGAACGGCGAAGCGGCGCAGACTAATCGCCTTCAGTTCGGCGATGCGCCTCTGCTGCTCTGGATTATCGGCGGTCAGCCGGCGCAGGTCCTCGATCCCCGCAAAATAGCGGTCGCGGTAGCCATCGATGTCGACATCGGCGCCGGACCGGCCGGCAAGAACGCTCGTGCGGATGTCGACGCCGACCTTCAGCCCCTCGATCTGCACTTCCGACAGCCGATTCTCGACATTGAGCGTATGGCGGACCCAGCCGTCGGCCGCGCGTTGCTGCTGAAACAGCCAGACGCCACAGGCAGCGCAGGAGAGGAGGAGGACGAAGCCGAACGCGAGCGGCAAGTCCGACAGGATGGTCGGCCGGAGGCCTCGGCGAAAGAATAAGGTCGGCATTGCGCGGATGTGCCCCATCATCGTTACGATCCACTTAACCATGTTCCGAGGCGATGGGGAACGATGCGCCGAAGGCGTGGCCCGGCGGTCGGTGCGCCGCTAAGAGTCGCCCCATGCTTCATGGCTGGATCATCCTCGACAAGCCGCGCGGACTTGGCTCAACGACTGCGGTGAGCGCGGTCAAGCGGCTGCTGCGCGAAGCGCGTGAGCCGAAGACGAAGGTCGGGCACGGCGGCACCCTCGATCCGCTGGCGAGCGGCGTGCTGCCGATCGCGCTTGGCGAGGCGACCAAGCTGGCCGGGCGGATGCTGGATGCGACCAAGACGTACGACTTCACCATTCGATTGGGCGAGGAGACCGACACGCTGGACGCCGAAGGGAAGGTTGTCGCCACCAGTGAGGTTCGGCCGACTCTGGAGCAGATCGAAGGCGTCCTTCCCCGCTTCACCGGCAAGATCGAGCAGCTGCCGCCGGTCTATTCTGCTTTGAAAATCGATGGGAAGCCGGCCTATGCGCGGGCCCGTGCCGGCGAGCAGGTCGAGGTGAAGTGCCGGCGGGTGACCGTGAGCCAACTTCTTCTTCGTCGCCCGCGCGAAGGAGGGGCCCCAGCCGAACACGAAGAAGGACCGGGTTCCCGCTTTCGCGGGAATGACGAGGGGATTGACCAAATCACCCTGTCTGCGACCGTTTCCAAGGGTACCTACATCCGCTCGCTCGCCCGCGACATTGCCCGGGCGCTTGGAACCGTCGGTCACGTTTCCTACCTAAGACGTACAAGCGCCGGGCCATTCACGCTCGAACAGGCCATTTCACTGGACTTTCTGGGCGAAGCCGCTAAGGCGCGGCGCATCGATGGGGCGGTTGTTCCGCTTGAAACGGCGCTGGTCGACATCCCGGCCCTCCCCGTCACCCCCGGTCAGGCTCAACTGCTCCGTCACGGACAGCGACTTGCCGGTTTCCCCGCGACGCCGGGGCTCAGCCTTGCGACGTCGGAGGGAACTCCGGTCGCCTTGGTCGAAGCCCTGGCCGACGGCCTCAAGGTCGTCCGGGGGTTCAACCTACTCGATGTCGCGGAGTAAACACGAATGTCGATTACCGCCGAGCGCAAGCAGGAATTGATCAAGGAACATCGTCGCGACAAGACCGACACGGGTTCGCCCGAAGTCCAGGTGGCGATCCTGACCAGCCGCATCCAGACGCTGACCGAGCATTTCAAGAGCCACGCGAAGGACAACCACTCTCGCCGCGGCCTCCTGATGATGGTCAACAAGCGCCGGTCGCTGCTCGATTACCTGCGCCGCGAGGATGAGACCCGCTACACGGACCTCATCGCCAAGCTCGGCCTTCGCAAATAACCGGCAATGGCGCCCAGGCGGCGCCCTTCGCACATCGGGGTCGGCTGCAATTCGGCGGCAGGCCTTGGGGTCGAACGGCCCCGACCGAAGCGAGCCGGAATGCTCGCACACAGCTGCCCCCGCCGGCATCCGGCCCGCGAGGAAAAGGAAAGCAAATGTTCAATACGAAAACTGTCGAAATCGAGTGGGGCGGAAAGACCCTCAAGCTCGAAACGGGCCGCGTTGCCCGCCAGGCTGACGGCGCGGTTCTCGCGACCCTCGGCGAAACCGTGGTGCTCTGCGCCGTCACCGCCGCAAAGTCGGTCAAGCCGGGGCAGGACTTCTTCCCGCTGACCGTCCACTATCAGGAAAAGTTCTCGGCCGCGGGGCGCATCCCCGGCGGCTTCTTCAAGCGTGAGCGCGGCGCGACCGAGAAGGAGACGCTGACCAGCCGCCTGATCGACCGCCCGATCCGCCCGCTGTTCCCGGACGGCTTCTACAATGAAGTCCTCGTGATTGCGCAGGTCCTCTCCTACGATGGCGAGAACGAGCCCGACATCCTGGCGATGGTCGCCGCTTCGGCCGCCCTCACCCTTTCCGGCGTGCCCTTCATGGGCCCGATCGGCGCCGCTCGCGTCGCTTACTCGAACGAGGGCGAGTACATCCTCAATCCGACCCAGCAGCAGGTCGCTGACGGCAAGCTCGACCTCGTCGTCGCCGGCACCAGCGACTCCGTCATGATGGTCGAGTCCGAGGCCAAGGAGCTTTCCGAGGAGGAGATGCTCAACGCCGTCATGTTCGCCCACCGCGGCATGCAGCCAGTCGTGGACGCGATCATCAACCTTGCCGAGCAGGCCGCCAAGGACCCGTGGGAGCTCGCCCCCGCCGCCGACAAGGCTGCGATCAAGGCCAAGCTCAAGGACCTGATCGGGAGCGACATCGACGCCGCCTATCGCCTGACCAGCAAGTCGGAGCGTTCGACCGCCCTCGCCGCCGCGCGCCTCAAGGCCGCCGACGCGATGATCGAGAGCGATCCGCAGGAGCAGCTCGTCGCCGGCAAGCTGGTGAAGAGCCTCGAGGCCGACATCGTCCGCGGCGCGATCCTCAAGGAAGGCCGCCGCATCGACGGACGCGACACCAAGACGGTTCGCCCGATCGAGTCCATGGTCGGCTTCCTGCCCCGCACTCACGGCTCGGCGCTGTTCACCCGCGGCGAGACGCAGGCGATCGTGACGACGACGCTGGGCACCAAGGAAGCCGAGCAGATGATCGACGGCCTGGAGGGCCTCTCCTACCAGCGCTTCATGCTGCACTATAACTTCCCGCCTTATTCGGTCGGCGAAGTCGGACGCTTCGGCGCTCCGGGCCGGCGCGAGGTCGGTCACGGCAAGCTAGCCTGGCGCGCTCTGCACCCGATGCTGCCGTCGATGGAGGAATTCCCCTACACGATCCGCGTCCTGTCGGACATCACGGAGAGCAACGGTTCGTCGTCGATGGCAACGGTGTGCGGCGGCTCGCTGAGCCTGATGGACGCCGGCGTTCCCCTGAAGGCGCCGGTTGCCGGCATCGCCATGGGCCTGATCCTCGAGGGCAAGGACTTCGCCGTGATCAGCGACATCCTGGGCGACGAGGACCACCTCGGCGACATGGACTTCAAGGTCGCGGGCACGTCGAACGGCGTCACCTCGCTGCAGATGGACATCAAGGTCCGCGGCATCACCGAGGAAATCATGCGCACCGCTCTCGCCCAGGCGAAGGACGGACGCGCCCACATCCTCGGCGAGATGGCCAAGGCCCTCGGCGAAGTCCGCGGTGAGCTCAGCGCCCACGCCCCACGCATCGAGACGATGCAGGTGCCCAAGGACAAGATCCGCGAAGTCATCGGCACCGGCGGCAAGGTCATCCGGGAGATCGTCGCGGAGACCGGCGCCAAGGTCGACATCGACGACGACGGCACGATCAAGATCGCGTCCTCGGACCCGGCCAAGATCGAGGCCGCCCGCAACTGGATCCGTGGCATCGTCGCCGAGCCGGAGCCGGGCACCATCTACACCGGCAAGGTGGCGAGCATCGTCGACTTCGGCGCATTCGTGACCTTCATGCCGGGCAAGGACGGCCTGGTTCACGTCTCGGAGATCAAGAACGAGCGGGTCGAGAACGTCCGCGACGTCCTGACCGAGGGCCAGGAGGTCAAGGTCAAGCTGCTCGAGGTCGACCAGCGCGGCAAGGTGCGCCTGTCGATGCGCCTCGTCGACCAGGAGACCGGCGCCGAGCTCGAAGACACCCGCCCCCCGCGCGAGCCGCGTGAAGGCGGCGACCGTGGGCCTCGCGGCGACCGCGGCGACCGTCATCGCGGCGGCCGTGACCGCGACCGTGGTCCCCGCCGTGAGGGCGGCGGACGTGACGGCGGCCGTGGAGGCGATCGCGACCGTGGTCCGCGCGGCGAAGGTCGCGGTGACCGCGGCCCGCGCCGCGAGCGCGAAGGCGGCAATGACGAGGGACCCGCTCCCGAGTTCGCTCCGGCCTTCCTGACCGGCGACGACAACGACTAGGCCACGGCCGGCCGACGCCGGGTCGGCAGCAAACGAGAAAGGCTCCGCAGCAATGCGGGGCCTTTTTTGTGCGCCTTGCCAGTCGCTAACGGCCGAAGTGTCGGGCCGCGGACTTGCTTTGTCCGGCCGGCCGTTCAATGCCCTCGAGGTGAAAGTTCGCTTTGCACTCAAGGCGGCAACCGACGACGTGCATCGCGAGCTCGATGAACGATTGTCCCGGCTCGACCTCGCCGATCGCCAGGATTACGGACGGTTCCTGCGCTTCCACGGGCGAGCGGTGCCGGCGGTTGAATCGGCCCTGTCGTCGGCCGGGCTGCACGACCTCGTCGACGGTTGGCACGACCATCGCCGGTCGGGCGCGATTCAAGCTGACCTTGCCGCCCTCGGTGAGGCAATGCCGGAGCCGGTCCTCGCCCCTGCCCTCGACACGGTCGGCGAGCTTCTCGGAACGGCCTACGTCCTTGAAGGTTCGAGGCTCGGCGGCCGGGTGCTCAAGCGACGTTTAGGCCAGGGTTTTCCTAGTGATTTCCTGTCGGGATCGGACTGTGGCGGATCGTGGCCCAATGTTATTGCCGCCCTGGATCAGCGTCTTTATTCGGACGCGCTGATAGGTGAAGCAGCGGCAGCCGCTCGGCGCTGCTTCGCACTGTTCCTGAGCGTAGCGCACGAGGTCGGCCTTTGATGAACAAGTCCGCCGCGTCGCCCGCCGACGTCGATCTTACCAATTGCGACCGCGAGCCGATCCACCAGCTCGGCGCGATCCAGCCGATCGGCTTCCTGATCGTCCTGACCGCCGACTGGATGATCTCCAACGTGTCGGCGAACCTCGGGCAGTTCCTCGACACCGGCGGAAGCGAGCTGATCGGCCGCCCGGCCTCGGAGGTTCTCGGCAAGCAGGCGATTCACGCGCTTCGCAACCGCCTGGCGCTGCTTCGCGGAAAGGACGCGATGGAGCGCGTCTTCCGCATGCATCTGCAGGACAAGGGCCGAACCTTCGACGTCGCCCTGCACATGTCGGGCTCGCATATCATCCTCGAGGCGGAGCCGAGCAACGACACCGACTATGGTGACGCCACCGGGACGGTGCGCGGCATGGTCAATCGGCTCGAGCAGGCGGCGGACATGGCCGACTTCTTCAAGGAGGGCGCTCGCCAGGTTCGAGCCCTGATCGGGTTCGACCGGGTGATGGTCTACCGCTTCGCTGCCGACGGTTCAGGCGAGGTCGTGGCGGAAAGCGCGAAGGGCGGCATCGGCAGCTTCCTCGGACTCCACTACCCGGCGACCGACATCCCCCGCCAGGCGCGCGAGCTTTACCTGCGCAGCCTGCTTCGAGTGATCACCGACATCGATGCCGAGCCCGTGCCGATCGAACCGCCAACCGACGAATATGGCCAGCCGATCGACCTCTCGCTGTCGGTGCTGCGCTCGGTGTCGCGGATTCACATCGAATATCTGCGCAACATGGGCGTCCGGGCGTCCATGTCGATCTCGATCATCGTCGACGGGAAGCTGTGGGGCCTGATCGCCTGTCATCATTACTCGCCGCGCTGCCCGAGCTTCGAGCGCCGGTCGGTCGCCGAACTGTTCGCGCAGATGTTCGCCATGCGAATCGAATCGCGCGAGCGCACGCAGATCGTCGAATATGAGCGGCGCGCGCGCGACATTTCCGATCAGCTGCTGGGCGCCGTCGCGTCCGACGAGACGCTGCTCAACGACCCCGACTGGCTGTCGTCGATCCTGACGAGCGCAATTCCAGCCGATGGGGTCGCCGTCTGGATCAACGGTAATTACGCGTTCAGCGGAGTCACTCCGAACACCGGCGAGTTCGCACGCATCATCCAGGCGTTGAACTCGACCGCCGCCGGCCGCGCTTATGCGACCGACCAGATCGGCACACTCGTGCCTGACCGGGGCGGTCCGCCGATGCAGGTGGCGGGGCTGCTTGCGATTCCGATCTCGCGCATGCCGCGCGACTATGTCGTTCTGTTCCGCACCGAGATCGTGCGCTCGGTGCGCTGGGCGGGCGACCCGCACAAGCCGGTGCAATATGGCCCGAACGGCCCGCGCCTGACTCCACGCGAAAGCTTCGAGGAATGGAAGGAGACGGTGGTCGGCCGCTCGCTCCCGTTCAGCCCGTCGGAGATCCGCGTCGCCGAAACCCTGCGCGCGACCCTGATCGAAGTCGTGCTTCGCCTGTCGGACGAAGCCAGCGCCGAGCGGCGCGAGGCGACGAGCCGCCAGGAGTTGCTGATCGCCGAGCTCAACCACCGGGTCCGGAACATCCTGTCTCTGATCCGCGGCCTGATCCGCCAGTCGAAGCCGGCCGACGGCACCTCGATCGAGGATTTCGTCCGGGTGATCGACGGTCGCGTCCATGCGCTTGCCCGGGCCCACAACCAGATCACCGACGACCATTGGGGACCCGCGCCGGTCAAGAATCTGCTCGAAGCCGAGGCGGCCGCCTTCCTCTCGACCCAGAAGGACCGGCTGACCCTCAAGGGGCCGCCAGTTCTTCTTAATCCCCAGGCCTATTCGACGCTCGCCCTCGTGGTCCACGAGCTGGTGACCAATTCCGTCAAGTACGGCAGCCTGTCCGTTCAGAACGGCAGGGCGCTCGCGGAATGGTCGACGAACGACAATGGGGACCTCCACTTCTGCTGGCGCGAGGAGGACGGGCCCGAGGTCTGGCCGCCCAACCGCAAGGGGTTTGGAACGACCATCATCGAGCACAGCGTCCCCTACGATCTCGGCGGCACGGCAAAGGTCGACTATGCCAGCGACGGCGTGCGCGCCGAATTCATGATCCCGGCCAGGCATGTCGTTCAGTCCGCCGACCTAAGCGGCAACAGGATCAGCCTGCCCGGAAAGCCGGAGGCTGAGCCGCGGGACGTTGGCATGCTTCTTCGCGGCAAGAACGTCCTGCTCGTCGAGGACAGCCTGATCATCGCGCTCGATGCCGAGGACCTGCTTGACCGCCTCGGTGCCAATTCCGTGGCTACCGAATCATCCGCGGTGGGCGCCATCGCGGCGATCGAGACGAGGCGACCCGACGTCGCCATCCTCGACATCAACCTTGGCGACCACGACAGCGTGCCGATCGCGAACCGCCTCCTCGACCTTGGCGTGCCCTATCTCTTCGCGACCGGCTACGGCGAGCAGGGCCAGCTGCCGGATCAGCACAGGTCGCGCCCGGTGCTTCAGAAGCCCTATACGCTCGCTTCGCTCACGCGGCGGCTCTGCGACACGCTGGAGACCCCCGATCGATAGGATCGTCCGTCACCAAAACCGCCGCGCATGTAATCTAAGTTCTTTGGTCCTAAGCAATTTTTCCGCTAGTGGCACCAATCGTTCGGCTGCTCTAACAACCTCGACAGGCCCGAAACGAACTCGACGGAGGCTAAGTGGCTGAAGGGATTGCAAAGGCGCTCACCGGGATCTCCGGATTCGACGAGCTCACCCTCGGTGGCCTTCCGCGCGGGCGCCCGACGCTGGTTTGCGGCTCTGCCGGCTGCGGCAAGACCCTGTTCGCCTCGACCTTCCTGATCAACGGCGCGCGCAACGGCGAGCCAGGCATCTTCGTTACCTTCGAGGAACGACCGAGCGACATCGCCGCCAACGTCCGTTCTCTTGGCTTCGGGCTCGAGGAACTCGTCGAGCAGAAGAAGGTCCACGTCGAGCATATCGCGATCGACCCGGCGGAGCTTGCCGAGGTCGGCGACTACGATCTCGAGGGCCTCTTCCTGCGCCTCGAGCTCGCGGTCGACGAGATCGGCGCCAAACGCATCGTCCTCGACACCATCGAGAGCCTGTTTTCCGCCTTCCAGAATCCGGCGATCCTGCGGGCTGAGATCCGTCGGCTGTTCGACTGGATCAAGGAGCGCGGCCTCACCGCCGTGATCACCGGCGAGCGCGGCGACGGCACGCTGACCCGCCAGGGCCTTGAGGAATATGTCTCCGACTGCGTGGTCCTGCTCGACCACCGGGTGCACAACCAGGTCAGCACGCGGCGGCTCAGGATCGTCAAGTATCGCGGCACCGCGCACGGCCTGAACGAATATCCATTCCTCATCGGCGAGGACGGTTTCAGCGTCCTTCCGACGAGCTCGCTCGGACTTCACCATCAGGTCCACGAAGACCGGATTTCCACGGGCATTCCCGATCTTGACGCGATGCTCCAGGGAGGCGGCTTCCACCGCGGCAGCAGCGTCCTGCTGAGCGGCGTCGCCGGGTCGGGAAAGAGCTCGATCGCCGCCGCGTTCGTCAATGCCTGCTGCAACCGGGGCGAGAAGGCGATTTACTTTTCGTTCGAGGAATCGGCGGCCCAGACGGTGCGCAACATGCGTTCGATCGGGATCGACCTGCAGCCGCACATCGACTCCGGCCTTCTGCATTGCGTTGCCGTGCGGCCCACCTTCTACAGCCTTGAGATGCACCTGGCCGTCATGCTTCGCGAAATCCAGCGATTCGACCCGTCCCTCGTCGTGCTCGATCCCATCTCCGCTTTCCTCGACACCGGCGAGGAGCTCGAGGTCCAGTCGATGCTGCTGCGGATGATCGACTATCTGAAGACGCAAGGCATCACTGGCGTCTTCACCCACCTCGCGCACGAACAGGGTCAGGCGCAGACGGACGCGGGCCTGTCGTCGCTGATGGATGCCTGGATCCTGCTCCTCAACCGCGAGGTCAACGGCGAGTTCAATCGCGAGCTTTACCTGTTGAAGGCTCGCGGCATCGCCCACTCTAACCAGGTTCGCGAGTTCGTCATGAGCGACCAGGGAATCCGCCTGATCGAGCCATTCCTGGGCGAGAATGGCGCGCTCACCGGGTCGGCGCGAAGGTTCGAAGAGCAAAAGATGCGCCGCGACGAGGTCGTGCGCATCAACACGGTGGCTCGCCTTCAGGAGAGAATCTCGCAACGCCGCC
>NZ_JAFAVR010000056.1 GCF_019242355.1 Sphingomonas sp. | reverse complement strand
GCGCGTTCGTTGCGATCAATTGTGCTGCCATCCCCGAGAACCTGCTCGAGGCGGAGCTCTTCGGCTATGAGCGCGGGGCATTCACCGGGGCGGTCAAGACCAATGTCGGCAAGATTGAGCTTGCCGAGGGCGGCACCCTGTTCCTCGACGAGGTCGGCGACATTCCCCTGCCCCTGCAGGTGAAGCTTCTGCGCTTCCTGCAGGAGCGCGTCATCGAGCGCATCGGGGGGCGGCAGCCGATCGCGGTCGATACCCGCATCGTCTGCGCGACTCACCAGAACCTCGAGGCGATGATCGGCGACGGCCGGTTCCGCGAGGACCTCTATTATCGCCTCGCCGAGATCGTCGTGAAGATTCCGTCGCTCGCCGAGCGGCCCGGCGACGCGGTCCTGCTAGCGCGGCATTTCGTGAACCGCTTCGCCCGAGAGCTGAACCCGAAAGTGCAGTCGCTCGGGCCGGACGCGGTGGCGGCGATCGACGGCTACGCCTGGCCGGGCAACGTCCGGGAGCTCGAAAACCGGATCAAGCGCGCGGTCATCATGGCGGACGGGCGGAGCGTCGGAGCGGCAGACCTCGACCTGCCCGGCACCGCGGCCGCCGCGCCAGACGCGATCAACCTGCGCGCGGCGCGCGAGATAGCCGACCGCCGCGCGATTCGGCACGCGATGAGCCGCACCGAGAACAATATCTCGGGCGCGGCCAAGCTTCTGGGGATCAGCCGGCCAACCCTCTATGACCTGCTGAAGCAATACCAGCTGGGCAGCTAACGCTCGTCAGGCGCCGACGGCTTCCGCCATTTCCGCGACCTCGAGCCAGCGTTCCTCGGCAGCTTCGATGTCGGCGCGATGGCGGGCGATGCGCTCGGTCAGCTGGGTGAAGCGGTCGGGGTTCTTGAGGAACAGGTCCGCGTCGGACAGCGCCGCCTCATCGGCCGCGACCTCCAACTGCAGCCGCTCGATCTCGCCTGGCAGCCGGTCAAAGTCGCGCTGGTCCTTGTAGGAGAGCTTCGCCGCTTTCCCGCTCGTCGGCCGGGCAGCGGGCGCGTTGTCCTTCGCCGCCGGGCGCGACCCGCCCTTGGCTGGAGCGCGGGCCGCCTCGTACCTTTTGCGGACCCAATCCTCGTAACCGCCGGCGACGATGTCGACCTTGCCCGACCCGTCGAGGCCGAGCGTGATCGTCACCGTCCGGTCGAGGAAGTCACGGTCGTGGCTGACGATGAGGACGGTGCCTTCATAATCGGCAATGACCTCCTGCAAGAGATCGAGCGTCTCGAGGTCGAGGTCGTTGGTCGGCTCGTCGAGCACCAGCAGGTTCGCCTCGCGCGCGAACTCCCGCGCCAGCAGCAGCCGGGAGCGCTCGCCGCCCGACAGTGAGCCGATCGGCGCGTCGGTCAGCGCCGGGTCGAACAGGAACTCCTTGAGATAGCCCTTGATGTGCTTCTTGACCCCGCGCACTTCGATCCAGTCGCCGCCATTGGCGAGCACGTCCTTCACGCGCTTGCCCGGCTCCATCAGCTTGCGCTGCTGATCGATGACGATGCCGCTCAGCGTCTTGGCGAGGCTGACGGTCCCCGTGTCGGGCGCCAGCTCCCCGGTCAGAAGCTTAAGGAGCGTCGTCTTGCCGGCGCCGTTCGGGCCGACCAGGCCGATGCGGTCGCCTCGCTGGATGCGCAGCGAGAAATCGCGGATGATTCGTCGGTCGCCGAAGCTTTTCGACACCTGCTCGGCGTCGATGACGGTCTTGGTGCGCACATCGTCCTTCGCCAATCCAAGCTTGGCCGAACCGGCCGGGCCGAGCATCGCGGCGCGCTGCGCACGCATTTCGTGCAATTTGGAGAGACGTCCCTGGTTGCGACGGCGGCGCGCCGTGACACCCCGCTGCAGCCAGTGAAGCTCGAGCTTCAGCTTTGCATCGAGCTTCTCGGCGGCGCGCGCCTCCTCATCGTAAACGCGTTCGGTCCACGCCTCGAACCCGCCGAAGCCGATTTCCGAACGCCGCAGCTGCCCGCGGTCGAGCCAGATGCAGGAGCGCGTCAGGCGGGTGAGGAAGGTGCGATCGTGGCTGATGACGATGAACGCGCCGGTGAAGCGCTTCAGCCAATCCTCGAGCCATTCGATCGCGCCGAGGTCGAGATGGTTGGTCGGCTCGTCAAGGAGCAGCAGGTCGGGCCCCTGCGCAAGCGCGCGAGCAATCGCGGCGCGACGCCGCTCGCCGCCGCTCGCCGTCGCCACCGCCCGGCCGAGGTCGATGCCAAGCTGGTCGGCGATGGCCGCGGCCTCATGCGCCGCCGGAGCATCGGTACCGTGCAGCACCCAGTCCTCGAGCGTCGCGAAGCCGCCCATCGCCGGGTCCTGCTCGAGCAGCACGACGTGCGTCCCGGGCACGATGGTGCGCTTACCCTCGTCGGTGTCGATCAGGCCGGCGAGGCACTTGAGAAGCGTCGTCTTGCCGGCGCCGTTGCGTCCGATCAATGCTAGCCGGTCGCGCGCGCCGACGTAGAGGTCGAGGCCGCGAAACAGCCAGCCATCGCCCTGGATGAGGCCAAGGTCTTCATAGGAAAGGATCGGTGGAGCCATCGCGGGCAGCCCTTATCGCGATAGAACCTCGATCGGGAAGCCGCATCGGTCGCGAATGTTGCCCTTTGGCAACGGCTGTGACCCTGAACGCATCTGTTCAACGGCATTCATAACGCATTCAATGGACCATGATAGAACAGCCGTTGAAAGAGTCGCGTGATGACTGTGTTCCGATCCCTTGTCGCCGGCCTGTTGGCCGCAGCCCTTGCCAGCGCTCCGGCGGTTGCCGGGCCGCGCCATGGAGGGCAGCCGCAGCCCGGCTGGCAGGAGCGCGACGATGGGCCGCGCGGCTGGCCTCAGCGGGACTCGGACCGGGTGTTTCTCGACGTTCAGCAGGGGCGCGCCATGCCCCTGCCCCAGCTCGAGCGCCGGGTCATGCCGCTGATGCCGGGCGCCGAATATCTCGGGCCGGAACTCAACCGCGGCACCTATCGGCTGAAATTCATGCAGAACGGCCGCGTCATCTGGGTCGATGTCGATAGCCAGACCGGACGCATCATCCGCCGGTCGCGCTAGGCCGCCGGCGCGGGGGACCGAAGGCGATGGACCCCAACTCGCGCAACCTCCTTAAGTCGACCATCTCTTGGAGCGTCTTCTGGACCGTCGCCCTGTTCAGCTTCGTGATTTTCGGGTTGCGGCCGTTGCTCTATGTCCTGGGGCTCATCTTCGAATTGATGGGCGGCACCGGCTTTGATGAGGCCGATCCCAATTCATAGTCGGGCAGGCCCTTGCAAGCCCGGTATCGTTCCGGCCAAGCAACCGATTGTCCGGCGACGGGTTGAGGCGGACAGGGTGAACATCAGCGGGAAGATTTCATGCGCGTCCTGATCGTCGAAGACGAACCCAATCTCGGGCGGCAGCTGCGCTCGACGCTCGAGGGCGCGGGCTATGCGGTGGACCTCGCCACCGATGGCGAGGACGGCCATTATCTCGGATCGACCGAAAGCTATGATGCCGTGATCCTCGATCTCGGCCTGCCGGAGGTGGATGGCCTCACCGTCCTCGATCGCTGGCGCAAGGAGGGGCGCAAGATGCCCGTGCTCGTCCTTACCGCCCGTGACAGCTGGTCGGACAAGGTTGCGGGGCTTGACGCCGGTGCCGACGACTATCTCGCCAAGCCGTTCCAGACCGAGGAGCTGATCGCCCGCCTGCGCGCGCTGATCCGCCGCTCGTCGGGCAATGCGTCGTCCGAGCTTGTGTCGGGCGACATCCGGCTCGACACGCGATCGGGCAAGGTCACCAAGGCAGGCGAGCCGGTCAAGCTCACCGCGCAGGAATACAAGCTCCTCTCCTACCTCCTCCACCACAAGGGCAAGGTGGTCAGCCGGACCGAGCTCATCGAGCATATCTACGACCAGGACTTCGACCGCGATTCCAACACGATCGAAGTGTTCGTGACGCGCATCCGGAAGAAGCTCGGCGCCGACGTGATCACCACCATTCGAGGCCTCGGTTACAGCCTGGAGGAACCGGCAAGTTGAACGAATCCGCCGCCCCGGTCACGGCGGCGGCCGAAGAGCGGCGGCCCGACAGCGATGGGTCGATTCCGCGCGCCAGCGGATCGCTGACTCGACGGCTGATCGTCGTCGCCGCCTTGTGGATCATCGCGTTGCTGCTGATCGGCGGATTCGCGCTCGACCGAGTGATTTCTCGATGGATCGTCGATTCCTACGACAACCAGCTGGTGTTCATCCTCAATTCGATGATCGGCACGTCGGAGATCGGCCCCGATGGCGGCGTTCGCTTCAACCGGGCGCCTGCCGACCAGCGCTTCGCCGAGGCATATTCCGGTCTTTATTTCCAGGTCACCGACGCCGCGGGTGACTCGTGCAAGTCGGGTGCGGTTTCGGCGCTCTGCTATCCATCGCCCTCGCTTTGGGATCGGCGGCTGCACGTTGTCGGCAACCACAATGACGTCGCGCCGCATCGCTACGACAGCGACGAGTTCTCGACCCGGCACCGTTCGGAGCCGCTTCGGATCGCCGAGCGCGATGCAATCCTGCCGGGCTCGCCGATCCGCTGGCGCTTCCAGGTCGCCGAGTCCCGGGAATCGCTGAACGACGAGATCCACCATCTGCGCTCGATCCTGTTCTGGAGCTTCACCGCGCTTGGCGTCGGGCTGTTCATGCTCGCCGCGCTGCAGACCTTCTACGGCCTGTGGCCGCTCCGCCGCGTGCGCCGTGAGGTGGCGGCGATCCGCTCTGGGCAGAAGACCCGAATCGGGAACGATTTCCCCGCGGAGATCCGGCCGCTGACCGAGGAAATCAACGCGCTGTTCGCGCACAGCGAGGCGCAGGCCGAAGAGGCGCGTCGCCACGCCGGCAATCTCGCCCATGCGCTCAAGACGCCCCTGACAGTCATCACCAATGCGGCAACGGCGCGGACGCCCGAGCTTGCCGATACGGTCTGCCGCGAGGCGCAGGTGATGCGGCGGCAGGTCGACCACCACCTCGCCCGCGCCCGCGCGATCGGCCGCCGAGCGTCGGCGCAGGCGCGGGCAACCGTGTGGCAGAGCCTGAAGGCGGTGCAGCGCGCGGTCGATCGCCTGTACGAGGAGGTGACTGTCGACATTGCTGGCGACCACAAGGCGGAGGCCCGGGTCGAGCGGCAGGACCTTGACGAAATGCTTGGCAACCTCGTCGAGAATGCCGCCAAATATGGCGGCGGCCGAGTCTTCGTGACCGTCGAGCGCAACGGCGCCAACGTCGATGTGCTCGTCGAGGATGACGGCCACGGAATCCCCGAAGCCGACCGCGCGTCAATCTTTGAGCGCGGCGCCCGTCTCGACACGACCGGCAAGCCGGGGACCGGCCTCGGCCTCGCGATCGTGCGTGACGTCGCTGAAATCTATGGCGGCAGCATCACGCTCGGCGAGAGCGAGGACCTCGGCGGCCTGCTGGCCACGCTGAGCCTTCCCGCCGGCTGATCGTTGGGGCCACCGTAGCGGTTGGTCGAAAAGCATTGTCGAATCGGCCGTTGGTCGGGCAAGCCTTCGCCGGTTCCGGCAAGGGGTGGGAAGACTATGCGATACAAGGTGATGACGCTCGCGTCCGCGTGCATGCTGGCGATTGCGCCAATGGTGGCCGACGCCGCTCCGCCGGTGTTTGGCACCTGGGGCTACAATCCGGCCGCGATGAACCGCTCGGTCAAGCCAGGCGATGACTTCTTCGCCTACGTCAACGGCAGCTGGTACAGCCACACAGACATTGCGCCCGACCGGACGTTCGTCGGCATCGATTCCGTGCTCAACGACCAGATCGACAAGGACGTCCGCTCGGTGGTCGAGGATTCGGCCCGGGACCCGTCGGCGTCGGGCCACATCGGACAGCAGATCGGCGATCTCTATGCAAGCTGGATGGACCAGCCGGCCATCGAAGCCCGCGGCCTCGCGCCTGCCCGCCCCTATCTCGACCGCATCGCGGCGGTTCAGACCAGGGCCCAGCTGGCGGCGCTGTGGGGAACGCCGGCCTATCCGTCGCCTCTTCCGGCGTTC
>NZ_JAFAVR010000005.1 GCF_019242355.1 Sphingomonas sp. | reverse complement strand
GCGTCGCCTACGCGTTCGCGATTTGCATTCTGCAGGAGATGCAGTGGGTCGACTCGGCGGCGATCCATGCTGGTGAGTATTTCCACGGACCGTTCGAGATCACCGATTTCGACGTTCCCTTCATTCAGCTGGTCGGCTTGGGAGCGGAGCGCGCTATGGACGAACGCGCTCTCGCCTTTGCGCAAAAGTATAGCAAGCGCATGACTATCTTCGACGCCAACGAGTTGGGCGTTGCGGCGCTTCCGTCTACGGTCGCGCAATATCTCGCGCCGCTGGTCTTCGCACCTGTCCTTCGGACCTACGCAGAAAAGCTGGGCGCGGCCAGAGGCCACCCGCTCACGGTCCGCCGCTATATGTGGCAAATGGAATACTGAGTACAGGAAGCGGGCAGGCGCTCATGGCCCAGCGTCTGCCCACCCCCATTCTCCTTGTCCTTCGTCTAAGCTTAAAGGTGAGCACGAGGGCTGTTCGAGGTTGCGTTTCCCTGAGCGAATTCAGCGCTCAGGCCTATGTGGAAAAGGTAGGATAAGCCGTTGGCCGATAGTAAACCTGGGCTCGTCGGTGTGGGCGACAACGTCGTCGATCACTATGTCGACGAAGACCTGTACTATCCTGGCGGCAATACGCTCAATGTCGCCGTCCTCGCGCGCCGATTTGGGCTGCAGAACAGCGCCTACATCGGGATCGTTGGGGACGACGAGGAAGGTCGGCATGTACATGCGTCGCTCCTCGCCGAAGGCCTGTCTGACAAAAATCTACGGATTGCGCACGGCGAGACTGGGAAGGCCGAAGTGGCGATCGTAGATGGTGATCGCACATTCATCACCTCCAACAAGGGAGGTATTCGTCAGCGCCTGATGCTGCGAATGGATCGGAACGATCTCGCGCTGATAGAGCGCTTTGGCCACGTTCACTCATCCTGCTTCAGCTATGTCGAGCCTGAACTTGTGCGGCTCCGGCAAGTTTCGCAAGGGCTGTCCTTTGACTTCTCGACCGGCAGAGACTTCGGCTATCTGGCAACAGTCTGTCCGACGATCACGATAGCATTTCTCTCAGCGGCTGATTTAACTGACGACGACACCGAAGGTCTGATCAAGGCGGTCCACTCCATAGGCGCACCGTCGGTTTGCGTCACACAAGGAGAGCGTGGCGCCGTCTTCAGCACCGGAGAGCGCCTGATACGGCAAGGCGTCGAACAAGCGGAGCTTGTCGATACGATGGGCGCTGGCGACTCCTTTATCGCGGCCTTTTTGGCGTCGCGCATCGACGGAGCGACAGTCGAAGAGGCAATGGCGCAAGCAGCTAAATTCGCCGCGAAGGCTTGCGGCTGGGCGGGCGCATTCGGCCACCCCCATCCCGCAGGGGGACGGCGCCTTGCAAGGCACGACTGACCCTCATCTGATCGACGTCGTCATGCCTCGCACGAGCCGAATGACGAGTGCGGTTTTCCTCTGGCGCGGTCACTGGCCACTCGGCGGTTTCGTTTCCGTCGCTGCCGCTTGAGCGTGATTTCCACCATAATCCTATTCGGGGCGACGGGCGATCTCTCGCGCCGGATGCTGTTGCCATCGTTGTTCGGTCTCGACGCCGACAGCCTGCTGCCGGCAAATCTGGCGATCATCGGCACCGCCCTGCATGAAGTCGAGGACGCCTCCTTCCGCAACATGGTGCGGGAGGCCATCACGCCGCTTGCGATCGAACGGCGGCTCGAGCCCCGAGTCGTCGACCAATTTCTGGGTCGGCTGAGCTATGTCGCGGTCGACGCCTCGGATCCGTCCACGTTCAGTCGGCTCGGCCAGGCTGCCACCCCTCGAAGCGGCGGCGGCATAGCGATCTTTCTTTCGACCGCTCCCTCATTGTTCGAGACGACCATCCAAGGTCTCGATCAGGCCGGTCTTGCCGGCGAGCACACACGTCTCGCGCTGGAGAAGCCACTCGGCCAAGACCTCGCCTCCAGCCGAAAGATCAATGACGCGGTTGCGCTCCTTTTTCCCGAGGACCGGACATTTCGGATCGATCATTATCTCGGCAAGGAGACCGTCCAGAACCTGCTCGCGCTGCGCTTCGGAAACCTCATGTTCGAGCCGCTTTGGAACGCGCAGGGCGTCGATCATGTGCAGATCACGGTCGCCGAGACCGTTGGGCTCGAAGGCCGAACCTCATACTTCGATGGCATGGGATCGCTGCGCGATATGGTGCAGAACCACATGCTCCAGCTGCTGGCATTAGTCGCAATGGAGCCGCCCGCGCATTTCGCAGCCGATGCGGTCCGCGACGAGAAGGTCAAAGTCCTCCGCTCGCTCCGCGCGATCGACGTCGTGACCGAGAGCGTCACCGGACAATATGGCGCTGGCGCGATCGCCGGCACTCCGGTCACCGGCTATAGCGACGAACTCGGCCGAGCCTCAGAGGCTGAGACGTTCGTCGCTCTCAAGGCGCATGTCGACAACTGGCGTTGGCAGGGCGTTCCTTTCTACCTGCGCACAGGCAAACGCCTTCCCGCCCGCCTCTCAGAGATCGTCATCCAATTCAGGACGGTGCCGCATTCGATTTTCTCTGGACGCGGTGCGGAACTGGCCGCCAACCGGCTGATCATCTCGCTGCAGCCGGACGAAAATATCCGTCTCGCTATCATGACCAAGCAGCCCGGGCTCGACCACGAGGGTATCCGGCTGCGTGAAATAGAACTCGACGTTCGCGACACCAACGCCTTTGCGGATGTTCGCCGGCGCATAGCGTACGAGCGATTGCTGTCCGATCTGATCGCTGGGGAGAGCACCCTGTTTGTGCGCCGAGACGAGGTCGAGGCGCAATGGCACTGGATCGACGCGATCCGCCGAGGCTGGCGCGAGCATGACGTCAGCCCAAAGCTGTACGCTGCAGGAACCTGGGGGCCGACGGCAGCCATCGCAATGACAGAGCGGGAGGGGGTCAGCTGGCATGACTGATGCTTGCCTGATCGAGGTCTGCGAGCACGAGACGCTGGTTGGCGCCGCCGAGACGGTCGCTTTCGAGGCTGCGGATTGGCTCGGTTACCGTAGCCTTTCCGGCACGGTTTCGGTTGCCCTCCCCGGCGCCGCTTGCCCTCAAGCGCTGCTCGAACACTTGGCGGCACGTCCCATTGCATGGGACCGTGTGACGATCACGACGACCGAGGAGCACCGCGTTCCCGAAGGTCACCATCACTCGTGCATCGGCGCCGTCCGTCGAGCATTCGCAGGTTGGTCGGGGTCCCAGGCGCGATTTGTCAGCTTGGGTAGACCGGATGCCGCCGCCAGCATCAAACTGCCTCTCGATCTCGTCGTGTTGAGCTTGGGCTCCGACGGTCAGCTCGCTTGCTTCCCGCCGTGCGCGATGGTCCGCGAAGATGCATCCCGCCCGTTCGTCGATTTCGTGCGTCGTCCAAGTGCGATCGAGTTGCCGCTCTCCTGTCGTCGCTGGGGCCTTCCGGAGCTGGTCTCAAGCCAGCGGGCCTTCCTGCTGTCAGCAGGGGCCACGAGCAAGACGGCGATCGATCACGCGCTACGAAATCAAGATGACAGCCCACTTGGCGCTTGGTTCGGCCAAGCCCGGGGGGTGGTCAGCATACATTGGGCTGAATCATGACTCCTGTCCGTACCCAAATTCACCCCGATATTGCAGCGGTGACCGACCGGGTCATCGCCCGCTCGCGGCCGACCCGCGCCGCCTATCTCGACCTGATCGCACGCGAGCGCGACCATGGCGTTCACCGCCCACGGCTCGCCTGCGGCAACCTCGCGCACGGCTTCGCCGCCGCCGGCGAGGACAAGGAGGCGATCAAGCGCGGAAGAGCGATGAATATCGGCATCGTCACCGCCTATAATGACATGCTCTCGGCGCATCAGCCCTATGGCCGATACCCCGAACAGATGAAGTTGTTCGCCCGCGAAATCGGCGTCACCGCCCAGGTCGCAGGCGGGGTGCCGGCGATGTGCGACGGCGTCACGCAAGGCCAGGCAGGGATGGAGCTGTCACTGTTCAGCCGCGACACGATCGCTTTGTCGACCGCGGTGGCCTTGAGTCACGGCATGTTCGAGGCGGCCGCCTTGCTCGGCATCTGCGACAAGATCGTCCCCGGGCTGCTGATCGGTGCGCTCCGCTTCGGCCATCTGCCGACGATCCTGATCCCGGGCGGCCCGATGCCTTCCGGGTTGCCCAACAAGGAAAAGGTGCGGGTGCGCGAGGCTTATGCCGCCGGCGAGGCGAGCGAGGCCGATCTGCTCGACAGCGAGAGCGCCTCCTACCACAGCGCCGGCACCTGCACGTTCTACGGCACCGCCAATTCGAACCAGATGATGATGGAGGTGATGGGGCTGCACGTGCCCGGCGCCGCCTTCGTCAATCCCGGGACCAAATTGCGCCAGGCGCTGACCCGCGCCGCCGTTCACCGGCTCGCCGAGATCGGCTGGGACGGCAATGGTTATCGCCCGCTCGGGCGCTGCATCGACGAGAAAGCGATCGTCAACGCCGCGGTCGGCCTGCTCGCGACCGGCGGCTCGACCAACCATGCGATCCACCTGCCCGCGATCGCCCGGGCGGCGGGGATAATCTTCGACTGGGAGGATCTCGACCGGCTGTCGGCGGCGGTGCCGATGATCGCCAGCGTCTATCCGTCGGGCGCCGGCGACGTGAACCAATTCCAGGCGGCCGGCGGCATGGCCTATGTGATCGGCGAGCTGCTCGCGGCCGGGCTGCTCCACCGCGACCTGTTGACCGTGTGGACGAGCGACCTTGGCGCTTATGCCGAAGAGCCCGTGCTCGCGGGCGACGATCTTGCCTGGTCGCCCGTTCCCGAACCCCGCGATGCGGCGATGCTGCGCCCGGTGGCCGCGCCCTTCCTGCCCGATGGCGGCATGAGGCTGGTCCAGGGCAATCTCGGCCGTGCGACCTTCAAGACCAGCGCCGTCGCCCGCGAACGCTGGACGATCGAGGCGCCGGCCCGGGTGTTCGCCGACCAGGATGATGTTCTCGCCGCCTACAAGGCCGGCGAGCTGCACCGGGACGTCGTGGTGGTCGTCCGTTTCCAGGGCCCGCGCGCCAACGGCATGCCCGAGCTGCACAAATTGATCCCGGCCCTGGGCGTCCTCCAAGGCGAGGGCTTCAAGGTCGCGTTGGTCACCGACGGGCGGATGTCGGGGGCGAGCGGCAAGGTGCCGGCGGCGATCCACGTCTCGCCCGAGGCGCTGGCCGGCGGACCGATCGCACGGATTCGCGACGGCGACATCATACGGCTCTGCGCGGACGACGGCATGCTCCACGTGCGGCTAGAGGTTGACGCGCTCGAAGCCCGGCCGCTCGCTCCGCTGCCGCCGCAGCGGATCGGCACCGCGCGAGAGCTATTCGCCTTCATGCGCGACGGCGCCAGCGACGCCGAAGCCGGCGGCTCGGCGATGCTCGCCACCATGGAACGGGATTATCAGGCATGAAGACGGTCGACGAAGTCATGGCGTTGGCGCCGGTCATCCCGGTGCTGGTGGTCGACGAGGTGGCGCACGCGCGGCCGATCGCTGAGGCGCTGGTCGCGGGCGGCATCCGCGCTTTGGAGGTGACGCTCCGCACTCCGGCGGCGCTCGACGTGATCGCGGCGATGGCCGAGGTCGAGGGCGCGCTGGTCGGCGCCGGCACGGTCCTCAACGGAGCCCAGCTTGATCAATCGATCGCCGCCGGCGCCCGCTTTATTGTCAGCCCTGGCCTGACCGAGGGTCTCGGCCGAGCCGCGATCGCTCGCGGCATCCCTTTCCTGCCCGGCGTCTCGGACGCTGCCGATATCATGCGCGGGCTCGACCTCGGCCTGACCCGCTTCAAATTCTTCCCGGCCGAGGCCTCGGGTGGGATCGCGGCACTGAAGGCGCTGGCCGCGCCCTTCCACCAATGCCGCTTTTGCCCGACTGGGGGCATCACCCAGTCGAGCGCCCCCGACTGGTTAGCGGTTCGCGCGGTCGCCTGCGTCGGCGGGAGCTGGCTGGTTAGCCCCGGCGATCCGGACATACCGTCCATAACAGCCAGCGCTCACGCCGCTGCGGCGCTCTGGCATTCGTAACGATGATCGATGCCGGTGTCCGCCGCTACGAGAATCGCGGGTTCGACCATGGTCAGCCGATGTCGCTGAGCGGGTCCTCCCAGTCGCCCGCGGTGCTACTATCATGACCTCCCGACCGCTCATCGGCATCATCGCTGACAGTCGCCAGCATGGCAAAGAGAGGGCGCAACTGGTGATCGAGCGCTATATGGAAGCGGCGATCCGCCACGCCGATGTTGACGCGGTGCTGATCCCCGCGCGTCCGGACCTAATCAATGCCATGGCGGTTGCGGCGAAGATCGATGGGTTGCTCCTGACCGGCAGCCCCTCCAACGTCGCGCCGTCGCGCTATGGCGATGCCGGTGAGGGCAACGGTCCGTTCGATCCCGGTCGCGACGAGATGGTCATGCGGTTGATCGAGGCGATGATCGATCGCGCCAGGCCGATGCTCGGCATCTGCCGCGGGTTCCAAGAGGTGAACGTCGCCTTCGGCGGCACGCTCGCCCGGGATCTGGGGGAAGCCGGTCGGGCGCTGCGGCACCATTCGCCCGACGGCGTGCCGCTCGAGGAGATGTTTGGCCACGAGCATGAGGTGATTCTCACCCCCGGCGGGATTTTGGCAGGGGCTTTCAACCGTGACCGGCTGTACGTGAACTCGGTTCACTTCCAGGGGGTCGGCCAGCTGGGCCAAGGACTCACTGTCGAAGCGTCGGCGCCCGATGGCGTCATCGAAGCGATTTCAGCCCGGCCCAACGGCGCGCCGATCCTTGCGGTCCAATGGCACCCCGAATGGCGGACCGACCGGAACGCCGCGAGCCAAGGCATCTTCCAGATTTTCGGCCAGGCGCTGCGGGGCGCCGGGGCTTCCTTGCCGGAGAGCGCATCATGAGCCGCCGTAATTACGACATCGCCGACTTTCGTTGCCTCGATCTCGCCCATTCACCTGGCGGGCGGAAGCCTGGGCGGCATGAGCTTAATGCACGCGCAGGGTTTCAGCGGTCGAAGGTGATGCGCGACTGCCCGGGCGATGCCAAACGCTTGCCAAA
>NZ_JAFAVR010000230.1 GCF_019242355.1 Sphingomonas sp. | reverse complement strand
GGACGGCTTGCTCCGTCGTTTCCGGAGACCAGGAGTCCAGAGCGCTTAGTTCGTCGTGCGCCGAGCGGAGCAAGGCGCGAGCCTCAGGCGTGAGGAGCGCGCTGGCGGCCTCGTCCGGCGCCAGCGGCCGCTCCGCGAACAGGAATCCCGCGCCGTCGGCAAGCTGGTCGAGCGTATGCGCCCGCGCCTTGAGCTCGGGCATGGCCCGTTGTAGCAGTGCTTTCCCGTCGCCATCCAGCCCGAGCCTAACCGCAACCAGGTCCGTCAATCGCTTGTCGTCGGCTTCCCGGATATAATGTCCGTTCAGGTTCTCGAGCTTCTTGAAGTCAAAACGCGACGGCGACTTGCCGACATGGGCGAGGTCGAACCACTCGATCGCCTGCTCGCGCGAGATGATCTCGTCGTCGCCATGCCCCCAGCCGAGCCGCAGCAGGTAGTTCACGACCGCCTCCGGCAATAGCCCGAGCTCGTCGCGATAGGCATCCACGCCGAGCGCTCCATGTCGCTTCGACAGCTTGGCGCCGTCCGGCCCATGAATCAGCGGCACGTGCGCATAGACAGGCTCCGGCCAGCCCATCGCGCGGATGATCGCCAGCTGCCGGAACGCGTTGTTGAGATGATCGTCGCCCCGGATCACATGAGTGATGCCCATGTCGTGATCGTCGACGACTACGGCCAGCATGTAGGTCGGGCTGCCGTCGGAGCGCAGCAGGATGAAGTCGTCGAGCTCGGCATTCTGGACGGTAACCCGGCCTTGGACCTTGTCGTCGATGACGGTCTCACCCTGGCGCGGCGCCTTCAGCCGGATGACGAATGGCTTGTCCTCAGGCAAATCCGCAGCATCCCGCCACGGGCTGTTGATTCGAAACGGTTTCCGCTCCCGCTGCGCCGCTTCGCGCTGGGCGGCAAGCTCCTCCTGCGTCATGTAGCAGCGGTAGGCCGCGCCGCGCTCGACCAGCTTGTGGGCGATCTCGGCGTGTCGGGACCAGAATTGCGATTGATAATATTCGTGCCCGTCCCAATCGAGGCCGAGCCAGTTCATTCCGTCCAGGATCGCGGAGATCGCTTCCTTGGTCGACCGCGCCTTGTCGGTATCTTCAATGCGCAGCAGAAATTTGCCGCCGTGATGGCGGGCGAAGAGCCAGTTGAACAGCGCCGTTCGCGCACCGCCGATATGCAAGAAGCCTGTCGGAGACGGGGCAAAACGGGTCACGACCGGTCTTTCGGCCTGTGGCTCGTCACTTGCGCGCGCCTGTGTTTTGTCGCTTGCGCTCAAGCGCACTTTCCTCTTCTTGTCATGCTGCAATGCAATGGATGAGCGCCCCTAACATAGCGGGTGCGCCTCTTCCACAGCGGGCTCGGGGCTTTTGGAAGGCGCGTTTGAGCGCATGGAATGAGCGGCTGGAGAAGCTGCTCGAGGCGGAGCGTGCCCAGCTTCCGCCGTGGCTGGTCGTCGGCCTTGGCACGGGCATCGCCGCCTGGTTCGCGCTCGGTGTTCGTGAGGAGTGGGCGGCAGTCATCTGCCTCGGTGCCGCGCTGTTTGTTACCGGCTTGGTGACCGGCGGGGGCCGGGCAGGGCGCGCGCTTGGACTGTTCGGACTGGCGATGGCGCTCGGTTGCGGCCTCGTCTGGGCGCGCGCCGACTGGGTCGCCGCGCCGCGCATGGCAAAGCCCGCGGTCGTCTCGCTCGCCGGACGCGTTGAACTGGTCGAGCGGCTCGTTGCCCGCGGCACCGTGCGCCTTACCTTGATTACCTCCGACCCGGCGCTTCCGCACCGCGTCCGAGTCTCGATCGATGCCGGCAAGGCGCCCGCGGACCTTGCCGCCGGAAGCGAAGTCCAGGTCCGCGCCCGCCTCGCGCCGCCACCGCCAATGGCACTCCCGGGAAGCTACGACTTCGCGCGCGACGCCTGGTTCTGGCAGATCGGAGCGGTCGGGAAGGCGCTCGGCCCCGTCACTGTCGTGAATGCGCGCGCTCCGACCGGGCTCGACCTCGTCCGTCAGCGCCTCGGCGATCACGTCCGCACCAGCCTGCCCTCCGACCAGGCCGGGATTGCCATCGCCCTCGTCACCGGCGACCAGAACAGCGTCAGCGAATCCGACGCGACGGCAATGCGCAGCAGCGGCCTGACCCATCTGCTGTCGGTCAGCGGCCTCCACATCGCTGCAGTCGTCGCTGCGGCCATGTTCCTCAGCCTCAAGCTGCTTGCGATGAGCGAGCGCCTCGCGCTTCGCTTCAACCTCGTACTGGTATCCGCGGGCGTCGCCGCGGCCGCCGGCATCGGCTACACGCTGCTGACAGGCGCGCAGGTGCCGACGGTGCGCAGCTGCGTCGCCGCGCTCCTCATCCTTCTCGGGATTGCGCTGGGGCGTGACGCGATCAACCTGCGCCTGGTCGCCGCCGGTGCACTTGTCGTACTCCTCTTCCGCCCCGAGGCGCTCGCCGGCCCAAGCTTCCAGATGAGCTTCGGCTCGGTCACCGCCATCATCGCGCTTCATTCGACCGGCTGGGCCAGGCGCCTGTTCGAGCGCCGGGAAGAAGGCCCGATCCACAGGCTCCTGCGCACGATCGCCGCGATCGTCCTCACCGGCCTCGCGGTCGAATTCGCGCTGATGCCGATGGCCCTGTTCCATTTCCAGCGTTCCGGCCTCTACGGCGTCGGCGCGAACATCATTGCCATTCCACTGACGACCTTCGCGATCATGCCGCTCGAGGCGGGGGCGCTGCTGCTCGACGTGTTCGGACTTGGCCGACCCCTGTGGTGGCTGACCGGACTGTCGCTGAAGGTGCTCCTGACGCTTGCCCGCTCGGTCGCGGCACTTCCGGGGGCGGTCGCCATGCTTCCCTCGATGCCGCCCTGGGCATTCGGCCTGATGATCCTCGGCTTTCTTTGGCTATGCCTTTGGACGACTCGGCTTCGCCTGCTCGGGCTGGTCCCCTTCGCAATGGGTGCGATCGGCGCATGGGGGGCGCCCTCGCCAGACGTGCTGGTGACCGGCGATGGCAAGCATCTGGTCGTCGTCGAAGACGGCCGGCCGTTGCTTCTGCGTGACGCCGCCGGTGATTACGTCCGCCAGCTTTTCGCGCAGGCCTCGGGTTTCGACGGCGACCCGGCCAACCTCGGCTCGACTCCGTCCACCGCGTGCACGCGCGACAGCTGCACGGCGCTGATCAGAAAGGGCACGAGCGAGTGGCGCCTGCTTGCGACCCGGTCCTCGACCCGGATGGACTGGCAGGCGCTGACCGGAGCCTGCGCAGGCGCCGACATCGTGGTTTCCGACCGGCGCCTGCCGCGGGGCTGTGGCACGCGCTGGCTAAGACTGGATAAGACCGCGCTAGGCGCGACCGGAGGCATCGCGATTTATCTCGGCCGCCATCCACGCGTCGACACGGTCGCCGAACGGATCGAGGGTCATCCCTGGCACTACTGACGGCGACCTTCGAATGACGTATGGAGGACGCCTCCAGCAAGGAGGTGATCATGCCGCAATATGTGATCGAGCGTGACATGCCCGGAGTCGGCTCGCTTGGGGCAAGCGATCTCAAGGGCGCATCGCAGACGAGCTGCTCGGTGCTCCGCGAGCTCGGGCCCGACATCCAGTGGGTCCATTCCTACGTCACGGACGACAAGATCTATTGCATCTATCGTGCACCGAACGAACAGATCATTCGCGACCATGCGGAAAAGGGCGGCTTCCCAGCCAACAGGATTTCGCAGGTGCGCAGCGTCATCGACCCGACCACCGCCGAATAAGCTAGGCCGC
>NZ_JAFAVR010000148.1 GCF_019242355.1 Sphingomonas sp. | reverse complement strand
CGCCGCCCGTCGCCGAGAGCACTGTCCCGACCATTGCGAGCCCGCTTCCGAGCGTGATCTCTTGCGGATCACCGGCACCGCCGGCAGAGCCGCGGCCCAGCAGCACTGAGGCCGCCGCCGTGTCCTGCATCTTGGCGTAGGAGACGGCGTTGTTCGCGATCGTCGACGCCACTGCGCCGGCAGTGGTCGTGACATCGCCCGTAAGCGCCGGCATGCGCGCAGCCGGCAAGGTGCCGGTTCCGAGATCGGCCGCGCTCCCGCTGGACGCCACCGCAGCCAGCCCGTCGAGCTTTGCCTTGGCCTTGCCGAACGCGACGAGGATGCTGTCGGTCGCGGCGATGCTGCCTGAGCCACTGGCAAGGCCCGTGAGCAGCGCCGCGCGCACCCGCGCATCGGTGTAATAGAGGTTCGTTGCGCCTTCGGTGACACTGTCGGTCGAGCCAGGCGAAGGGCTGATCTCGACGTAAGCCGAGCCTGACCAGCGATAGGTCTTCCCGGTGTCGTCGGCGATATAGATGATGCCGGCCGAGCCCGTGGTCGGGAACCCAGCCAAGTTCACATATTCGAGAACGTCGTCGACATAGGCCGGGAGATAGGCGGCAGCGATCTTCGAGCTTGCATCGAGAGGCGCAACGCCATTGGCGGCTCCCTTCTCGGAGGAGGCGATCCGCGCCGTCGCATCGACCGCGTTGATGGTGATGTTCGCCGAGCCATCGAACGGTTGGCCGTTGATCGTGCGGGCCGTGGTCAGCTTCGTCGCGCTGAGGACGTTCTTCCCGCTGTCCGCGGTGTTGTTGACGTTCTGAAGCCCGAGCGTCGTCTTGACCGCCGTCGCGTCTGCATCGTCGAGGAACGATCGTGCGAAAGAGGTGATCACGGCGGGATCTATCGAGAAGACCGTGCCCGTTCCGCTGACGACGATGTCGCCATAATCACCATCGGTGAGCGCCCCGCCGGTTCCGCTCCCGCCGCCGGTTGCCGGAGCGGCCGGCACATATTGGTCACCTTGATAGGGCTGACCGGGAAAGCGGCGGCTATAGTCGGGCACGGTGCAGCCTCACATAAAAAGACGGGCGACCCGGGGCATGGGCCGCCCGTCTCCTGCCTTCAGCTTACTTCTTACGCCGCTGGGGGCTGGTTGCTTCCTGCTGCTCCGCCCGGGCGGCAGCGGCCTCGTTGCTCTCGACGCCTTCGGCGGCGACATATTCGCCGGCCGGAAGAACCTCTCCGACATTGTGCGCCGGCAACGCCTGAGGGGCAGTCGGGTTCGGCGCATGTGGGGACACGGGAGCGACCTCGATCGGAGCAGCGGAGATGCCGAGATGCCGAAGATCTTCGGCGTCCTCCTTGTGCTTCGGTTGGCCGTTCGCACCGATCTCCACGAGACCCTGACCGGGCTTGGAGCCGGCGAGCTCCGCCTCCGTCACCCTCGAGCCGGCCGCGAGCAGGGTGCCGCCGATGAAGTGCGGCTCCTTGAGCAAAAAAGTCTTCATTTCTCAGCCTCCCTTACGCAGCGTTCACGTAGCCGCTGGCATAGTTGGTGGTTGCCGTCCGATCCTTGCGGATGTCGGCGGTGAAGGTGCCGGCGGTCAGTGGGCCGTTGGCGACCGTGTAGCGCGTGCCGATGAAGCGGCGCGTGTTGCGCGGGACCACGATCGAAAACGGGTGATAGCCCGGCACGAGGAGCGCCTTGCCGATCGGCTGCGAGGCGGCGAGCGTTTCCACGTTCGTCGTCAGCGCGGAGTCGTCGGCCTGGATTACCTCGAACACCACGGTTGCGGCGCCTGCTGCGGCGGCCGCGACCTGGGTCGAGAACACCACGAACATCTCCTCGCCGGCACCGACATCTCGAATGGGCGTCGTGCCGCCGGTATCCAACGCGTTGGTCGAAACAGCGGTGGCGGTAACCGCCTGCTGGTCCGAGAGCGTCAGCTGCTTGTCCACATAAGCCATTGTCTTGTCTCCTGTCCTTGCGCTCAGACCACGCGGGCTTCGGCGTTGATGAGCTGATCGACTTCGCGAACCGGGATGCCGAGGAAGCGCACGATCTCGCGTCCCTCGATCGTATCGAGCGTGATCTGGGCCGATGCCTTGCTGATCGCCTGCGTGTGCAGGATCGATTTCACGGTCGGGTTCACGTACCAGGCCGCGCGGCTCAGCCCGCCGTTCGCGCCGGCATTCTTCCGGAGCTGCGTCGGGATACGGTAGAAAGCCTTGATCATGATCGTGATCAGGTCGGCCGCCGACGTGTTCGTCACGAGGTTCGAGACGTCGATGTTCGCGATCCGGACGACCGCCCGATAATCGCGCACCGCGATGCCGCAGCGCCACATGAAATGATCGGTATAGCCCATGAAGTTGTTGCCATTGGCATCCTTCAGGACGTCACCGACGTAGGCGCCGTCGACGCCGACACCTTCCAAGCCCGCCTTGTTGACGGTCACGTCCTCGTGCTTGAGGCCGCCGGTCGTGTTCTTCGGATAGATGCCGTGGATGGCATCGCCCCAGCCGACGAGCAGGATCGACGTGTTGTCGGTGCCGGTGCCGCCGGCATCGATGATCTGGCTCGCCCCGGAGCCGGACAGGCTATTGTAGCGCGCCATGATGCCGGTGAACTGCTTCGGATCGGCGCCGGCATTGCCGTAGAGCGTGTAGGAGGCCATCGCCTGGTTCATGCTCTCCATGAACAGCCGGCTTTCCTCGTAGCGGTACCGGTTGACGTTGCCGCTGAGCAGCGCGAGCTCGCGGTCGACCTGGAAGAAGCCTTCCAGCATCGCCGCCGTGTCGTCGATCTGCGCGCCGGTGCTCTTCGAGAGTGGAACGCCCTCGTTCAGCCGGCGGAAATAGACGGTCGGCAGGCCGGTGATGATCGTGGTCCGGTTGCCGGTCGGCAGATTGCCCGGCTTCCACACCATGTCGTCGAGGATCTCGTTCGCCTGGGAAAGCAGGTTGACGCGCTCGGTGTCGAACGTGCCATCCGGCCCCATCGCCTTTGCAATGTCGAGGAGCGTGGGAACGCTCGTACCAATCGCGGCCATAGTTCAATCTCCTATTTGGTCGCAGTTTCGGAAGGCCCACCGTAGACTTTGTCCCAGATGGGTCGGGTATCCGCCGGGGCCGCTTCGCCCTGGTGGAATTGGTCTTCGCCGATCATCGAGCCGATGCGGCGCATGAAGCGGATGGCGTCGGGGTGGTT
>NZ_JAFAVR010000192.1 GCF_019242355.1 Sphingomonas sp. | reverse complement strand
GATCCGGCGTTCGGGCGAGCGGCCGGAGAGCGGACGGTCAGCAGTCCTCGGGCTGGTCGACGATGACGCAGAGCTTGCGCCGCTGCTCGGCGAACCGCGAGGTCCCGAGCTGCGCGGGCCACAGGACGCGCCGGCGCCGGCGAGCCTCGTCCCGGAATGGCTCGCAACGGAAATCTCGCCGCTGGTCGGCCCGCACGAGTGGCCGGCATTGCTCCAGCGGGCTCCACTCGACCTGCGGGTGAACCTGATCCGAGGTTCACGGGAGGAGGCACTCGACCAGTTCGCGGATGCGACGCCAACGCGGTTCAGCCCCTGGGGCCTCCGCCTGCCGTCGGGCAGCCGCGTCGACGACCATCCCGCCTTCGGCGCTGGTCTGGTCGAGGTCCAGGATGAAGGCAGCCAGCTGGTCGCGCTCGCCTGCGCAGCTGGTGACGGTGAGACGATCCTGGACCTGTGCGCCGGCGCAGGAGGCAAGTCACTCGCGCTTGCAGGAGCAGCGCCAAGGGCGCGGATCGTCGCCGCCGACTCGAACCGGGCGCGGCTGTCCAAGCTGCCGTCGCGAGCCGCCCGGGCGGCCGCCGTCATCGAGCCGCGCCTGCTCAACCCCCCGCATGAGCTCGCGGAACTTGGGGAATTCAGGGCAGCGTGCGACCTCGTGCTGGTCGACGCGCCCTGCTCCGGAAGCGGCACATGGCGGCGCAATCCGGAAGGGCGCTGGCGGCTCACGCCCGAGCGGCTCGATCGAGTAACGGGCGTCCAGGCGCGGCTGCTCGACATCGCCGCCGAGCTGGTTTGTCCCGGCGGGCGGCTTGTCTATGCGGTCTGCTCGCTTCTGTCCCGCGAAGGGGCAGGCCAGGCTGCAGGCTTCCTCAGCCGCCATTCATCCTGGACTATGCACGATTCGGGACTGGGCGCCGGCCGCCCGGACGGCGGCGGCAGGTTGCTCACCCCGGGACGCGATGGGACGGATGGCTTTTTCATCGCCGCGTTCCGCCGGCCATGCTAGGGCGTCGAGCGAAGGTGGAGAGAGATTGATGCGTCTGAGTGCTGTTGCGACCGCCCTGATCAGTCTTGTCTCCGTTGCCTTCGCGCCGCCCGCCGCGGGCCAGCGCGCGGACGACCAGATCCTTCCGAAGTCCGCGGTGTTTCAACGCCAGGGCGAGGAGCTGCTGGCGGCAGGCAAGCTGGAGCAGGCCGAGGATTCACTCGAGGCCGCCCTGACAGCCGACCCGCGCAACCGCTGGGCATTCGTCGACATCGCGAGGGTGGCCGAGCGGCAGCACCTGTACGGCAAGGCCGTTCGAATGACGAGCAAGGCGCTGCTGCTCGAGCCGAACGATCCCAATGCGATCGCGGTCCAGGGCGAGGCGATGGTCGAGCTCGGCGCGACGGCGCGGGCGCAGGCCAACCTCCAGAAGCTCCAGACGATCTGCGCAAAGGGCTGCCCGCAGGTGGCCCAACTGTCGTCTGCGATTGCTCGTGGCCCGACCGTCGCCGCGGCGAAGGCTCCAGCAACGCCGAAGACCGATTAGCTCAGCGACCTCGCGAGACT
Organism: Sphingomonas sp.; assembly: GCF_019242355.1. Classification (GTDB taxonomy): domain Bacteria; phylum Pseudomonadota; class Alphaproteobacteria; order Sphingomonadales; family Sphingomonadaceae; genus Sphingomicrobium. The sequence goes on along the minus strand of NZ_JAFAVR010000192.1, from coordinate 7,082 downwards.
GATCCATTCGGGGATCGCGAGGGTTTCCGCCCGCCGTTCCGGATCGATCCCGAGCGCCTGCATCGAGGCCAGCGCTCTCGGAACTCCCTTCAGGCTCGAGCGCAGCATCTTGCGGCGTTGACCGAAGGCGGCCTCCGTCAGCCGCTCGAGAACCTTGGGTTGAACGCCCGGCGGCGCATTCACCGGAGCGATATGGACGACCGCCGATGTGACCTTCGGCGGCGGCACGAAGGCTGAACGGCTGACCGTCATCGCAATCCGCGCTTGCGACCGCCACTGGGCCGCTACCGACAGGCGGCCATAGGCTTCGCTGCCTGGCTGCGCGACGATCCGCTCCGCGACCTCTTTCTGGAACATCAAGGTCAGTGATCGCCACCACGGGGGCCACGGGTCGGCCGCAAGCCATCGCAGGAGGAGGGCGGTGCCGACATTGTAGGGCAGGTTGGCGACGACATGCGCACCGTCCCCCGCCTCCACGCGCTCGTCGACCCTGAGTGCATCCTCCTGCAGTAACCGCAGCCGGTCGCCCCACCGATCGTGAAGTTCCGCCAGGGCGGGGATGCAGCGCCGGTCACGCTCGACCGCGACCACGTTCGCCCCCGCGTTTAGCAGGGCCTGAGTGAGGCCGCCCGGTCCTGGTCCGACCTCATAAACTGTCTGCCCTCGCAGATCGCCCGGCACGGCCGCAATCCGAGCGAGGAGTTGGCGGTCGAGGATGAAATTCTGGCCCAGCGCCTTGCTGGCTGTAAGTCCGTGCCGGGCAATGACGTCGCGCAGCGGCTCCGGCGGAGTGCTCACGGAGCGTCCGAACGACAGGCAGCGCAGTCCGCTGCCATGCGCACCGCAGCCGCCATCGGTCGCGGATCGGCGCGGTCCTGCCCCGCGATCGGAAAGGCGGTGCCGTGGTCCGGCGAGGTTCGTACGATCGGCAGACCGAGCGTCACGTTGACCGCATCCTCAAAGTGCAGCGCCTTGATCGGGATCAGCGCCTGGTCGTGGTACATGCACATGGCCGCGTCATAGGCGGCGCGAGCGGATGTGTGGAACATCGTGTCGGCAGGATGCGGACCGCTTACTCGCCAACCCTCCGCCGCAAGAGCGGCAATCGCCGGTTCGATAAGGTCGATCTCCTCACGGCCAAGGGCGCCGCCTTCGCCCGCATGCGGATTGAAAGCCGCAATGGCAAGGCGCGGCTCAGCCAGGCCGAAATTCCGCTGCAGGCCGCGAAGCGTCGCCCGTGCTCGCGATTCGATCAGCGCGGTGGTGAGGGCCGCGGGCACGTCGGCGAGGGGAAGGTGAGTTGTCACCGGCACCGTGCGCAGCGTCGGACCCGCAAGCATCATCGCAACATTGCCGGATGAGACCCCGCAACGTTCGGCGACGAATTCGGTTTGGCCCGGGTGTGCGAAGCCGATGTGGTAAAGCTGCTCCTTCGCGACCGGGCCGGTCACCACCGCCGCTGCGGATCCCGAGCGGGCAAGCCCGACGGCGATCTCCAGCGAATCCAGCGAGCAGTGGGCGCCGGCGACGGTCGGGTGGCCGGGTGTGCTGGGCTCGGCCGAAGACAGTTGAATCAGCGGCAATCCGACATCGAATGCCGTCGCAACGTCGCGCGGATCGTCAATCGGCGCGATGGGGCCATCCCAAATGCTCTCGACGGCCTGCGCGTCCCCAATCACAACGAACGGAGGAAGCGCGAACTGGAACCGATTGTCCCAGCATTTGGCGATCACCTCCGGACCGATACCCGCCGGGTCGCCCAGCGAGACGGCAATTGGGAGGTCCGGTCGCTGTGCCAAGCCGCTCGCGCCGACGATCGCTCTAGCGGAAGTCGATGATCGCGTCGCGACGCAGGTCGCGGAGATAGCGCTGGGCGCGGCTGTTCACCCGATCCTCGTTCATCTGGTTGAAGACCTGGTCGTAGGTCGGCGCGGTCGGATCCATTTCGTCGCGGCCGCAGATGACGAGAACGCGAATATTTTCGTCAACCGATCCGAAAGGCTGCGTTGCCTGTCCCACCTGCATTGGAATCATGAGCTGCTGAAGCGCTGGCGGAAGATCGCGCATCTTGATCTGATCGCTCTGGACCACTTCGCCGTGGAAGTCCGCCGCAAGCTTATCCGCTCCGCCGCAGCCGCCAACATTGCGCGCTTCGGATGCGAATCGGGAGAGTACTGGCTCCGCCTGCTCGCGCGTGGTGCCCTTCGGGAAGCTGATCGACACCTGCTTGAGGCTAAGCACCGCATCGCGGGGATCGGGCGTCAGGATCTTATGCGTGTCCTGGACAGCCAGGATCGAGATTCCACCGGGGACCGGAATCGGGTTGCTGATCATCCCCGGGCCCATCTGCTGGAGCGCAGCAGAGAGTGGCTGCGGCAGCTGTTCGGGCCGAATCCAGCCGAGGTCGCCGCCGACGGCGGCCGTCGATGCCTCGGAATATTGGCGAGCATAGGCAGCGAAGGACGCGCCACCCTTCAGCTGCTCCAGAATCTTGCCGGCATTGGCCTCTACCTGGGTTTGTGTGTCGGGGGTCGCCGACAGGAAGATCTCACCGACGTGATATTCCTGAGTGCCCTTGGACGCGTTCATTCGGTCCAGCACAGCCTTCACTTCGTCGTCGCCGACGCTGACCGAGTCCTCGATCTTGTCGCTCTGCAGCCGCTGCCAGGCGATTTCTCCCTGGATCTGGCGGTGCAGCGTCTTGATCGACGAACCGTTGGCCTGCAGGTAGGCCGCAAGCTGATCGGGCGTCTTCTTCACATTTCCCGCGACCCGCAGAAGCGTCTTCTGAATGTCGCTTTCCTTGACGTCGATCTTGTCGTCGGCGGCCGCCTGTATTTCCAGCGTCTCGTCGATCAGGTTGCGAAGCACCTGCTGACGGAGGCGCTGGATCTCTTCGGCGGGGACCTGGGCGTCGCTGCCGAGAACCAGCAGCGCAACCCGCTGATCGATGTCCGTCTGGGTGATGACGTCGCCGTTGACGATTGCCGTCGCCTTGATGACCGGCGGCATCGCGGTTCCAAACAGCTGCGGGTTCTGCGGCAGCTTTAGCGCGCTCGTGCTGTTTGGCGCCTGCGCCGCAGGCTGGTTGTTGTCCTGCGAGTCCTGTGCGACCGCTGCGGTCGCGGCCACAATGGCGAGCGCTGCCGCCCCGAGGCACGCGCGCGCGAAAGTCGTTCGAAACTGTCCTGCCACGTCCGATAGATTCCCTTGAAATTCCCGCCCTATGTGGCCGTTGCCGTCTAGCGACGCCCGCTGAACGCAGGCTTAGCGGCCAAGCCCCTTCAGAGCCAAATGAAAGCTGAAGGTGCTGCCCTTCCGGAAGGTCCCGATCTGCTCATAGTCGCGGCGCCACGATAGGCCAAGCTGAATGCAGCTGTCCTCATATTCGATGCCCAGCCGGTCGCGAACCTGAGTGAAGCCGTCCGCAACCGAGGTCGGGTCCTCGGCCTTGTTGGTGAGGTCGATGACGGCTGCTCCGAAGATCGACCAGTAGCGATGGAACTTCACGCGGCCGGCGACGCGCAACTCTTCGTGGTCGCGCAGGTCCTCGATCGCGGTGTCGATGTCGCGGTTCAGAAGCAGGTAGCCCAGCTGAACGTAGGTCTGCTGGCTTCCCAGAGTGAGGTCGACCTCGTTGCGCCGCATCGTGAAGTTGCTCTTGTCGAAGCGATAGCGATCGGTGATGTCGAGCAGGCGACCGAAGCGAATTCTCGTTCTTCCCACGAAATCCGAAAACTGGCCGTCAAGCCCAGTGCCTGCAGGCAGAATCGTCGGGCGGCTGTTGATTCGATAGCTCTGCCCGAGATTGCTTTCGATCGAGAGATTCGGCCGTTCCAGGGACCAGTCGGCGCCGTAGGTGATGCGGGAGGAATCCTCCCAGCGATCGTAGCCGGGAAAGCGGTTGAGCGCGAAGAGGTTGCTGTCCTCGAGATCGATCGATCGGGCATCCTCGTTCGGAATGTCGAGGTTGGGCGTCGGCGGCGTAAGCACCAGTTGAACCCGCGGCACCAGCGTCTGCACCCCGCCGAACAGGGGCCCGACGAACGGCCATTTCAGGTCGGCGGCAAGGGCTACGATGCCGCGCGTGTGCCACCCATTGGTGCCGCTGTAGACATCTATCGGAGTCGCCTGTGCATCGTCGGTGTGATAGACGTCGCCGCGCGCGTAGCCGGTGAACGTGACTTCCTGCCCCCACGGCGTGAGCCGCCTGAGGTCCCAGGTCGCGCTTGCGAAGGCCCGCTGCGTATCCTGGCCTTCGATGCGGGTGATGAACAGGCTGTTGCCCTGAAGCTCGATATTGCCGCCGACGATCGGATCGGTGGTGCGGTAGCGCGCGTCAATCGCCGGGAGTGCGATCGGGATCTGTTGCTGGCGGTCGTCGAAACGGAGGCCCTCGAACGCCCAGCCGGCGATGCTGATGTACGAATGGGGGTCGATCCGCTCGACGTTGATGACGTTGCGCAGCCGATCGTCGCGAGTGAGGTCGTAACGGCGCGTGACCGTTTTGTCCGTCGCCCAGCGCAGGGAACCGGTGATGCTCCAGTACGGGTCGAGCTGCAGCTTGCCGTTGGCTTCGCCGTAAGCGCGGAAATTGTGACCGAGGATCGTGTTGGTCGCATCGGGATCGGCGCTTTCGATCCCGCCGTAGGTTAGAAAGCCGCCGATCTGGAACGCTCCCAGGCTATCGAGCTGGCGATACTTGGCTTCGAGCGCGGGCAGCACGCCGGTGTAGACGTGCGGTGTGAGCGTCAGGTCCCGGTTGGGCGCAATCTGCCAGTGATAGGGGTCAGCGAGCTCAAGCCCTTTCCTGGTCGAATAGCTGATCTCCGGGACCAGCCAGCCGGTCGCACCCTCGTTGCTTGTGCCGACACTGAAGATCGGCAGCAGCGGCAGGTTGATCCCGAACAGCTGCAGGCGGCCGCCCTCGAACCGTACGCGCTGGTTCTCGGGGTCTTCTATGACCCTTGCGGCGGTGATCGACCAGCTCGGACGCTTTGGGCAACCCGACGGAGTGGTGACGGGGCACGGGCTGTAGATCGCCGTATCGAGAGTGATGAGGCCGCCGCTGCGAACCCCGCGGCGCGCGGCGATGCGGCCGCCGCTGTTGAGCACGACCAGAAGGTTGCTGACAGTCCCGTCCCGGAGCGTGTCGGTCAGGAGGACATTGTCGCCGACCAGCTTGTCGCCTTGCGGGGTGAGGACGACGACATTGCCGATCGCACGGACCTCGCCGGTCTTGCGGTTCCAGACGACTTGATCGGCGGCCATGGAATTGCCTTCGCGCTGCATCCGCACTGCGCCCGACGCAGTCACGACGTCCGCATCGCTGTCGTACGTCACCTGGTCCGCACTGAAGGCCATGACTGATTCGGCCGCGGACGGTTGTGCCGCCGAAGCAAGCGGCGGCTGTGGCTGCATGACGGCCTGCGCCGAGAGCGGCCCGCTTGCCGCGACGAGCACCGGCAGCGCCGTCCACCACGCGATCCTGATACGCAAGCTGCTCGTCCCGCCGCTCGATTGCTGACCTTGGAAGGCGCCTATTGCACCTTGCCGGTGCGGCGACAATCTCGCGGTCTGCTTTGCCAAGCCGTTGGGCCCATCCTAAAGGCCGGGCCAAGGACTCCTGTTCGAAGGATTGATTGGAATGGACATTCGTTTCGCCGACACTCGGCCAGAGGGCGATTTCGCACTGGCACTCCCGGTTGCCGGCAAGGATCGCAAGGCGCTCGGCTCGCTTGGGGTCGCGCAGGCGCAAGTCGCGGCGGCACTCGACCGGCAGCGATTCGAAGGTGAAACGGCCGGCGCGGCGGAGCAGTTCATCGACGAGGCAGGCCAGGCGCGCCGCGTGCTGGTCGTCGGCACCGGCACCGGCGTTCCGCGCGTCGAGGGTGCGGAGAAGCTCGGCGGAGCGGTCGCGGGACGCCTGCAGTCGTCTGGCGAGGAGCGAGCGGTCATCGACTTGACCGGCCTAGGCTATGACGCGGACGCCGCCGCGCGGGTGGCCTTCGGGGCCGTGCTGCGGTCGTGGCGGTATGACCGGTATCGCACGACCCTCAAAGAGAAGCAAAAGGCGACTCTGAAAGAAATCGTGATCGTCGGCGCGGGCGAAGGCGCGGAGGATCGATATCGCTCGCGCTGGGCACCGGTGGCCGAGGGCGTCGCGCTCGCCCGCGAGCTGGTGACCGAGCCGGCGAACATCATCTATCCCGAAAGCTTCGTCGAGCGCGTGCGCGCATCGCTCGAGGGCAGCGGTGTCGAGATCGACGTTCTCGACAAGGCGGCGATGGAAAAGCTCGGCATGGGCGCTCTGCTCGGAGTTGCGCAGGGATCGATTCGCGAGGGACGGCTGCTCGTGCTCAAGTGGACCGGCGCCGGCAAGGGGCAGCCGACGGCCTTCGTCGGCAAGGGCGTGACCTTCGACACCGGCGGCATTTCGATCAAACCGGCCGCTGGCATGGAAGCGATGAAGTGGGACATGGGCGGCGCAGGCGCGGTGGCGGGGACGATGAAGGCGCTCGGGCTGCGCAAGGCCAAGGCCAACGTCGTCGGCATCTGCGGTCTCGTCGAGAACATGCCCGGCGGGAACGCGCAGCGCCCCGGCGACGTCATCACCACGATGTCGGGGCAAACCGTCGAGGTCATCAACACCGACGCCGAAGGACGCCTGGTGCTCGCCGACGCCATCACCTGGGTGCAACGCAACTTCAAGCCCGGCACGATCATCGACCTTGCGACCCTCACCGGCGCGATCCTGATCAGCCTCGGCCATGAATATGCCGGCATCTTCTCCAACAACGACGATCTCGTTGCGACGCTCACCAAGGCAGGAGAAGAATCGGGCGATCGCTTGTGGCGACTGCCGATGGGCGAGCCGTTCGACCGGATGATCGATTCGCCCATCGCGGACATGAAAAACGTCGGTCCGCGCGAAGGCGGGTCGATCACCGCAGCCCAGTTCATCCAGCGCTTCATCGACGAAGGCGTTCGCTGGGCGCATGTCGACATGGCCGGCAAAGCCTGGTCGGACAAGCCGGGCGCGACATGGGACAAGGGCGCCACCGGCTACGGCGTGCGCCTGC
>NZ_JAFAVR010000185.1 GCF_019242355.1 Sphingomonas sp. | reverse complement strand
GTGCACGTGCGGCGCGCCGATGACAACGAACGCGACCAGCACGCCGATCTTCACGATCACCATCCCGGCATTCAGGCGGGCCGAATGCGTGACACCGCGGACCAACACGGCCGCGAACACGGCAACGGCGGCCACCGCGACCAGATTCACGCTTCCCGTGACACTGAAATGCGCGCCCTGCTGGTCTGTCACCGCCTGCACGAGCGGCGTCGAAATGACTGCCGGCAAGGAGATGCCAAAGTCCCCGAGCAAGCTCAGCAGGTAACCCGCCACTCCGACTGCGAGAGCGGAGCCTGCCAAGCCGAACTCCAGCGACAGCATCCAGGCAAGGATCCAGGCGAAGACCTCGCCAAGGGCCGCATAGGCATAGCTATAGGAGGCTCCGGCGACCGGCAGCGTCGAAGACAGCTCCGCGTAGCAAAGCGCCGTGAAGCCGCAGGCGAGGCCGGCGAGCGCGAAGGAGATCACGACCGCTGGCCCGGCGTAGTTGGACGCGGCCGTTCCGGTCATCACGTAGACACCGGCACCGATGATGCAGCCGATGCCGATCATCACAAGCTGGACCGGTCCGAGCGCTCGGACCAGACCGTGGCGCTCGCCGTCCGTCCTGACGTCCTCGAGAGGCTTGCGGATGAACAGTCGCCCCGACTTGGCCAATCCAACTCCCCTTCCTTCGCCGACATTAAGCGAACCATCTCCGGTGCCCATGCTTCGACGGGCCCGCGACCGTCGCCGAAGGGCCGATCGCCAGCCCCTCGACCCAATCATCCCTTGCGCAAGGTTCGACCTCGAACGAGAGACGGAAGCGGCGGCCCGTTCGCAACGGTATTCGACCCAGCACGTGTCTTGCCCCTGCGCTCGGCCCATTATCGTGGCGGTCGACAAAGCGTCATCGGAAGGTGGATTCGAAAGGAATGACGACGGCCGCCACGCGACTGTTCTGGACCAAGATCCACCGCTGGCTCGGTCTTGCGGCCCTCGCATTCCTGCTCATCGCCGGGCTGACTGGCAGCATCCTCTGCTTCGACAAGCGCATCGACGCGGCCATCAATCCCGACCTTTTTTACCGGCAGACCAAGGGGGCGGCAGGAAGCCCCGCGCTAATTGCGACGGCAATCCAGGCACGGCATCCCGAACTGGTCGTCACGAGCTTCCCATTGCACCTGCAAGCGTCCGAGACGCTCAAGCTTGATGTCGCGCCGCGCCGGCCGGACGGGTCGCTGGGCTTCGACCAGTTGTTCGTGGATCCCTCGGACGGCCACGTCGTCGGTACTCGGCAGAGCGGTCCCGGGTGGGACCGCCGGCACGTCGTCGAAGCTATTTTCGAGCTCCACCAGAACCTCCTGGGCGGCGCAGTTGGTCGCTGGGTCATGGGCCTTGCGGCCCTTGCGTGGCTGATCGGCAATTGCGTCGGTCTCTACCTGACGTTGCCGGCTAAGAAACCGTTCTGGCCCAAGTGGAAGAAGAAGTGGACGATCGATACCGGCGCCAAGCTCCGCAGGCTGATGCTCGAGATTCACAACTCAAGCGGGCTTTGGCTGCTGATCCCCGCTACCGTGCTAGCGTACACGTCGGTGTCGATGAATTTCTTCGACGAGGCGTTCGTTCCTTTGATGCAGGCGGTCTCACCGGCAAGGCCCTCGATGTTCGACCAGCCGCCGCCCGCGAACGATACCAGGAGGCCGACGATTGGCTTCCTCGATGCGCTCAACATCGGCAGCGCAGCGGCGAAAGTGCGAGGTCTCACCTGGCAGCCCGCGATCGAGCGCTTCGACCCGGCGCACAACGTATACTCGATCAGCTTTACGGACGACGGGACCGAAAACTATCGCCGCCTCGGACCCGTCGCACTCTATTTCGACGCGTCGAACGGCCGGCTGGTGGAAGCGGATGACCCGTACCACGACAGCCTGGGGCGGAAGCTGACGCGCTCTCTCTATCCGCTGCACAGCGGGGAGATGGGAGGACCGATTGGCATCGCCCTCATTTTCCTGCTCGGTCTGTCCACGGCCGAGATGTGCATCACGGGGTTCTATACGTGGTGGAAGAAGCGGGAGTCGCGCCGCCGCGGCGGCGGCACCGCGGGGCGACGCCCAGCATGATCAGCCGCCGCGGAATGATGGCAGGCGCGGCCGTCTTGCCGCTGCTTGCGGCAGGCCGCCCATTGCTTGCGAAGCACCGGTTGGCGAACCCTCCGGCCACGCCGCGCTTTCCGCTGAGAACGGAGCAGCTGGGGCGTGTGCGCGTCGATGATTATGCGTGGCTGAAACCGGCAAACTGGCAGGAGGTCTGGCGCGACCCGAGCCTGCTCGATCCCAAGATCCGCGCATATCTGGTGGAAGAGAATCGCTACTGCGACGCCGTTCTTGCGCCGACCGAGCAACTGCAAGCGCAGCTTGTCAGCGAGATGAAGCGGCATGTGCCGCCGGAAGCCGTCTCGCCGCCGGTCCCCGACGGTCCCTGGACCTACTACGATCGCTTCTCTCCCGACGGACAGCAGCCGATCTATCTTCGAAAGGCGCTCACGGGCGGTGCGGAACAGGTGCTCCTCGACGCCGCGGCGCGCGCGGCGGGCAAGCACTACCTCGCCATCCGCAACGTCACCCACAGCCCAGACCACCGCCTGCTCGCCTGGGCGGAGGACTCGAGCGGATCGGAGAAGTTCACGATCCTCGTGAAGGATCTCGCAACCGGCGAGATCGTGACCGGGCCCACCGACGCGTTCGGCGACTTCGTCTTCTCGGCCGACAGCCGGTATATTTTCTGGGTCTGGCGCGACCCGCAAAGCCGGCCGAAGCGGCTCTATCGCCGCCTCGCGCGGGGCGGCCCCGACAGCCTGGTCTACGAGGAGGCGGATCCCGCCTTTCTGATGGAAGTCGCGCCGAGTGCATCCGGGGATTGGCTATTTCTGCGCTCGTTCAACGACGTCACGAGCGAAGTCCGGGTCATCGACGCGCACCGTCCGGAGGGGGACCCCACCCTGGTCGCTTCACGTCGGACGGGTGTCGATTATTCGATTGAGCACTGGCGTGACCGGTTCGTCATGCGCACGAACGCGAATGGCGCCCAGGACTATCGGCTCCAGTGGGCGCCCATCGGCTCGCCATCCGGGCCGTGGCAGACCTGGGTGCCGCACCGGCCAGGCCGAACCATCACCGAGCTCCACCCCCGCGAAGGCGATTTCGCCTGGCTTGAGCGGGTCGAAGGCAATCTTCACATCATCGCCTGCGGCGTAGACGGGATCCCTCGGGAACCCGTCCGTTTCGAGGAAGCCGCTTATGTACTGGCGGTTCAGCCATCCGAATATTCGGACAATGCGCTGTGGGTCACCATCGAGTCACCGCGCTTGCCGCCGCAATGGCTACGGTGCGACCTAGGCACCGGGGCGCAAGAAAGCCTCTTACAAGGTCGAGACGGACCGTTGGGCCGCTACGTACTCAAGAGGCTGAATTCGGTGGCCGCCGACGGGGCCCTGGTCCCCGTTACCGTCCTCCACTTGGCCGACACTCCGATCGATGGCTCCGCGCCTCTCCTCCTGACCGGCTACGGCGCGTACGGATACAGTTATGAGACGAAATACTCTGCGCCTGTGCTTGCCCTGGTCGATCGTGGCTGGGTCTGGGCCGTCGCGCATGTGCGCGGCGGATCGGAGAAGGGCCGAGCCTGGTTCGAAGCGGCGCGCCAACTGAAAAAGAAGACGAGCTTTACGGACTTCATCAGCTGCGCGCAGATGTTGATCGACACGCATCATACCCGTGCAAGACGCATAGTCATTCACGGCTTTTCCGCCGGAGGCCTTCTCGTTGGCGCCGCCGCGAACATGCGACCTGACTTGTGGTCGGCAGTGATCGGCCAAGCTCCTTTTGTCGACATGCTGAATACGATGAGCGACGCGACGCACCCCCTCGTTCCACTCACCCGTCCCGTCTGGGGAGATCCGCTCTCCAGCGTCGAAGCCTATGACTACATCGCCAGTTATTCGCCTTACGAGAATGTGAGGGCACAGCCTTATCCGGCAACGCTCGCGACCACGGCCATCGGTGATGACCGGGTCGGGTTCTGGGAGCCGGCCAAGTGGATCGCCAACCTTCGCCGTCGTTCGACCAGTGGCAAACCGATGCTCCTCCACACCGAGACACAAGGCGGCCATCAGGGAGCGTCCGGCCGACTGGACGAATTCGTCGAGATGGCACGCATGTATGCCTTCGCGATATCGCAGACGGAGCGTCTCGGGAGATCGCACTCGCAGGTCGCGAGAGACCCCACGAGGGACTGAGATGGGCGCTGAGGTGCCGTTGGGGCACCAGACAAAACTGGGGTGAACGCAGTCGAACATGAAGTCGCTGCGTTCCCGCCATCTCAGGAGCTTGTCGTGACGTCAGTCATAGTTTGAATTATGATGGCATTCGACGACCACTCTCAAGCGAGTTCGGCATGAAAATCGCCTGCGTCGGGGCTGGCCCGGCGGGCCTTTATTTCGCAATTTCGATGAAGCTGCGCGACGCCGCGCACGAGATCGCGGTGTTCGAGCGCAATGCGCCCCACGTGACGTTCGGATGGGGGGTCGTCTTCTCCGATCTCACGGTTCAAAACATTACGCGAAACGATCCCGTCTCGGCGAAGGCGATCAATGACGCATTCGCGCACTGGGACGATATCGACGTCCACTTCCGAGGCGAGACGGTCACCTCCGGCGGCCACGGGTTCATCGGCATTGGCCGCAAGCGGCTGCTGGAAATCCTGCAGAGGCGCGCGCGGGAGCTCGGCGTCGCGCTTCATTTCAACGCCGACTGCGATCCGGCCGATCGGAAGTGGGCGGATTACGACCTCGTCATCGCCTCGGACGGCAGCAACTCGCGGTTTCGCGACGCGCAATCTGATGCGTTCGGCGTTGATATCGACGTTCGCGACAACAAGTTCGTCTGGCTTGGCACATCGAAGGTTTTCAACGCCTTCACCTTCGCGTTCGAGGAGACGGAGCACGGCTGGGTCTGGGCGCATGCCTACCGTTTCGCGCCCGATTGCTCGACCTTCATCGTCGAATGTTCGGAAGAGACCTGGCAGCGGTTCGGCTTCGACAGGATGAGCCAGGAGGAGAGCATCGCCGCTTGCGAGAAGCTCTTTTCCAGATATCTCGATGGCCACTCGCTCCAGTCCAACGCGACGCACCTTGTCGGGAGCGCGGCATGGCTCAACTTCCGCCGGATCAAGTGCGAGCGCTGGTCGAGCGGCAACCTCATCCTGCTTGGCGATGCCGCGCACACCGCGCATTTCTCGATCGGAAGCGGCACCAAGCTTGCGCTCGAGGACGCGATCAAGCTGGCGGATGTCCTGAACCGGCCCGGGACTAGCCTTGAAGCCGCGCTCGGTGAATATCAGGCGGAGCGAAATCTCGAGGTCCTGAAGCTTCAGAACAGTGCGCGCAACTCGACGGCATGGTTCGAAACGCTGGAGCGTTACGCGCATTTCGAACCGCTGCAGTTCGCGTATTCGCTGCTCACGCGGTCGCAGCGCATCAGCCACGAAAATCTGCGATTGCGCGACCGCGAATGGCTGGAGACAGTCGAACAATGGTTCTGGAAACGGGCGACCGGCAGCAAGGCCAAGGCATCGCCGCCGATGTTCGCGCCAATCAAGTTGCGTGAGATGACAGTGCCAAACCGCATAACGGTATCGCCAATGGCGATGTATTCGGCGGTCGATGGCGTCCCCAACGACTTTCACTTCGTCCATTACGGCGAACGCGCGATCGGCGGAGCGGGGCTAGTGTTTACCGAGATGACATGCGTTTCGCCCGAAGGCCGGATCAGTCCCGGTTGCACCGGCATGTGGAACGCCGATCACGTGAGCGCCTGGAAGCGGATCGTCGATTTCGTCCATTCGCATTCGAAGGCGAAGATCTGCCTGCAGCTTGGTCACTCGGGCGGCAAAGGGTCGACGAGGCTGGGTTGGGAGGGCAACGACATCCCGCTCGACGCCGGCAACTGGCCGGTGATGGCCGCCAGCGAAGTCCCGTGGTCACCGGACAACCAGGTGCCGCGGTCGATGACCCGCGCCGACATGATCGAGGTTCGCGAGCAGTTCGTCGCCGCGGTTCGAATGGCGGCGGACGCCGGCTTCGACATGATGGAACTGCACGCCGCGCACGGCTACCTTCTCGCCGGGTTCATCAGTCCGCTCCAGAACAGGCGCGACGACGAATATGGCGGATCCCTGGAAAGGCGCCTGCGCTATCCGCTGGAAGTCTTTGTCGCCATGCGCGCGGCGTGGCCGAGCGACCGGCCGATGTCGGTCCGCATCTCGGCGACCGATTGGGCGGAGGAGGCGGGCGTCAGCCCCGAGGAAGCGGTCCTGATCGGCGAGGCGTTCGCCCGGGAAGGCGCGGACCTGATCGACGTCTCGGCGGGACAGACCTGGGCCGGGCAGCAGCCCGTCTATGGCCGGATGTTCCAGACTCCGTTCAGCGACCGAATTCGAAACGAAGCACGCGTCGCGACGATGGCGGTCGGCAACATCTACGAGCCTGACCACGCCAACTCGATCCTTGCCGCCGGTCGCGCCGACCTGGTGGCGCTCGGACGGCCGCATTTGATCGACCCGTTCTGGACGCTGCGGGCAGCGGCCCAGCTCGACTACCGCGATGTCGATTGCCCGCCGCAATATTTGAACGGCCTTTCCCAGCTCGCGCGCAATATGAAGCGCGAGGCGGAAATGGCGGCTGCGCTCAGGGTTTGAGCGCTGGGCCCGCGATGATCGACCGCAGTTTCCTATCCTGGCCCTTCTTCGAAGAGCGGCACCGCGAATTGGCCGCGAAGCTCGAAAGCTGGTGCTCCGGTAACTATCCGCAAGCGTCCGCAGGCAAAGAAGACACAGCCTGTCGCGCGATCGTCGCCGAGCTCGGCAAGGCCGGCTTCCTGAAACTGTGCGTCGGCGATGGAATGCATCGCCCGGACGTCCGAAGCCTCGCGCTGTGCCGGGAGACCTTCGCCCATCACGATGGCCTGATCGATTTCGCCTTTGCGATGCAGGGGCTAGGCTCCGGCGCAATCTCACTGTTCGGCACCGTCGAACAGAAGCGCGAGTGGTTGCCGAGGGTAGCGAGCGGCGAGGCCATTGCCGCCTTCGCCATGACCGAGCCCGAATGCGGGTCGGACGCCGCGAACATGTCGATGTCCGCGGCGCGTGACGGGAACGAATGGGTCTTGGCCGGAGAGAAGACCTATATCTCGAATGGCGGGATCGCTGATTTCTATGTCACCTTCGCGCGGACCGGAGAGGGGAACGGGACCCGGGAATTGTCGGCCTTCATCGTCCCGGCCGGAGCGGTCACCATTGCCGAGCGGATCGAGGTCATCGCGCCCCACCCCCTCGCGCGGCTCCGGTTCAACGATGTTCGACTTCCGGCGGAGTCGATCATCGGAGAGCCGGGCGAAGGCTTCCGCATCGCCATGAAGACGCTTAACCTGTTCCGCGTAACGGTTGGCGCGGCGGCACTGGGTTTTGCGCGCCGGGCGCTGGAAGAGGCCTTAGGCTGGGCAAGCGAGCGGCGCCTCGGCAATGGCACACTCGCCGACAATGCAGTCACGCAGGCCAAGCTCGCCGACATGGCAGTGGCGATCGATGCGTCGGCGCTGCTGATCTACCGCGCAGCCTGGCAACAGGACGAGGGCAGGATCGACAACCGTCGTGCCGCGGCAATGGCCAAGCTCTACGCGACCGAGGCCGCGCAGCAGGTGATCGACGCCGCGGTGCAGCTGCACGGGGGAGCCGGTGTCACGCGCGGCGTAAAGGTCGAGGAGCTGTACCGCGACATTCGCGCACTGCGCATCTACGAAGGCGCGAGCGAGGTGCAGCGGCAGATTATCGGCCGCGACCTTCTTAAGGAGCATCGCGGATGAGCGGGCCATTCCGGAGCGGGTTCGACACGGGCTGCCTGATTGGGCTGGGTTTGATCGGCATCCTCATTCTTCTCGGCCGATGCGTCCCGGTGACGGGCCAGTGAAAATCCTCCAGCCTCCGCACTGGCCGCGCTCGAAAGGCTATTCGAACGGCATCAGCGCGCGCGGACGGATGATCTTCACCGCCGGCGTGGTCGGCTGGGACGAGGCTGAACGCTTTCCCTCCCACACGCTGGCCGGGCAGTTCGCGCAGGCGCTAGTCAACACGCTCGAGATTCTCGCTTGCGACGGCGCGGGGCCGCAGCATATCGTCCGCATGACGTGCTACGTCACGGACATCGATGCCTATCGGGCGTCGCTCGGCGACATCGGCGCGGCCTGGCGCGAGATCATGGGCCGCAACTTCCCCACGATGGCGCTTGTCGCCGTGACCGCGCTCGTGGAACGCCAGGCGCTGATCGAGATCGAGACGACAGCGGTGGTGGAGCAGTGAGCTACGACTCCTTCGTCCGTGACCGGCTCCCACCGTCGCAACTGCTGCCGGAGTTTCGCTTCGACCTGCCTGAGCTACAATATCCCGAGCGGCTGAATGGCGCCGCCGAATTGCTCGCAGGGGGCGCGCCGGAAGCCCTGGCGGTGGTCAACGATCACGGTCGCTGGAGCTACGCCGAGCTCGACGATTTCAGCGGCCGCATCGCCCGGCTGCTGAAAGATGAGGAAGGGCTGATCCCCGGCAACCGCGTGCTGCTGCGCGGGCCGAACTGCTACACGATGTTCGCGGCCTGGCTGGGCATATTGAAGGCCGGCGGCGTGGTCGTGGCAACGATGCCGCTGCTCCGCCCAGGCGAGATCGCGACGGTGATCGAACGCGCGCAGATCACTCGCGCGATCGTCGACAGCCGCTTCATGGGCGACTTCCGCCAGACGGTCGAGCAAAGCCGCTTCATCGAGAGCATCGTCGAATATGACGGGGACGCTGGGCACGGCGCGCTTGAGGCTCGCACCGCGTCGCTTCAGCCCCTCCCCCCGGTGAACACGCATCGCGACGACCCGGCGTTGATCGCCTTCACCAGCGGCACGACCGGCGTCCCCAAGGGCTGCGTCCAATTCCACCGCGACCTGCTCGCCCCTTGCGACACCTTTGCGAAACATCTCGTCGACCCGAAGCCCGGCGACATCTTTATGACCAGCGCGCCGATGGCCTTCACCTTCGGCCTTGGCATCACGCCCCTGTTCCCGCTCCGCTTCGGCGCGGCGAGCGCGACGGTCGAGCAAGCGACGCCTGTGCAGTTGATAGAAACGATTGCGAGGCATGGCGTTACGCACCTCGGCACCGCGCCGACCGCCTATAAGGCCATGTTGTCGCAGCCGGACCTGGATGGTGCGTTGAAGACGCTCCGCTATTGCATTTCGGCCGGCGAGCAGTTGCCCGAAGCAACCTGGCGCGCGTGGAAGCATCGCACCGGTATCTCGATCACCGATGGCATCGGCGCGACCGAGATGATGCACATCTTCATTTCTGCTGCAGGCGACGACATCCGGCCGGGTTCCACCGGAAAGCCCGTGCCGGGCTATGAAGCTTGCCTGCTCGACCCCGATGGCAATCCCCTAGTGGAAGGCATCGGCCGCCTCGCAATCAAGGGCCCGACCGGCTGCCGCTACCTTGATGACCCGCGCCAGCAAGACTACGTCATCAATGGCTGGAACGTCACCGGCGATACCTACCGCAAGGACGCCGACGGCTATTATTGGTACGTCGCGCGAAGCGACGACATGATCGTCAGCTCCGGCTACAACATCGGCGCGCCGGAAGTGGAAAATGCGCTGCTGTTGCACCCCGCGGTCGCCGAATGCGCGGTGGTTGGCGTGCCCTGTCCGGAGCGGGGGCAAAAGGTGAAGGCATTCGTGGTGCTGGCAATCGGTAATGAACCGACGGAAGCCCTCGTCGCGGAACTTCAGGCGCATGCGAAGGCAAAGATCGCCCCGTACAAATATCCACGCGAGATTGAATTCATTGGCGGCCTGCCGAAGACGGCGACAGGCAAACTCCGGCGAAGTGAATTGAGGGCGAGCCGATCGTGATGAGCCAAGGAGATGGGGGCAGGGAAATGGCGCTGACCGGCCGGCATGCGCTGATTACCGGCGGAGGAACGGGCATTGGCGCAGCGGCCGTTGAGCATCTCAGCGCGGCAGGAGCCAAGCTGTCTCTCCTTGGTCGGCGCATCGAGCCCCTACAGGGCGTGGCGGACCGGCATGGCGGGACGGCTATCCGCTGTGACGTCACCGACCCGGCGCGCATCGCCGCCGCATTCGACGAGGCGAGAGCGGCCAACGGCCCGATCGACCTCCTGGTCGTCAACGCCGGCACCGCCGACAGTGCGCCGTTCCACAAGATGACTCGCGAAAGCTGGGACCGGATCATCTCCACCAACCTGACGGCCGCGTTCGATTGCGCGCGGGCGGCGATCAGCGACCTGCTCAACAGCGACCACGGCCGGCTGGTGTTCGTCGCGTCGGTCGCAGGCCTTCGCGGCGTGCCTTATGCAGCGCACTATGCCGCGTCGAAGCATGGCCTCCTCGGCCTGATGCGATCGCTCGCCGCGGAATATGCGAAGACCAACCTGACTGTGAACGCCGTTTGCCCCGGCTTTGTCGACACGCCGATGACCGACACTTCCGTCGTCCGAGTGTCCGAGAGGACGGGCCTCAGTAAGCAGGACTCCCGAGCGGCCATCACGAACATCAATGCGAGCGGACGGCTCGTGGATCCGGACGCCGTCGGCAATATCATCGCCATGCTGTGCCTGCCGCTCAGCCGCGACATCAACGGCGCGGCGGTGACCATCGACGGAGGAACGAGCGCGTGACCTGGGATCCGGCCTGTTTCGAGCCGAAGCATTTTCTGTGGGAGTACAAGGACGGCATCGCGACAATCACGCTAAACCGCCCCGAGCGGAGAAACCCCCTCACCTTCGCAAGTTATGACGAGCTTCGGAATACCTTTTGGCACCTGAAGGATACCGCCACGGTACGGGTGGTCGTGGTCCGCGGCGCGGGCGGCAACTTCTGCTCGGGCGGCGACGTTCACGACATCATCGGTCCGCTGACCAGAATGGACCAGACGGGACTTCTTGAGTTCACGCGGATGACCGGCGACCTCGTCCGGGCAATGCGGTCGTGCCCGCAGCCGATTGTGGCAGCGGTCGAAGGAACCTGCGCCGGCGCCGGCGCGATCCTTGCCATGGCGAGCGACATCCGCTTCGGCCAGCCGGGGTGCAAGACGGCATTCCTCTTCGCCCGGGTCGGCCTTTCCGGAGCAGACATGGGCGCCTGCGCTTTGCTGCCCCGGCTCATCGGGCTCGGGCGTGCGGCCGAGTTGCTGTTCACCGGCCGCGATATGACGAGTGATGAGGGGCTCGCCTGGGGCTTCTACAATCGGGTCGTCGAGGATGTGCTGGCCGAGGCGTACGCGCTGGCGGATCAATTGGCGCGTGGACCGCGGGTCGCACATGCAGTGACTAAGGCACAGCTCGATGCGGAAGCGACCATGCCGCTCGACGAGGCGCTCGAGACGGAGGCCCGCGTGCAGGCCAAGTGCATGCGGACCAATGACTTCAAGCGCGCCTATGAAGCCTTCTCCAAGAAGGAGAAGCCGGCTTTTGAGGGGGATTGACGCTCCAACGCGCAATCTTCGCGCCGTGCAGATCCGGCCTGGCCACACGATGACAGAGACCACCGTTCGCTACTGAGGCGTCGAAGTAGACGATGCTTCCAGTCTAGCTGAAGGCGGCAAAGTGGATCATCCACTAAGCGACAGTTTCGTCAACGAACGGTCGCCTGGCGCACTTGCTTTGGGTGCGAAGCCGGCTTTTTGGGCTCGTCAGAACCGGATCGAGAAGCCGCTATAAAGTTCCAAGTCCGGGGTGTTGCGGGTGAGGCCGAAGTTGGCACCACCGTCGAGTTGAAGGTAATCGGTCCATGCATAGGCGGCGGCTACGTCGACAGAGGCTTGCCGGATCGTGCCGGCCGGATCGAAGTTCAGATTGGTCCACAACTCGCCGTCTAACG
This sequence comes from Sphingomonas sp., assembly GCF_019242355.1. Taxonomy (GTDB): domain Bacteria; phylum Pseudomonadota; class Alphaproteobacteria; order Sphingomonadales; family Sphingomonadaceae; genus Sphingomicrobium. Next base: position 1,749 of record NZ_JAFAVR010000185.1, on the reverse strand, counting down.
TTAGCCTTGGCGCGATCGAGCCGGCGAGGTTGACGAGGTTCACCACCGCCAGATGTCTGCCGTCGCCGTCTCCATCCGCGAGCCAATCCGCTTCCGGTCCGAGCGTCATGATCACCGGCCCGGCAACATTGAAGCTGACGGGCATGGCGATCCCGCCTTCACCCTTGCCATTACCCAGGCCGCGCTTCGCGACAGGGATCTTCACGAAGGGAATGGCCGTGACTTGAACCGGCGCGCTATCGTGTGTCAGCCGCTGCTTGTAGCGCACGAGCAGGTCGCCTGCGCCGGAAAATGACGGCTCGCCGGTTGTTTGCGAACGCGCGAACGGAACGACGGTGAGCTCCAGATCGGAATGATCAGTAAGACCATATTTCACGGTCGTCGGAGCAATCGCCAGCACAGTGGTTCGCGTTCCTCCGGCCTTGGTCAGCGTCCAGTCCGCGATGCTTGCTTCGACCTGCCAATGCCCGGCAGGTACGGTGCAGACGGCATTGGCTTTGCTGGGACGATCGGTGCAGATCGGCGGCAGCTGCGCCGCTGCTGTCGCCGCGAGGGCGAGGAGCGGGCTCATATGCGGAGCTGACTGCCGAGCTCGATCACGCGGTTGGTCGGCAGCTTGAAGAACTCCATCGCGCTTTCGCTGCTCTTCATCATCGCGGCGAACAGTTTCTCCCGCCACAGGGCCATGCCCGGCGCTTCCCTGGCGGCGATCAGCTTCTGGCGGCCAAGGAAAAAGCTCGTGCTCATCATGTGGAAGCCGCCGCCGCAGGTCTCGATGCGCGAAAGGTCGGCGGGCACATCGACCTCATCGATAAATCCGTAGTGGAGGATCACGCGATAGAAGCCCTTCGAAGCGTCGTGCACCTCCATCCGCTTCGGCGGCGGCACGTGCGGCACGTCCTCGACCTTGACGTTCAGGATCAGCACCCGCTCGTGAAGCACCTGGTTGTGCTTGAGGTTGTGAAGCAGCGCGGACGGGATGCTGTCCGCCGAGGTCGACAGGAACACCGACGTTCCGCGCACCCTGTGCACCGACGCGACGGACTTGATGAAGATGTCGAGGGGGACGGTGTCCTGCTCCATCCGCGATCGCATCAGCCGCCGGCCGGTCGACCAGGTCGTCAGCAAAGTGAAGATGATCAGGCCCACGAGGAGCGGAAACCACGCACCTTCGACTAGCTTGTCGAGGCCGGACGCGAGGAAAATGGCGTCGATGGTGATGAAGAACAGAAGGCCGGGGCCAGCCTGCCACGAGGGTCGCTTCCAGATTTTGAACACCACGACATATTGCATCAGCGTCGTGATCAGCATCGTGCCCACCACCGCGAGCCCGTAAGCGGGGAGCATCGCCGACGAATGCTCGAACGCGATCACCAGTAGTGCGACCATGACGGCAAGCGCCCAGTTGACGGTCGGCAAGTAGATCTGGCCGATCGCCTTCGACGACGTGTGAAGGATCCGCATCCGCGGCAAGAATCCGAGCTGGATCGCCTGGTGAGTGACGGAATAGGCGCCGGAGATTACGGCCTGGCTTGCGATGATCGTCGCCAACGTGGCGATCACGAGGAGCGGAACCGTGAGTGATGGCGGGACCATCCGGAAGAAGGGATTGTCCACGAACTCGGGGCGATGGATCAGCATCGCCGCCTGGCCAAGATAGTTCAACACCAGCGCCGGAAGCACGATGTATAGCCAAGCCGCTGTGATCGGCTTGCGCCCGAAATGGCCCATATCGGCATAAAGCGCCTC